>NZ_JBXUJJ010000015.1:0-54369 GCF_059115485.1 Parageobacillus sp. NEAU-HV-2
TGTTCGGTCCGCTCGACTTGCATGTATTAGGCACGCCGCCAGCGTTCGTCCTGAGCCAGGATCAAACTCTCCATAGAAAGTTGATTGGCTTATTTTAAATATTGTCCAGCTTCGGCTCCTAGCCCCTCGGGGCGCTTCGGTCTCGCTGTGGCGGCAACACATTGGGTTAACTTCTCTGAGTAAACCCACGCAAGACCAAACTTTGTTTGGTCTGAGCCTCCTCGCGAGCCCTCCAGCGCCTACTGGGGCTAACCAGTCGCCTCCGCTTTTCTATGTGGACGCTTCGTTTTGTTCAGTTTTCAAGGAACATTTTTTATGGAGCGGGTGATGGGAATCGAACCCACGACATCAGCTTGGAAGGCTGAGGTTTTACCACTAAACTACACCCGCATATTTATTAAACAAGTCGGGAAGACAGGATTCGAACCTGCGACCCCATGGTCCCAAACCATGTGCTCTACCAAGCTGAGCTACTTCCCGCTATGGCGCGCTCGAGAGGATTCGAACCCCTAACCTTCTGATCCGTAGTCAGATGCTCTATCCAATTGAGCTACGAGCGCATGTTATTAATTTTGAGTCAACAAATTTTACTATAACACAACAAATCATAAAACGCAAGTATTTTTATATTATGTGATGCGGTCGAGAGGACTTGAACCTCCACGGGGTTGCCCCCACTAGGCCCTCAACCTAGCGCGTCTGCCATTCCGCCACGACCGCATATTCAACTGGTGCGGGTGGAGGGACTTGAACCCCCACGCCGTGAGGCGCCAGATCCTAAGTCTGGTGCGTCTGCCAATTCCGCCACACCCGCAAAGTGGTGAGCCATGGAGGACTCGAACCTCCGACCCTCTGATTAAAAGTCAGATGCTCTACCTACTGAGCTAATGGCTCCTATGGCTGGGCCAGCTGGATTCGAACCAGCGCATCACGGAGTCAAAGTCCGTTGCCTTACCGCTTGGCTATGGCCCAATAATTCAATGGCGGTCCCGACGGGACTCGAACCCGCGATCTCCTGCGTGACAGGCAGGCATGTTAACCACTACACTACGGGACCTCATTAAAATGGGGTTGGTGTTTTGCAACCCCAATATCTTATAAAAGTGACCCGTACGGGATTCGAACCCGTGTTACCGCCGTGAAAGGGCGGTGTCTTAACCACTTGACCAACGGGCCATCGTATATATCAAAGTGGCGGAGAAGGCGGGATTTGAACCCGCGCGCCGTAAAGACACGACCTAACGGTTTAGCAAACCGTCCCCTTCAGCCACTTGGGTACTTCTCCAAAGGCTCCGCAAGTAGGATTCGAACCTACGACCTACCGGTTAACAGCCGGTTGCTCTACCGCTGAGCTATTGCGGAATAGTGAAATCTGATAACAGACCGCTTTTTGGTATGCTCGCTGCCTCTTCCTCTGCCAGCCGTTTCCAAGAAGTTAGATGCGTCGAGGCAACTCGGAGCGGATTCATGGATGTAATGCTCGTCGCTGAGCTATTGTAGAATAATTAACTCAACAATCTGTTGCGTACAATCGACATTCTTTATTATATTTAGGCAACTTAGTGTTGTCAACATTTTTTTCGGCCCATCACCGTTTGGCGACGGCTTTTATAATTTAGCATATATGAATAATATATGTCAATAACTTTTTATAAATTTTTTTGGCTGCTCATCATCAACAAATTTAGAAAATTTTACTTATGCCTCGCCGCTATCATATGACATTAGCCTGCCGCCACATTTCCCGCAAACATATCGATTCGTATTGACCCGTTTTTTTCTTTCGTACGTCAAACCGCACTCGGAACAAACGTACACGTGTATCTTTTTTGTTCTTTTTCGCGTTTGTTGCGGAAGCGGGCGGCAATAACGCGGGGCCTGAACTTGCCGCAATAAATCGCGAAAATCTTTATCGCGATGACGATACCCTTTCCCCTCTAAATGAAGATGGTAATGGCACAATTCATGTTTAATAATGGCGATCAGCTCTTCTTCGCCAAATAACTCGTAATACTTTTTATTGAGCTCAATATTATGGGTTTGTAGTATGTAACGCCCTCCTGTCGTTCGCAGCCGGGGATTAAATGTCGCCGTATGTTTAAACGGCTTTTGGAAAAATTGCAGGGATACCCTTTCGACAAGTTTTTGTAAGTCACTTTGTTCCATTCTTCTTTACCCCTCACTTTTTTGGCACAGGACAGACTGGCGGTACATACATTATACTAACCTTTTCATTATTAGGAGGTTGAGAGCTATGCCAACTTGGCTACAAAATCAAATGAGACGAGCCTATTATGAAAAAAATCGCTATCAAATCAAACTGTTAAACCAATGCTGGTTTTTTTATCAGAGAAAACACTGCTCATGAAGGCAGTGTTTTCTCTAACTCCGCTGGCGGAATCATTGATAAAGAGATTCTTCCTTTGTTCATATCGACATGATCTACCCAAACTTTTACGACATCGCCGACAGATACAACATCCAGCGGATGCCGTACGTATTGCTTGCTTAATTTGGAAATATGCACAAGCCCATCCTGCTTGACGCCGATATCGACAAACGCACCGAAGTCAACGACATTCCGTACGGTGCCTTCTAACTCCATCCCTGCTTTTAAATCTTCCATTTTTAAAACGTCCTTGCGCAATAACGGTTTTGGCAGCTCATCACGCGGATCGCGTTCAGGGCGGATTAAGGCATCGATAATATCTTGTAACGTTAACTCGCCAATGCCAAGCTTCGCAGCTGTATCGGAAATATGCAGCGATTGCAATGCCATGCGAAGTTCTTCGCTTCCGATATGCGCTGTGGAAAAGCCTAAATTTTGCAATAGCTTTTTCACTTCTTCGTATCGCTCTGGATGGATCGGTGTCCGGTCGAGCGGTTCATCTCCATCAATAATGCGCAAAAAGCCAATGCATTGCTCATATGTTTTCGCACCAAGCCGCGGTATCGATTTTAATTCTTCGCGGCTTCTAAACTTTCCTTGTTCTTCTCGTTTTTTTACAATATTTTCTGATACGGTCTTTGTAAGCCCGGATACGTATTGCAATAAGGAAACCGAGGCGGTATTGACATTGACGCCAACTTGGTTTACGACCGTTTCTACGACAAAGCGCAGCGATTCAGCCAATTTCTTTTGCGAAACGTCATGCTGGTATTGGCCGACACCGACGGACTTTGGATCGATTTTCACCAGCTCTGCCAATGGGTCTTGTACGCGCCGGGCGATCGAAACCGCGCTTCGTTCTTCTACTTGTAAATCTGGAAACTCCTGGCGAGCGAGATCAGAGGCAGAATATACGCTGGCGCCCGCTTCGTTAACAATTAGATAAAAAATTTCCTTATCTACCTGCTTTAGCATATCGGCGACGAACTGTTCCGTTTCCCGTGATGCCGTTCCATTTCCAATTGCAATCATTTCTACATGGTATTCTTCAATCAGTCGAATGAGTTTTTCCCTTGCTTCGTCTATCCGCTGCTGCGGTGGATGCGGATAGATGACATCAATTTTCAATAGTTTGCCTGTTTCATCGACAACAGCAAGCTTACATCCCGTTCGGTAGGCCGGATCAATGCCAAGCACGATTTTTCCTTTCAATGGCGGCTGCAGCAAAAGCTTCCGCAAGTTTTCAGCAAAAATATGAATCGCCCGCTCTTCCGCTTTTTCCGTTAACTCATTGCGGATGTCACGTTCAATGGCCGGCTCGATCAGCCGCTTATAGCCATCTTCTATTGCTTCAGATAAAAGCGGTGCGGCAGGAGATTGTGGATTTTTGATCACGTGTTTTTGTAAATACACCATAATCTCTTCTACTGGCGACTTTACGGCGACACGCAGCACCTCTTCCTTTTCGCCGCGGTTTAACGCTAACACACGGTGCGGCACGATCTTATGTACAGGCTCCTCATATTCGTAATACATTTCATATACTTTCTTCTCATCCTTTTCCGTCGCTTTGGCCGTTGATACGATGACTCCCTTTTTCCACGTTTGCTGGCGAATCCATTGACGGAATTGCGCATCATCAGACACTTTTTCAGCAATAATATCTTTTGCTCCTTGGAGCGCTTCTTCCACCGTAAACACTTCTTTTTCCGGGTTGATAAACTCCTGGGCTTTTTCTTCCGGTCTCGGTTCCGCTGGACACGTCCATAGCCATTCGGCAAGCGGCTCTAGCCCTTTTTCTTTGGCGACCGTAGCTTTCGTGCGCCGTTTTTGCCGGTAAGGGCGATACAAATCTTCGACTTGCTGTAGTTTCGTGGCGTTCATAATCGCGTTTTTTAACTCTTCCGTCAATTTCCCTTGCTCATCGATCAGACGAAGAACTTCTTCTTTACGTTGTTCTAAGTTTTGCAAGTAGCTCCATTTCTCTAAAATATCGCGAATTTGCACTTCATCTAGCGCGCCCGTCATCTCTTTGCGATAGCGGGCGATAAACGGTACTGTATTCCCCTCTTCCGAAAGGGAAATGACATTGCTCACTTGACTGGCAGACAACTGCAACTCATTGGCAATCAAGCCGATCAACGCTTCTCTATTAAACAAATTGATTATCCCTCCAATAGCGAAAATAAAAATAGCTACAAAGATGCAGCTATTTTCGAGTATAAAATAGTCGGACAGATCGTTTCTCCCCGCGACCTGTCCTTTTTTATGCACAGCAAAATAAACTATCTGCCACTTTGTTTATACATTGCAGAGGCGATAGATGGCTCAATGCGCTGCAAACACAGGATAAACCCCTTTTTGCAACAGGGGGATACTTTAAACTAAACTTCACATGTTTTGGAAACGGGAAAACTCTTTCTGAATTTGTGTTAAAAATCGATAAGTCCTAAACTGATCTGCAGCGCTTCATCCACTTTATCCATCATTTCATCATCTAAGTGGGTGATTTTATCCGTGAGCCGCTGTTTATCAATTGTCCGAATTTGTTCTAGCAAAATGACGGAATCCCGTTCAAACCCATAGCGTTTCGCATCAATTTCAACGTGCGTTGGCAGCTTCGCTTTTTGAATTTGCGCTGTAATCGCCGCTACAATTACCGTTGGGCTAAAGCGATTGCCAATATCATTTTGGATGACCAATACGGGGCGAACACCGCCCTGCTCTGAGCCAACTACCGGGGAAAGATCCGCAAAATAAACGTCGCCACGTTTAACAATCAAAGCATTACCCCCCGCTAACTAAACGTTCAACGGTGTGGTCGGCTTCGTATTCTGCAAGAAACGCTTCTGAAGCGATCGATAAATTAATTTTTGCCATTTCCATGTAGCCTCGTCTCATCGCTTCGCGGATTTGCCGTTTTTTCCGCTCACGAATATACATTTTCGTCGCTTGGTAAATCAGTTCATTGCGATTGCCGTTTTCTTGTTTCACCAACACATCTAATTCGGTTACTAGTGATTGAGGCAAACGAACGACGATTTCCGTTGTTGCGCTAGACTCCGACACAAATATACACCTCCACGAACTGCAGCCGATTCATTACTTCCATTTCATCATACCACTAAACAAAAGCGCTGCAAAGTCATTTCTGCGTTTTCTACGTATTATCTTCTGAAAAGTTTTTCAGTTTATACATAATCATTGCCATTTAAAACAACATTTCTCACTTCCATTATACTCTTATTTCTGAAAAAAATACGGGGAACGCGATAACTTATTACACAAGGAACCTCATAGCTAATCGTTCCAAGATATTGGGCCACGTCATCAACGGAAATATATTCGTCGCCCTGACGCCCAATTAAAGTCACTTTCGTTCCGACCGGCATAGGCTCCGGCAAGCGGATCATTAATTGATCCATGCAAATTCTCCCGACAATCGGCGCTTTTTTCCCGTTCACCAACACATGGAAATTTTGCAGTTTGCGCAGCCAGCCATCCGCATAGCCGATTGGAACAGTGCCTACCCATTGTTCCGTCTCCGCCGTATAGGTTGCTCCATAGCTCACTTTTTCTCCGGGTTGGAGCTTTTTAACATGAACAAGGCGGCTATGCAAGGAGAAAGCTTCTTTTAGCTCATACGGCAAATATGGCTTTATAGCCGGCGAAGGCGACAACCCGTACATCGAAATGCCAAAGCGCACCATATTAAACACTTTATCCGGAAACCGCAAAGCGGTCGCGCTGTTCCCACAATGGATCAACGATGGTTTATACGGAAGCCACTCGAGCATTTGCAAAAAATGATGGTATTGAAAAGAAAAATAGTCGGTGTTGATCTCATCAGCCGTGGCAAAATGAGTATAAACCCCTTCCAATGAAAAATACGGGTGGCGGTCGATTAACTCAATGACGCGCTTTGTTTCCGCCTCTTCTTTTACTCCTAGCCGTCCCATCCCCGTATCCATTTTTAAATGAAACCGCACTTGTTCCGTTCCTTTGTATAAGCTGGCCGCTTGCTCGACCCAGTCCGGCTGAAACACCGTAAGCGTGATTTGGTATTTGGCAGCAAGATGGACGTCGCTAGGACGAGAAGCGCCTAATACGAGAATCGGAGCGGTAATTCCTTTTTTCCGCAATGCAAGCGCCTCATCTAAAAAAGCCACTGCCAAATAAGAAGCGCCGGCTTCTAGCGCTGTTTTCGCCACTTGAGCATCACCATGGCCGTATGCATTCGCCTTTACCACTGCCATAATGCGAGTGTCATTTGGTAAAAAATTTCTAAGTTGGGAAACATTGTAGTGAATTGCATCTAAGTCAATTTCAGCCCACGTATCACGGTAAAATGAATTCATCATGCCTCGCTGTCCTTCCTTGTCTAGCAGATCTGAGTTTTTTAATGTAAACGCTCTAATTTGCGCTATCCTTTTTTAGTTTACCACTTTCTAAACAAGGAAGGAATATATCATTGCCTTAAGAGTCTGCCTTTTCCGAAAAGAAAACAGGCTCGTCAAGCCGCGAGCCTGTTGCCTAGCAATCAATTATTTAATCGCCTTTCCTTGCACGGAACGGGCAACCATGACCATTTCCTCCGGTGTTAAATCATTGGAAGCGAGCGTAAAATCAACACCATTGTACGACCATTTCAATGTTTGATCCGTCAGCGCGCCAATCGCAAAACCTAAATCGACTGGCTCGCCATTGACCAGCATCGGTGTGCTTGTTGCCGGCAAAACTTTTGCTTTTTCCTGAACTAATGTAAATGTTTTTTCGCCGCCGAACGTCATAATCACGCGTTTTCCGTTTTCACTGGCAACTTCCTTCTCATCGATCTGCTTTACTCCTTCCGGCAGCTGCTCCGGATACATGACTTCCATCGCTTTGTCTTTCGCTTCTGCCATCGTCGGCACTTCTAAACGCGCTCCCGTCATATTTTTCGACGTATCAAACGCATCATCATCAAATTTTTTGTTGAATTCGACCTTGGAGAATTGCACAGTTAACAAAGCTTTTCGGTCGGTATCCATCACTTTGACCGATACCGGTGATAAATCCTTTTTGTTTAACTTGATTTCTTGCATCGGCACGACATTGCTATTTGGATAGTTTGTTTTCGTTTCAAATACGTAATGATCTTTTGTCGCTTTAAACTTCGCCTTCGAATCGCTCAAAATATCTTTGACTAGTGACTCATACAAATAGGCCTGGCTGCTGTTTTTCGGCCAATCGCTTTGGAACCGGAAGCTTTTATTGAGCGCCGGCGTAAACACAAAGACCCCTTCATCATTGCGCAAAATCATCTGACTTTGCTTTTTGTCGGCATTTTTTAAGCTGACACGGTAATAGGCAGGATGTTTATACCAGATTTCGACGTTATATACTTGTGGTTTGGAACCTGTTTGAAACGTCATTTTTGCTTCTGCCTGGTAGCTTGTGACCTCATCCATTTTTTCATCGAGCGCTTTGACGACATCTTCCTGTGATTTTGACCCGCAGCCAGCTAAAGCAATAAGCAATATGATGCCAACGAATACACTGAGCACTTTTCTCCTCATCATTTCAACCCCTTTGCCTCATATCGATTTCCATTTTTGCATTACAATATATGAGACAACTTCGGGGAATATGCAGACTAGCTATGACAAGCGCTCAATAATTACTTGAGCAATTGCATAATCACGGCTATGTGAAATGGAAAGGTGGATGCGGCAGTCATTCGCATCTGAAACGACGATTGGTTTTCCTTGCAGGTCGTTCATAATTTGAATATCATGGAATGACAGATGTTTTCCAATTCCTGTGCCGACGGCTTTTGCGTACGCTTCTTTCGCCGCAAACCGTCCCGCTAAAAATTCCACTTTGCGTTTTGGTGATAATTGTGCGAACACATTTTTTTCGTCCCTCGTTAAAATGCGGTCGATCAATTTTTCGTTTTTTTCCATTAGCCTCCTAATCCGCTCTAATTCCACAATATCAATACCAACTCCGATAATCATTGTCCTTCTATCCTTTCTATCTCTTACATAGCATTTTAATAAGCCGATCTGCTTATTCGCTTTGCCCGCCGAAGCGGAAACCCTTTCGGCTATTTTTCGATCAATAAATAAGAAGGAGAGAGCGACATGTTTGTGCGCAGGGAAAATGCACGTGTTTTTTTCCGCCTTTATCCCGTTGTTTCTATCCTTGTTATCCTTCATGTAGTCATATGGTTTATGTTTTTTTTGCGTTTTTCGAGCGCGGAACCGTTATGGGAACGAATGATTGGATTTAATGCCGCCATACGCGAAGGGGAATATTGGCGGCTCGTAAGCCCTCTTGTTTTGCATGTGCGGTTTGAACATATGATAGTCAATTCCATTTCCCTGCTTTTATTCGGCCCCGCATTGGAGCAAATGCTAGGGAAAAGCAAGTTTTTGCTTCTTTATATAGGGAGCGGAATCGGCGCCAACATCGCATCCTTTTTCCTTCTGCCGGCGATGTACAGTCACGTTGGGGCGTCCGGCGCCATTTTTGGCCTGTTCGGTATGTATGGCTATTTAATCGTATTCCGCCGCGATATGATCGACAAGCATCACGCCCGCCTTCTTCTCGCCGTTATTGGCATTAGTTTATTTATCGCATTCACCGCCCCTGATGTGAATATGGTCGCCCACCTATTTGGCTTGTTAGCAGGAGGGATTATTGCTCCTTTTATCTCGTCCCGCCTGCGCCCGCATCGGCCTTTTCTTCTTTATCGCTAACCAACAGCCCCGCTTTCTCGGCGATGAAAGCGGGATCTGATAAAAAATGGAGCCGGAACGTTCATGGCGACATAGCCAAGCGGGGCGATCGTCATAACTCAGCTGTTGTTTATGCATATACATTTTACCATAGCAAAAAAACGGCGCCTGTTGCGCCGTTTTTAACGGGCAACGCGCCGTTTTTTTGCACGCTCTCGGGATGGACCTTCCGCGCGGTTTCCCCGCTTTTTCTCCCGTTTAACCGGAAGCGGCGGCTCTTCCGTTAACCGCACCGGCGTCGTATCCGGTTCTTTTGTCAACATTTTAATACATGCCGCCACTAGCGAAACCGAATCATGTTCCTCTAACAGCTCTTCAGCAGCTCGTTTATAGAAAGACAGGTTTTCGCTTTCTACCACATTCACCAATTTTTCCACCGCGATGCGCTGCTGCCCTTCCAGCGCTTCGTCCAATGTTGGCGGCTTCATCCGCTCCATTTTCCGCTTTGTCGTCCGTTCAATATTATGAAGCTGTCCGATTTCCCTTGGCGTCACGAACGTTATCGCCACACCCGTTTTCCCCGCGCGGCCAGTGCGGCCAATGCGGTGGACGTAGCTTTCCGGATCTTGCGGGATATCAAAATTATACACATGCGTCACGCCGGAAATATCCAGTCCGCGCGCCGCTACATCCGTTGCAACCAAAATCTCGATCGCGCCTTCTTTAAATTTGCGCAACACAGAGAGACGTTTCGCCTGGCTCAAATCGCCATGAATTCCCTCTGCGGCGTAGCCGCGCAAGTTCAGCGCTTCCGCCAATTCGTCGACACGCCGCTTCGTCCGCCCGAACACAATCGCCAGCTCCGGCGCCTGAATATCCAATAAGCGCGTTAAAATATCGAATTTCTTTTTTTCCTGTACTTCGAGGTAATATTGTTGAATATTCGGAACGGTCATTTCTTTTGCTTTTACTTTTACGAGCTCCGGATCATTCATAAACCGCTCGGCGATGCGGCGGATCGGTTCCGGCATGGTCGCCGAAAACAATAGCGTTTGCCGCTGTTTCGGAACATTGCTTAAAATCGCCTCAATATCGTCAATAAATCCCATATTCAGCATTTCGTCCGCTTCATCGAGCACTACCGTATGCACATGTTCTAGCCGCAGCGTCTTGCGGTTGATATGATCGATCAGGCGCCCCGGTGTCCCGACAATAATGTGCGGATGTTTTTTCAACGCGCGAATTTGCCGCTCAATATCTTGACCGCCATAAATCGGCAATACACGCACGCGCTTGACGGCGCCAATTTTATACAGCTCTTCCGATACTTGAATCGCCAGCTCACGCGTCGGAGCCACCACTAACCCTTGCACCGCTTCGTTTTTCACATTCACTTTTTCGATAAGCGGAATGCCAAACGCCGCCGTTTTGCCAGTACCGGTTTGCGCTTGTCCAATCACATCTTTATTTTGCAAGCTTAGCGGAATCGTCTTTGCTTGAATCGGGGTTGTTTCTTCAAAGCCCATGCGGCTGATCGCCTTCATTAATTCATTGCTTAATCCTAACTCTTGAAATGTCGCCAATGTTATTCAAACTCCTTTATTAATGCTTACTGATCGAATAAAAATATTTGACAGTTATCATACCATTTCCATCTTTCATTTTCAATCATTACCATTTTCCATTAAAAATTTTCCTACTTCAGCAAACAATACGTGCCGGTCTGTGCTATGGCAGACGTGATGATAAGACTCGGGCAACAATAATAGTTTCTTTTTTGGGGAACCAATCCTTTGATATAAATAATGGGCGCTTTTTAGCGGAACAATCCCGTCTTTTTCTCCCTGCACAATCAACACCGGGACATGAACATAAGGCAGACGCGGCCGCACTTCGTTTACTAGCTTGCGAAACTCTAATACAGCGGCAAGCGGCGTGGACCGCATCTTATTTTTATAACGGATAAACAGCGGATGTTCGCCGATGCGCCGCCATCCATTGCGCAACATATCACGAATGTCTTTCCATAATTGACGCGGATTGACATAATAAAATGCCGCACTTAACAGCACTAATTTATCAATGCGATATTTTTCTGCTAGATAGACGGCGATCACTCCGCCCATCGAAAAACCGATGACATATACCGTTTCACACTCGTCCATTAACGCTTGCAGCTCCTGTTCTGCCGCTTGAAACCATTGATCATACGTAATCCCTCTCAGCTGCAATTCTTCTCCATGCCCGGGAAGGGTCGGAGTTTTGACTACCCAATCCGTCCGCTTTCGCAAATATTCCGCCAGCGGAGCAACTTCCTCCGGACTTCCCGTAAATCCATGTATACATAGACAGCCGATCATGATTATCACCGTTTCCTAAAAAATCAAAAGCGGCGATCGACAACGCCGCTTTTATTTTTTCACCGTTGTTTTCATTTTACACTATGATACCGTTATTGCAAACTGCGAAGCAGCTCTTCTAGTCTCATCCCGCGGGAAGCCTTTAACAAAATCACATCACTTGACGAAACGATGGCAAGCAAATCGTTGGCCAGTGCTTTTTTCTCATCGTATGCGCGCACCCGCCCATCTGGGAAAAACGGCGCAGCTGTCTGTGCAATATGGCGCGCCAATGGCCCGTAGGTGAAAACATAATCGACCATTTCGGGGCGAAGCATCGCGCCGATTTCGCGATGAAATGCTATTTCTTGGTCACCAAGCTCCAACATATCGCCTAACACCGCAATTTTTTTCGTATATCCCGTCAATTCCCCGAGCAGCTGCAAAGCCGCCTTCATCGAAGTAGGGCTGGCATTGTACGCATCGTTAATGATCGTAAAGCCATGTTTTGTTTCGATCAACTCCATGCGCATGCGAGTGACCTCTAAATGGGCAAGCGCTTCTTGAATGCTCTCCCAGCTGACACCAAAAAAGCGAGCTACCGCAATGGCAGCCAATGCGTTATAAACATGGTGCTTTCCTAAAATCGGAATAAACAACGTTCGATCTGGAAGCTGGTTGACCATAAATGTCGTCCCCGTTGCTTCCATCCGCACCGCATTCGAATAATAATCGTTTTTCGTCTCTTGACCAAACGTTACGACATGCTCCGGCAGCGGCAAACTTGGCACACGGCTTGTCAATAACGGCTCATCGCCATGATAGACAAACAGCCCGTTTTTGCGCAAACCAGACAAAATTTCCAATTTTGCTTGCGCAATTCCTTCACGCGAGCCTAATTCTTGCAAATGAGCTTCCCCGATGTTCGTAATAATCGCCGCATCCGGCTCAGCGATGTTGGACAAAAGTTCAATTTCGCCAAAATTGCTCATTCCCATTTCGACGACCGCCATTTCCGTATCTTCTGCCAAGCGAAGAAGCGTCAATGGCACGCCAATATGGTTGTTTAAATTTCCTTCTGTTTTTTGCACCTTATAAGAGGTGGCCAATAGTGCCGCCGTCATGTCTTTTGTCGTTGTTTTGCCGTTGCTTCCTGTAATACCGACCACTTTTACGTCCAGCTGTCTGCGGTACCTGTGAGCCAAGCGCTGCAGCGCGCTCAGCGTATCATCAACAACAATCACTGGAGCGTTTTCCGGCGGATTTCCTTCCGTTTCCGACCAAAGCACCGCACTGGCACCTTTTGCAAGCGCCTCTTGCACAAACGCATGCCCGTTAAACTTATCCCCTTTGAGCGGAACGTATAGATTGCCCTGCTGAATCGTCCGCGTGTCGATCGAGACACCTCTGATTGTAATATCGGCAAATTCGGCGGCCAACCCGCGGCCATCCGCCATCGCTTGTATCTCTTTTAACGTGCGAGTGATCATCTTTCTCCACCTTTTCTATTTCTCAAACGTGTACATGATCGTTTGCTTTTCCTCGTGCCGCTCAATCGCCAGCTGAATGAGGCGCTCGATTAATTCCGGATACGAAACGCCGCTATGTTTCCATAGCAATGGGAACATGCTGTATGGCGTAAACCCCGGCATCGTATTGATTTCGTTAATATACACCGTGCCATCTTCCGTTAAGAAAAAGTCGGCGCGGACAAGCCCGGAAAGGTCGAGTGCCTTAAATGCAGTAATCGCCATCTGCTTGATCGTTTCATATTGTTCTTCCGTCACTTGCGCCGGAATGATGAGTTCCGTATCGCCGTCTTCATATTTCGCCTGATAATCATAAAATTCTTTTTTCGGAATAATTTCTCCGACTACTGAACAAATTGGTTCATCATTGCCGATGACGCCGATTTCGATTTCGCGGCCGACAATCGCTTCTTCCACAATAATTTTCCGGTCATACTTAAATGCTTCGATAAAAGCTGCTTTCAAATCAGCGCGCTGTTTGCATTTCGTAATGCCGACGCTGGACCCTGCGTTTGCTGGTTTGACAAAACAAGGATAGCCGAGTTTTTGCTCGACTTGGTCGTACGTCGCTTCTTCATCTTTACTCCAATCCCGCTTCGTAAACGATACGTATTTCGCTTGGCGCAGCCCGGCCTGGGCAAATAAGTTTTTCATCATTACTTTATCCATGCCGACCGCTGAGGCAAGCACGCCGTTTCCGACATATGGAATATTCAAAATCTCAAGCAAGCCTTGCACGGTGCCGTCTTCTCCATTTGGTCCGTGCAATAATGGAAAAATCACATCAATCGCTGCTTCCGATTCTTTATTGACATCCGTTACAGATGGAAATTGATTTTTATCATCCGCTAATGCCGGCACTTGGTTTAACGCTACCGGTATCATCGCTTTCGCATCCGAATGAAACTGCAGCTGCTTCACGTCCGTGATCGTTCCCGTCAGCCGCTCCCCTTTGATCCATTGTCCTTCGACGTTAATATAAATCGGAATGACATCAAATTTATTTTTATCAATGGCGTTCATGACCGCCATCGCCGTTGATAACGAAACGTTATGCTCCGGCGATTTGCCGCCGTATAAAATCCCAACTCTCGTTTTCATGCAGGCTCCTCCTCTTCGCTTCCCATCGTTCCTATTTTAACACGTTTCGCGCGCAATCGTATGGTATTTTTATATGAAGGATACAGGTTGTTTCGTCACTTCAAAAACAGCAAAAACACCATCTAACCGATTCGTTAGATGGTGAAATCGCTATTTCCGAAGGGCGCGATACGATCCTTCGCACATCGCCGCCACCATCTCCTCTAATGCATTTTGGGCCGTTTTTTCGATCTCTGCAAAATATTCATGCACCCGACGATAAAAACGGTTTTTTTCGATTTCATCTGTAAGCACATGAAAGATTTTTTGTTCGTAATGACGAAGCCCAGACAAATTATAAACTAACCCGCGTTTTTCAAGATACTGCAAATTAATTTGTTCCTGACCAGGTAAATAATCGATTGTAAAAATCGGCAATTGCTTATGCAATACTTCGCTTACCGTAACGCCGCCCGGTTTTGTGATCACCGCATCGACCTCGTTATATAAACGGTTCATCTCCTGTGGGCTGGATATGTAGGAGAAAGGACGGATATGCGGATGCTTCCAGCTTACGATTTCATCATAAAGCTTTTTATTTGTCCCGCATAATACCGAATAACGAAACAAATGAGAATCCTTTGCTTTTTTGAGAAAATCGATGATATTTCCTAATCCTTGGTTACCGCCTGCCAATAGTAAATGAAACGGACGTCTTTTCCTTTTCGCCTCTAAATGTTTCGCCATAAACACTTCATGGACGGGAATTCCTGTCACCACAATTCGCCTTTCCTCAATATGATATTTCGTCATCAGCTCCCGTTTTGCGTCGGCATGCGGGACAAAATGATAATCAATATTGCGCTTTCCCCACACGCTATTGACAAAAAAGTCTGTATAAACATTCACCACTGGTACATGAATCATTTTTTTCCGTTTGAGTCGCTGCAAAATGCGCGATGGAAAGGAATGCGTGCAAATAATAAGCTCTGGCTTCTCTCTTTCCAGCATTTTTTTCATCTTGCTTTCAAAATAAGGCAGCCACGGCTCAAAAGAAACGAATTCCAACCGATGAACATCATGATACATGAACGTCTTATAAACACGATGGTACGAAGCGGGATGAGAGCGAATCCAGCGCAAATACATTTCCGATACCATTTTCTCCATTAATTCATTGCAGTAGCTTAAGAAATCAATTTTTTTGCAAAATACATACGGAAACTGCCCTTGCAAAAAATCGATCAACGTATCGGCTACTTTATGATGTCCTGTATTCATCTGGAACAGTGGTAATACAAGAATTTTCATCATTGTTAGCTCCCTTAGTTTTCCAAAGATTTTTTGCGCAGTCGCTGCCCAATCCATGTTGCAAATAGAAATAATACAAACAATGTCAACCCAATCAGAGGGAAATAAAACAACGGAATTTGCATATGCCGTCCGAGCAACATTCCAGCAAGCATGACCGGTACAACCCAGAGCGTCGCACCAAGCGAAGCAAGCAACACAAACGAACGGAACGGAAAATGAATAACCCCTGCCATGTACGGAGAAATTTGCCGAACTCCCGGAATGTAATAGCCAAATAAAATCCCCCATTTTCCATAGCGATGAAACAGCTGTTTTGCCCGCTCCCACTTTTCTTCTTTAATCCCTAAATACTTTCCGTACTTTTGAATAAATGGCGCCCCAAAAAAGCGCCCGATGCCGTAAGCGGTGATCATCCCGATCACTACGCCGCACCAGCTGGCGATTATACAATATTCCCATAAAAGCTGTTGCCTAGCAATCACAATCCCAAGAAAAAACAATAAACTCTCTTCCGGCGCCGGAATGCCGACAATGCCGAAAAACAAAAACACGAAAATAATGACATATCCGTATGATTGCACATACGAAAAGAGAATACTCGTATCCATAGATCCCCCATTATTATATTGATGAGATTTGTTTATTAGTTTGCACATTCATGAAATCTGTAATCGTCACCCAGCGCAGCTTTTTCGCCGTTTCTTCCTTTAGCAACAGCTCCAGCGCCGCAAGCATTTGTTCTGGCGCCTGTTTGTCAGCGCCAAGCGTATCGCCGCTGTCATGGAGAACAATAATCGCTCCACCCTTCATACTATTTCGAAGGCGGCGGAACAATTCCATCGTACCAAGCTTTGCATTCCAGTCGCCAAGGATGTAAGTCCACAGCACCGTAATATATTTCTTTTGCACAAGCGGGGTAAACAAATTAAAATGTCCCCAAGGCGGACGATAATAGATGGGCCGCTTTCCAATAATCTGTTCAATAATATCTGCTGATTTCCGCAATCCTTTTTCCAAAAAAGGCGGAAGTATCAGCCAATTGCTGATATGCCGGTAATGGTGAATGCCGATTTCATGCCCCTCCTCATGCATCCGTCTGACAATATCAGGATATTGTTTTGCTTTGCTCCCAACCACAAAAAACGTCGCCTTCACTTGATGTTTTTTTAATAAATCTAATAATCTTGGTGTATAATACGGATCCGGACCGTCATCAAACGTTAACGCAATCATGTTTTCGGACGGTCCTTCCCGGTAGATGCGAAACCTTGTCTTCCGAATCACGATCGTCGGAACGATGCCGTATAATACGATTCCCGCCACAAGGCTAAGTAAAACAAGCCATTGCATCGTTTTCACCTCTTTATTTGTACTTTACCAATACTTTTTTGCTTTGAAAATAGAAAAATAAACAGATTTGAATCTATTAACATATTAAAAAAGGCATATATTTATTTTACAGACTGATCATCATATAACACATTTATAAAAATTGGAAAAGAAAATGATGAAAATTTGCTAAAACTAAGAAGAACATATTCTTTCGTGTACACGGAAACAACGCGGATCGGTTTTTCACCTTTTCACACATAAAATGAAAAGTATCTGCTATAATACAATACGACATATGGGAAAAGCTAATAAGTTATTGTATCATGCTGAAAAAGACAGGTGATCAACGTTGAGCAAAAAAATTATCCTTACCGGCGGCGGCACAGCTGGGCATGTCATGGTCAATGTCGCGCTAATTCCGAAATTAAAAGCACAAGGCTGGAACATTGCCTATATCGGTTCCCACCAAGGCATCGAACGGGAAATTATCGCAAAGATGGACGGCGTGCCTTACTTTCCGATTTCTACCGGAAAGTTACGCCGCTATTTCGATTGGAACAACTTTAAAGATCCGTTTAAAGTCTTGAAAGGGACTTGGCAAGCATACCGCATCATCAAAAAAGAAAAGCCGGACGTCATCTTTTCCAAAGGCGGATTTGTGTCCGTCCCTGTCATTATCGGCGCGTGGTTAAACGGGGTGCCGTCCATCATTCACGAATCGGATATTACCCCAGGACTGGCTAATAAAATCGCAATGCCGTTTGCGACCAAAATTTGCGTCACATTCCCGGAAACGATGCGCCACGTTAAGAAAGAAAAAGGTGTTTACGTCGGGGCGGTCGTTCGTGAGGAATTAAAGCAGGGAGACGCCGACAAAGGACGACAGCTTTGCCAATTTCAAAAAGGAAAGCCGGTTCTTCTCGCCATGGGCGGAAGTCTCGGTTCGAAGCGGATTAACGACGCGCTGCGCGCCAATTTGCCAAAACTGCTTGCCGATTTTCAAATCGTCCATATTTGCGGAAAAGGAAATGTCGACGCTAAACTGGCGAAAGAAAAAGGCTATAAGCAATTTGAATACGTCCATGAAGAGCTTCCTCATCTGATGGCGATGGCCGATATCGTCCTATCACGCGCCGGCGCCAACTCGATTTTCGAGTTTCTCGCCTTGCGCAAGCCGATGCTGCTCATTCCTCTTTCCAAAGAGGCAAGCCGCGGCGACCAAATTTTAAACGCCCGTTCTTTTGAAAAATCGGGTTACGCCAAAGTGCTGATGGAAGAAGACTTAACGAACGAATCACTGCAAAGTGCTATTTATCATCTTTACCAAAACAAAGACCGCTACCACCAAAACATGGAGCGATCCGACGCGGGAGATGCGTTGGAAAAGCTGTTGACATTGATTGAGGAATCAAGGAAAAATTAAGGAAAAAAGACTTATATAAAGAGGGATTGCGGCTGTTAGGAATTCGCGCTCCTGAAGAAATGTAGCACAAAAATAGCTCTGCCTCTCAACCAATGGACACGGTATCCACAGGATGCCGTGTCTTATTTTGTGATGCCGCAATCCTCTATATATGTACCTTCTCCATAATCGTTTTTAATTTTTCCAGCCCGATTTCCCCTGTATGCCAAACGAAAGACCGTTTTTTGGCAAAGTAAATCAGATATATAAAAATAATTTTTATTTTTGTTCAGTATGGTACCTATTGAACAAAATCCCTTCTAAAATACGAAACATTAAGAAAGATTAGTTGCGAATAGAATATATCTATTGTTTTTTTAGTGCAAATATGATAAAATTTCCATAAATCAATTTTTTTCCTTTTTGACGAAAGCGCTTTATCGAAAGCGCTTCATCATATTACTCAAAGGGGGAATTGATAGTGACAACAGTGGCAACTCAATTAAGTCCAAGATTAGTAGAATTTTTAAAAGGTGTTAAAAAATTATACATAAACGGGGAATTTGTAGATTCCGTTTCCGGGAAAACGTTCCAAACATTTAATCCTGCTACAGGTGAGGTATTGGCGACTGTTTCCGAAGCAGTTGCAGAAGATATCGATTTAGCTGTTAAAGCAGCTCGCGAAGCATTTGACAACGGTCCTTGGAGAAAGATGGGCAGTGCGGAGCGCAGTCGATTGATGTATAAATTAGCTGACTTGATGGAAGAGCATAAATTAGAGTTAGCACAGTTAGAAACTTTAGATAATGGTAAACCATTTGCGGAAACATCTAATGCTGATGTTCCTTTAGCTATTGAGCACATCCGCTATTACGCTGGTTGGGCTACAAAGATTGTCGGGCAAACTATTCCTGTTCAAGGCAATTACTTTAACTATACTTTACACGAACCTGTTGGAGTAGTAGGGCAAATTATTCCTTGGAACTTCCCAATACTGATGGCAGCTTGGAAATTAGGCGCTGCTTTAGCAACGGGATGTACAATCGTGTTAAAACCGGCTGAAAATACTCCATTATCCGCTTTATATTTAGCTCAATTAATTAGTGAAGCTGGATTCCCTAAAGGTGTAATCAATATCGTGCCAGGCTATGGTCCAACTGCTGGACAAGCACTAGTAGATCATCCGTTAGTGGATAAAATTGCATTCACTGGTTCTACTAATGTAGGTAAATCTATTATGAGATCTGCTGCTAATACACTAAAACGTGTGACTCTTGAATTAGGCGGCAAATCTCCTAATATTATTCTTCCAGATGCTGACCTTTCAAAAGCCATTCCAGGGGCTTTAAGAGGAATTATGTTCAACCAAGGACAAGTTTGTGCTGCTGGAAGCCGTTTATATGTCCAAAAGAAAATGTATGACAATGTTGTAGCTGATTTAGCATCTGCTGCAAAATCAATTAAACTAGGTAATGGTTTAGAACCGGATACTACAATGGGTCCACTTATTTCAGCACAACAACAAGCTCGTGTAAAAGGTTATATTGACAAGGGAATTGAAGAAGGGGCAGAAGTCGTAACCGGTGGAACGATTCCATTTGAGAAAGGATACTTCGTTTCTCCAACCATCTTTGCAGATGTGGATCATAATATGACCATCGCAAAAGAAGAAATTTTCGGACCAGTTGTTGCAGCAATGCCATTTGATGATATTGATGATCTGGTTAAAAAAGCGAACGACAGCATTTATGGCCTTGCAGCTGGCGTTTGGACTCAAGACTTGAAAAAAGCTCACCTAATTGCTCATAAGCTGCAAGCTGGAACAGTGTGGGTAAACTGCTACAACGTCTTTGACGCTGCTTCTCCGTTTGGCGGTTATAAACAATCAGGTATCGGCCGCGAAATGGGTAGCTATGCTTTAGAAAACTATACCGAAGTGAAGAGTGTCTGGATCAATATGAACTAATAAAAAAGCCCGTCGAGTTCTTTCGACGGGCTTTCAGCTTGTCGACAAAGTCGACAAGCTGAGATGCCCTACAAGGCATCTGCTTTTCGACAAAAAAACAGAAGATAAACCTTACTATCTTCCGTTTTCAATAGTTGTAAATATATAGTATAATAGGAAGGCAATAGTACGGGAAAACTCAAGGGTGGGTCGGCATTGTACCCCTTTATATGCAGAAAGGGGGTGATGCCGATGACAGTGTTTGAAGCGTTAATGTTTGCGATAGCTTTTGCAAGTCTTATCGTTTCAATACTGTCTTACAGTCAAAAGAAATAATCCACCCTTGAGTTGTCGGAGCTACGGGTGGATTATTTCCGCTCTGCTGCCGATCCCCCTTGCAGGGAACCGTTCTATTGCAGGACCGAGGGTGTTGCAGCACCCTTGGTCTTATTTTATTTATACGAACCTTCTATGTATATTATACATGATTAGTGTTGTAAAATGAAGGCTTATGTTTGATGCTGCTGCCCGGATATTTTTTATTTTTCCTCTTTGCGAACGATGTTAGCGGAGTATGCATGATATGGAAAAACGATAACATCCCTACGATTTTACATATTAATAGGGGTTTTTCTCCATTTCAACGATGCGGAAGTACTGACTTACGTTCATCAGAGTTGCCATCCTAAAAAAATGAATATTAATGAAAAGAACTTTTTTCTATGATTTTGCGAAAATTGGATGTCGACTCACGGGTCGGAGCGGTTGTCAAAGCGATGAAGCTTGGGCTATTGGAATAAAAACAGCCCGATGGAATGCGTCCATCGGGCATAAAAGCGTATTCTCCTTGCTAAATCATTCTAGAAATACAAGACGTAAATGACCAGTGCCAAGACAATGCGGTACACCGCAAACGGCACGAGGCGAATTTGGTTAATCAGCTTTAAGAAAAAGCGAATCGCGAGCAAGGCAAACAAAAATGCGCTAATAAACCCAGCGATGAAAAACGGGATATCGGCCGCCGTCACGTACTGCCAGTTTTTTAACAACGACAAGCCACTTGCGCCAGCCATAATCGGTACAGCCATAATGAACGTGAAGTCGGCCGCGGCGCGGTGGCTCATTCCCGCCAGCACCCCGCCGGAAATCGTCGAGCCGGATCGGGAAAATCCTGGCCATAAGGACAAACATTGAACAAGACCGACGATAAGCGCCTGCTTATATGTAATTTGGTCGACCGTTTGCGCTTTTGGCGCCTTTTTGGCAAATACATCGGCGGCGATCATCAATAGCGCCCCGAGCACTAATCCGATCAACACGGTTGCGGTCGAAAATAAGTGCTCGTCAATATAATCCTCAAACAACACCCCTAATACCCCTGCTGGAATGAGTCCGACAATCACTTGCATCAGCTTCAAGCGCGGCTGTCCATCGCGATGGCGTCCGCGCAGCCCAAGCAAGTCGATAAATCGGTCTTTAAACACGACAACGACCGCCAAAATCGAGCCGAGCTGGATGACGACTTTAAACGTGTTTGCCGCATACTTCCCTAAAAATTCCTGCGATTGCAGCCACATATCATCGACAATAATCATATGACCCGTTGAGGAAACCGGGGCAAACTCTGTTAATCCTTCGACCATTCCTAAAATAATGGCCTTTATAATCTCTACAATGTCCATCCTCTAGCATTCCTTTCTTTTCGAAATTATGGCTGTCCTCACTTATATAACATATTTCTCCGCTATGCCAAAATATCACGATTCTCTTCTTTTTACATCACTTTTTTGCTTTTACCAATCGATACACACCAAAAAGTCAGCACGCTTTATTTTACTATAAATCTTCAATTTCTACCACCGCCAAAAGAGGTATCTATCTGCCTATAAATTTCCTCTTACTCTAAACTCTTCGAAAAGTTTCCCTTCATGAAAAATCCGACGCACTCTTCTTTGCGAGCCGTCGGACTGTTTTAAAACCGAGCAACAAGATCTCCTCTTCAGCCAAAGGAGTGGTGAAAGAGATCAATTCACTTTTTTCACAGCACCTATCCAAGTACGCGTCATCAGCATATTGCCGATGGAATTCATATGAACACCGTCTGTTGTCAGCCGATATGGCGAACGTGCTTGCAAATAGGCGAGAAACGCCTGATGGGTAGGCACTAAAATGCCTTGAAACCGCTGCGCCATTTTTTGCACAATTTCCACATACGGTTTCAGCTTTATGTTTCCTTGTGAATGAATGTACTCGCCGATAATGGTCGGCTCCATAAATATCAGTTGCGCTTTCGTTTTTTCCTTCGTTTGCACAGCCAGCTGCGTATATACTTGTTCAAATTGGTCCGGATATACTTGCTCTTTCTCTGGATGGTCGAGCTGGCGCCATACATCATTGATGCCGATCGAAATGGAAACGACATCTGGCTGCAGATCGATAACGTCCCGCTCCCATCTCACAAGCAGGTCGGGCATGCGGTTGCCGCTGACGCCGCGATTGATGACATCGAAGAAGCGATTCGGATAAGCGGTAATAAGGTAGTCGCGGATCAGCCGGACATACCCGTAGCCAATTTGTTCCGGGTCTTTCCATCTTCCTGATTCGGTAATACTGTCGCCGATGAACACGATTCTTCCTTCGAGCTTCATCCTCTCGCCTCGCTTCCTGATCATAAAATTGAATTGTCTTTTGATATTAATGATGTATAGCATTTTATATTATATAAAAGATCCGATGCCCTTTTTCATGAAGGCCATCGGATCTTTTTCCTCTTTCGTAACGCTCGTATGTCAACGAAATAGCTTGATGGGCGTTGCGAACGTCATTATGCAGAATTTTGTTTTTGGCGCTTATATAATATCGTCTCCACCGTCGAACCAATCACCTATATCCATCACATCGCCTAAATCGGGATCTAGCGCTTCTTCAACGACCTCTTCCAACAATTCCTCAGCCACCATACCCGCAAGCATTCCTGCCGCAAATCCGCCAATCGCTCCCGTCATGCTATGCCCACCATGGTGATGATTGTGATGAGGACCGTATGCATGTGGAGAGGTATACGGCGGCGCATAGACAGTGCCCATATGGAAGGAAGAGTTCTGAGCGGCTTGAACCGCTTTTTCGATTGCACGTTGCAACGTTTGGGCTGTTCCTTCCAAATCATCCAGCTCTTCATAACGGAAAAACAGCTCTTGTTTCATCTCGCTTTCACGCAATCCGTTCCATATGTCTACTTCGAGATACAACCGAACCCCTTTCTCTTCGAGCAGGGCAAAAAATTCTATTTCCTGTACCGTTCCTTTAAACGTGTTTGTCGGGAAGAAGGCAAATTCCTGGCCGTACGCACTGATTTTTCCCGAAGAAGGCTTCTCACGGAAGCCAAGATTCGCAAACGCTTGAAACAATTTCTCGAGCGCTAACGGCGGAAGAATATGAATCGCATCCTGGTCAAAAGCATCGACCCCATCGGCAATGTCCAAACGCGTCACAAACGTATAGCGCACACTATGACGCGTAATTGGCAAATGCAGCGGAAGAACATAGGAAAACGGCAATACCTTTCTTTCCCCAGGCTGAATGGTAAACGAAGGGGCAACAGGAATGACGGCCACCGTTCGGCGATATGCTTTTCCATCGGTCTGAACGGTGAGCTGCAATTCCACTTCCAGCTTGCGAATTTGTTGTTCCACCGTCCCCCCTTCAACCAAAAATTCTCCTTCCAATTTCTCTCCTAGACGTACTTGAGGACGATGCAGCACAAGGTCTACTTTCGCAGCTCCTACTCCAAGTTTTGACAAAAGCTTTTTCCACATTAGTTCATCTCTCCCCATGGAAATGTGTTTCTACGAAATAGTTACGAATATAGCGGCCGAAAGGATTCAACATAATGCATCCTAAAGGTCGTTGCCTTTAGGATGGTCAAAAAAATATTTTCGTAATGCCAAGGCAGATTAAAATCGCTCCAGGGATGACCGTAGCCTTTTTCACTGCTTTTGTCTCGGAGAGCAGATTTCCTGCTTTTAACCCTAAACCAATAAAAATGATATTTAATGTGCTTACAAATAAGGCAAGAATCAATGGCGAATACCCTAAAAAGGAGGCGCTGATTCCTGCGCCAAACGCATCCATCGACAGCGCGAACCCAATCAACATCGCCTCTTTCATACTGATGCTTCCAGAGCGGTCCAAATCCCCTAATGTCGGGCGTTTTAGCACTTGAACGACGATGCCAAACCGCTCCAATTGAAATCTCCATACTTTCATGCGAGGCGGGTCCGCCACCAACGGTTCAAGCCTTTCGTACTTATCCTCTTCTTTTTTAACTACATTATAAATTGCCCAAATGCCAAGAGCAATTAATATAGCGGAAGCCAGCCATCGTTCCACCTGCATCGGCAAAAACAACAAAAGAACGCTGCCGACATACATGGATAACAATAACATCGCGCCAGACATACATGCGATAACCAGCTTTGAGCGAAGCGGAAATTGAATTTTCCTAATTCCGTATGTCACCCCAACGCTTAAACTGTCCATACTAACGGCAAAGGCCAACATGATCATCGATACATATTTCCACATTAT
The DNA here is from genome assembly GCF_059115485.1 of Parageobacillus sp. NEAU-HV-2. Classification (NCBI taxonomy): domain Bacteria; kingdom Bacillati; phylum Bacillota; class Bacilli; order Caryophanales; family Anoxybacillaceae; genus Parageobacillus; species Parageobacillus sp. NEAU-HV-2. The sequence continues at coordinate 24,640 of NZ_JBXUJJ010000015.1, forward strand.
CCATTCCTCCTGCGTTACTATATGCAATGATTCACGCAGAGGAAACTGTTTCGCACATTCGACACATGTCGATTTCCAAGGAAATATTTCTGCCTCTATCGACACATTATTCCCGTAAATGATACGGTAATGTCGCAATGACAATGTCCTTTTTCATAATCAAGAAAAAGCGCAAAATAATCGCTGTTTGGTTATGCAAAAGCGTATGCCACCATTTTTTCACGATAAATTGAGGCATTAAAATCGTAACCGGCGACCCGTTGGCTTGTTTTTCTACCTCATTAATATAGTCTAATATTGGCCACAAAATCGTCCGATACGGCGAATATATCACCTGCAATGGAATATCGGGATAAAATTTTTCCCATTTTTCTCTTAACTTTTGTTCCTCTTCCTCATGGAAAATCACGGAGATCGCCGTAATATCATCGGAAATGCTGCGCGCATACTGCACCGATTGCGCGACTACTTTGCTTACCCCTGAAATTGGGATAATCACTTTCGGCTTTAACATTTTTTCCCGACGCGTCCATTCCTGCTCATCCAGTTTTAGCTGTTCGCCTAATTTTTCATAATGATCGTGAATGCGGTAAAACATCCATACCAGCAATGGAATGGCGACAATGACTAACCATGCACCTTGCGTAAATTTCGCCACCATCGTAATAATGGTGACCAGCCCCGTTACAATCGTTCCTACCGCAATGGTCAGCACTGTTGTTGCGTTTCGCATTTCTTTATCTTTCCATATTTTCTTTAGCATTCCGCTTTGACCGATCGTGAACGAAAGAAACACACCGACCGCATACAGCGGAATAAGGGAATGGGTTTCACCTTGAAACGCAACAATCAGGACGATGGCCAAAATACTTAACAGAATAATTCCGTTCGAAAATACAAGACGGTCGCCGCGTGCCGCCAAGCTTCTTGGCAAAAATCGATCGTTGGCAATAATGGAAACCAGCTGTGGAAAACCAGCAAAGCTTGTATTTGCGGCCAATACTAAAATGAGCATCGTAATCATTTGAAACAAGTAAAAGAAAATGCTATTGCCAAAAACATGATGGCCGATTTGGGAAATAACGGTCTTATGCTCAAGCGGTGTCACGCCAAATCCCGCCGCTAAAATGGTAATTCCTAAAAACATCGTCCCTAATAAAACGGACATCCATCCCATCGTTATGGCTGCATTTTTCGAGCTGTCCGGCTTGAATGATGGGACACCGTTGCTAATGGCTTCTACCCCTGTCATCGCCGAACATCCCGATGCAAATGCTCTTAATAAAATAAACACACTATAGCCTGAAGCAAAAAAATGTGCAGCGGAAGCGTGCTCTTTGTAATTAAACCCATGCCATCCTTCATGCCACAGCTGCCATCCGCCTGCGGCAATCAGCACCAACACGGAAATAATAAACAAGTACGTTGGGTACGCAAATACTGTGGCTGACTCGGTAATTCCACGCAAGTTTAAAATCATTAGCAGCAATACAAGCGCTATCGCGATTTGTACTTTCCACGGCAGCAAGCTTGGAAACGCGGACGTTAATGCCGCTACTCCTGAGCTAATGCTGACGGCTACAGTAAGAATATAGTCAATCATTAGCGCTGCACCGGCAACGAGGCTTGTCGCCGTTCCTAAATGCTCTCTAGCAACTACGTAAGCTCCGCCTCCGGACGGAAATGCGTAAATAATTTGGCGATAAGATAACGTCACAAGCAGCAACAACACTAAAATTGCCACTGCAATCGGCAGCGAATAAAAAAACACGCTCGTTCCCAACAACATTAATACTAATAAAATCTCTTCCGTTGCATACGCCACTGATGAAAGCGCATCAGAAGAAAACACCGCCAAAGCTTTCCATTTCGGCAACTTTTCGTGTTTTAGCTGTTTTGTTTCCATCGGCGAACCAATGATCCACCGTTTCAAAGAAGCCATCGAATTACCCTCCTCTTTCGCTCTCAATTATTATTTTCTTTTTTTTATCGATTATCAGTCCAACACGAAAAAAACCGTTGAGGGTGTACTCAACGGCTAGGCGAAGACAAATATGTCCCTTTACATCCCTCCCCAAAACGCTTACGAGGTTAGCTGTCGGGTTAGGGCATGGAGAGATAGCCCTTCCTTTCCAGGATTCACCCCAAGTAACGGACGTTACAACATTGGGTCCCCCGCTCCATGAAGGATTCAGCGATTTTTGTATATAGTGTTAAATCATAGCTGATATGTTACTCTCTTCTGTCTTCACTGTAAAGGAGCAAAAAGAAGGGATTAAACAAGGTTTGGCTTATTTTATCGCTTTTTATCTTTTCTTTTTCGTTCTTTCTCACGCTTTTTCTTATTTTTGGAGTCTTGCTAAACCAATCATAAAAATCGGGTATATCCAATTATTTTTTATTCATAATGCGTCACTCGCTTAATAAAATGGTTAGAGGGCATGGCCGTTCGATCGGACGCAATTTTTTCCATAACGTGAAACCATTTTCTTTCTACTTTCGTCTATATAAGACAGAAAGAAACGCTTGGCAAATGACAGAGAAAGGGGGGACGAGCAGCGAGGAAAGCGGAAAATAAAGTGGAAAGAGAATAAAAATATTCCATTGACTTTATATAAAATAGGTATTATGCTACTTGACGTAGAGATTTTTCGATGTAAAATGATGACAGAATGCTGCGCATGCTGCACTTTGTGCAGCTGTTGTTCATATATGTGCTACTCATTGCGCCAGATATTCGAAATAACAAACAAGGAGGCGAAGAGAACGTGAAGAGGATTGGTACAAATCTGTTAAACAAATACCGTTCTCTCCCTAACCAATATATTGGTTTTTTTATTTTTGCTGTATTTTTGTTTTGGATGAAAACGTATGTAGCTTATCTAGCCGAATTTAATCTAGGCATAAGCAATTCCATGCAGGAGTTACTGCTGTTGATTAATCCAATCAGCTCTGCCGTGTTCTTTTTAGGATTAGCGTTATTAGCGAAAGGGAAACGAACGTATACTTGGCTCATTATTATTAATTTCATCTTATCGTTTATTTTATACGCCAATATTGTATACTACCGTTTCTTTAGCGACTTTATTACATTGCCAACGCTCACGCAGACAAAAAACTTTGGCGATCTCGGCGGAAGCATTTGGGAATTGATCAAGTGGTACGATATTTTCTATTTTTTAGATACAATTATTTTAATGACGATTGTCGTTTCGAAACGTTTCTCCCTGCCAGCGGTACAGGTCGGGCGCTACAAAAAAAGCATTGTATTCGCGACTGCTGCTCTCATTTTTACTGCGAACCTTGCGCTGGCTGAAGTGGACCGCCCGCAATTGCTGACAAGAACGTTTGACCGAAATTACATCGTGAAATATTTAGGAGTCTACAACTACTTAATTTATGACGCTGTACAAAGCATGAAATCTTCGACACAACGTGCGTTTGCGAATAAAAGCGATATTACAACGGTTTTAAACCATGTACAAGCAACATATGCAGAACCAAATCCGAAGTATTTCGGTGTAGCAAAAGGAATGAATGTGATTTACATTCATTTAGAATCGTTCCAAAACTTTTTGATTAACTATAAATTGCATGGCGAAGAAGTAACTCCATTTTTAAATTCGCTTGTGCGTGATCCGAACACCTTTTACTTTGATAACTTCTTCCATCAAACAGGTCAAGGGAAAACATCGGATGCAGAGTTCATGTTAGAAAACTCGCTGTTCGGCTTGCCACAAGGAGCTGTATTTACAACCAAAGGACAAAACACGTATCACGCAGCACCGGCAATTCTTCGCCAGTATGGATATACGTCAGCGGTGTTCCATGGGAACTATAAAACGTTCTGGAACCGTGATGAAATTTATAAATCGTTCGGGTTCGATCATTTCTTTGATGCAAGCTACTATGATATGAATGACAACGATGTGTTGAACTATGGATTAAAGGACAAACCGTTCTTTAAAGAATCGATTCCAATGCTCGAATCGTTGAAAGAACCGTTTTATGTCAAATTTATCACGCTATCGAACCATTTCCCTTATCCAATTAGCGAGGAAGACGCAACGATCGAACCGGCAGATACAGGTGATGGCTCGGTAGACCGTTATTTCCAAACCGCCCGCTATTTGGATGAATCGTTAAAAGATTTCTTTGATTATCTGAAAAAATCCGGCTTATACGACCGTTCTGTCATCATTTTATACGGTGACCATTATGGCATTTCCGAAAATCATAACAAAGCAATGTCACAAGTGTTAGGAAAAGAAATTACACCATTTGAACAAGCACAATTGCAACGAGTGCCTTTATTTATCCGTGTTCCGGGTGTCAAAGGCGGAATTATGCATCAATATGGCGGACAAATTGATTTATTGCCAACGGTTCTTCACTTATTAGGAATCGATACGAAAAACTATGTTCATTTCGGTACGGACCTGTTGTCGCCAGATCATCAAGAAATCGTACCTTTCCGCAACGGCAACTTCGTCACTCCAACTGTGACGGCGGTCAACGGAAAATATTATGACTCGAAGACGGGCGAACCGTTGAAAGAAACTCCGGAAATTAAACGTATGGAACAAATTGCCCGTACGAAACTGGATCTTTCCGATAAAGTCGTATACGGAGATTTGTTGCGGTTCTATACACCGAAAGGATTTAAGCCGGTCGATCCGTCCAAATACGATTACAACAATCGCGAAGACAAAGAAGAGGGAAGCGACGAATAACGCTTCCCTCTTCTTTTTATGTTTTTAGCGATGCAATTGCTTTTTCGGCGTTAACATACCCCGCTCCATATATATTAGGGTCACGCTCTTTCCATAAATCCGCTCCTTCTTTTAGGGCCTGCTTAATTTCATCTGGCGTGGCATTTGGTTTATGCTGCAGCATTAAAGCGACAATACCAGCGCAAATCGGCGTCGCCATGGATGTTCCTGACATGCTCGTATAATATTGGTCGATGCGGCTTTGTTTTTGGGATTTGTCCAGCGTCGACCTTGGTGCGCGCAGCGAAATGATATTCACTCCCGGCACGACAATATCGGGCTTTGTCACCCCGTAATCGGTAGGCCCGCGGCTGGAGAAATCAGCAATTTTATCATCCGCCCTTGTCTCAGTCGTATCACGGTCATCAAGAGCACCAACGGTAATAATTTTATCGCTAATTCCTGGACTGGAAATTGTTCCATATTCCGGCCCCTCGTTTCCAGCTGCAGCACAGACGACAATGCCATGATCCCATGCTTTTTCCACCACTTGCACAAGCGGATCGTCATTTTCGGCAGGAAACGGTTGTGGCTCTCCACCTAATGACAGTGAAATAATATTAATCTTGTTGTTTGGATTCGTTTCATTATACTGGATGCACCATTCAATTCCGCGAATAATCGTATCAAGCGTGCCAGCCCCTGTTTTGTCCAGCACTTTTACTCCAACCACATTCGCCTCATATGCCGGCCCTGCATATAATCCCGACGACATGCGGCCGTTTCCCGCCGCATCGCCGGCGCAATGGGTGCCATGTCCATTATCATCGTACGGGGCAGTACGTCCATTGACGAAATCGACAAATTCGACGATCCGTCCTTCTAAATCAGGATGAGGGTAAATCCCTGTATCGACGATCGCAATCGTAACTCCTTTTCCGCTTAACGTTGTTCCGTTCACCGCCACATGTTTCGCATTCGCTGATGGAACAGCGTTATTCAATAGCGCTCTTACTTTTCGGTTTAAGTACACTTTTTTCACATCGGGGCGCTGTAAAATTTGCTCCAATGCTTGCGGAGTTACTTCCGCACTGCATAATGGTAAATAACGGAACTCGTGGTGAATCTTTGTACGGAAATGTTGCTTTTCTACTTCCTTTACAGCAGCAATACCATCTTCTTCATGAAAATGAATAATAACAGGGATTTTTCTCCACTTTCTCACCCATTTTTCCAGCCACTGATGAAAAATACATGGCGTATAAATAAACGGCTTATACATGCCAACCATAAAGTGGCGGAGCGGACGGTCTAATTTATGTGCGTAATTGCGTGCCAGTTGAACGATAGAATACCCAAACATTCAGTCTCCTCCCTCTAGTGAAGCTTCGATATACTCTATGAAAAAGGAGGAGCTTCGCAACGGCTTGCATCTTAGGACAAACCAATCAAAAAAGCCTATCACACTTCATAAAGTGCGATAGGCTTTGCTACTCATCTTTTCACTCGTTCCAGCTCGATTTTATTTGCCTTTCCTAAATAATATTCGACTTGTTTCAATACATTTTCCTTTTCTTCATAGACACCGATTTGTTTCCCATCGACAATGACACGAATCAAATCGTTCGCATCTGACTTTTTTGTTAAGTGGAATGCTTTCGCTAACCCATTTACATGCCCTCTTGCGATCGTTTGCAAAAAAGCAGGGTCTTTCAACTTTTCCGCATCCTCTTTTCGATCGATAAATCCGTTTTCCGTCAGCACCGCTGGCATGGCCGTTTCCCTTAGCACGTAAAAGTTTGCTTTCTTTTTCCCGCGGTCGCGGAATCCTGTCGCCCGTATCACTTCTTCGTGAATGATATCGCGAATCCGCGCTGTTGTTGAGCGATCCGAAAGTCCTTCATAAATGTAATCCTCATACCCCGTTCCTCCGCCGGCATTTACGTGAATGGCTAGATAAACGTCGGCACCCCAGCGATTCGCTTTTGCCGCCCGCTGGCTTAACGGTACAGCCGTATCGCTCGTACGGCTTAATTGCACAGAGACGTTTTCATATTCGTTTTGCAATATACGTTGCATCTCCAATGCAATGGATAACGTAATATCTTTCTCTTGCAGCCCGTTTCCAACCGCGCCTGTATCTTTGCCGCCGTGCCCCGGATCGATAAAGATTTTGGGCATGTTTTCACCTCAATCTATTCTTTATCGTATCCTAATGCTAATATAGTTATGTTTTAATAAAATGATAACCTATATTTGTCTAGCCATGGAAAAGAGACATTGGTTATAAAAAATTGCCCACAAAACATCATCATTGAACAGGCGAGGATTGAACGGAAACGATCACTGTATATTTTGGTCTATCCACAACCTCATTCCTTTGATTTACGATGGCGTAATTGATACAAAAAATGGGCGACAATAGTAGATGGCAGATTCGCTATGTTTCCTTGTATATGGAAATGTAATTGCTCTTCCTCAAACGACATATTTTCATACATTTGTTCTTGCGAAAGCTTCCATTTTCTTGCCCGTTCTTTTATTCCCGATATATACAAATATTGAATCGGGATCATCACAAGAAAATATAGCAAAGCAATGCCTCCAAAAAATAGCCATGCAGATGACATCACACACTTCCCCTTTTTATTATATTACGAACCAAATTTCCAAAAGTTTTATTTCCATTGTAATGGATAAAAGGAATTTCTTCTATATGCGCAGAAATACAGAACAAAGAATAGGAAGAGGGACGGATGGAACATCCAAAAACGTTACTAAGAAAAAACAGTTATGCCATCATGGAAGATGAGTATGGCCGTACGTATATTTCTGTCACGGAAAACGAATCGGTGGTCGTTCTTGCGAAGGAGAAAAATGCGTTTTTACTCAATCCAAGCGTTTTCTTACCTCACCGATGAGGCACGAACGCGCAATTGGGGCGGAACGGGACTGGGACTGGCGATTGCCAAAGAATTCGTATTGGCCCACGATGGTACGATTGACGTAGAAAGCACCCTTGGTCAAAGGACAACCTTTATCGTCAAGCTGCCTTACTAACCATATCCTGTTCTTCTCTGATATAATCAGAAAGAGAAACAAATTCCAAAGGGAGGAATGCACATGACACGGGCACAGAAACTTGTGCAACACTTTTTATCCCATCGTAATGTCACGGTGGAGTTAATTAACAAAATCGAAGAAAAGCATTATGACTACAAACCGACACCAACATCCATGACAGCAAAAGATTTAGTCACTCATATTCTTTTCAGCTTTTATAAATTCGCCAACACCGCAAAACATGGAGATCCAACGCTATTTACAGAAAAAATCGAGGAAACGGAAACCGATTTGCAAAAGCTTGCCCAAACATATACGGAAAAAACGAAGCAATTGCTCGAATCCCTTACCGATGAAGATTTCGAACGTGTTTTAGATCTCACGAACGTATTTGGCGCGAAATTCCCGGCAGCGCAACTTTTGAAAATAGCGATGGACCATGAAATCCACCATAAAGGCCAGCTTTTCGTATACGTCCGCGAAATGGGGCATACCGACTTGCCGTTGTTTGTCAAACGCGGATAACGAAAAACAACCAGGCGTCTCTCTCCAAAGACCGTCTGGTTGTTTTTTCATACGCTTACCTATTCGATTTTGCAGTTGCCGTCTGTGCATTGGCCCCCGCCGTCCGATGCCAGCGGCTGCAATAGCGAGTTTGCATTTTCCTCTTCCCATACTTTTTCAAGTGCCTGCATAAACACTTCTGTCGGCTGTGCGCCGGAGATCGCGTATTTGCGGTTCAGCACAAAAAACGGCACGCCGCGGACGCCGAAACGGGCCGCCTCCGCTTCGTCATTTCTTACCTCATCGGTATAGCGGCTGCTTTCAAGAACTTGTTTCACTTCTTCCCGATCCAGTCCGGCTTCGCCAGCCAGCTCGATGAGCACGTCATGGTCGCTAATCCGTTTCGAATCGGTAAAATACGCTTGGAACAGCCGCTCCGTCATTTCTAGAAGCTTTCCTTGTTCTTCGGCATATTTGGCAAGACGGTGGGCGTCAAACGTATTCGTCGGTTTCATCGTGTCAAAGCGGAACGTCAGCCCGACAGACTCTGCCTGTCTGCCAATATCGGTGTTGACTCTTTTTGCTTCTTCGACCGAAATGCCGTATTTTTTCGCGATGATTTCATGGATCGTCATATCGTACTGTTTTTTCGCATTGGGATCCAGCTCAAAGCTGCGGAATACGACTTCGACTTGGTCTTTATGCGGAAACTGCTCAAGCGCATTTTCCAACCGGCGTTTCCCAATATAGCAAAATGGGCAGACAAAATCGGACCAAATTTCTATTTTCATCGTATATGCACCTCGGTTTAGGCTCTCCGTTGCATAAACAACAAGAAAGCAAAATTTCATGTTTCCAGCTTATTGTAGCGGATCGCCATGCCAGTATTCAAATAAATGAACTCGGCATGCGTGAAGGAAATACCGCCCATCATCGTAATTATTTTGTAATGCGAAACTTCTTATTGAGCCGCCATGTCATAGCTAATACAAATTTCAGTGTTGATTTTTAGACCACAGACAAAAGACCCAAATAATAGATCTTGTTCAACTAACCCCCCGTTAGCCAACCATGCCACGTTTCATGGCACCACAGATGATGGAAGTTTATTCATTCTTCCATAGGAGACTTCCATGCCACCTTGCAGCACCAGTAAATGAATGATAGTTGAACAAGAAAGTCAATCACATTTTTTATCAAGACCTAAAATCTAAAAATCCTTAAAAAATTAAGGTAAGCACATATTAGTCATGTTGAATATGTTTGCTTACCTTCTATTTCACTATATTGCAACAGAGTCTATTTTTTTATCGGCATTTTTTTCTTATGATAATGAATAACTATAATAAAAAACAGAGTATATGTAATAATCGAATAAATAGTAGAAAGCATACCATTTACATCGGTTAAGGCGAATAAAGAAGGAAGATTTCCATATGCACTATTTTCATATGTCAAAAAGATACATAAAAACATATTGTTTGCAGCATGAGCACCAATCGTGAATTCAGCACTATTGGTTCGAATAGCGATGTATGAAAGTATGAACCCAGTGAAAACATAATCTAACCCTGCCCAAAATGCGCTATTTGACATCTCAGGATTGCCAAAATGTAATGCTCCAAAGATAAATCCTACTATGATGGATAATAAAACTGGTTGTTTGACTAGTTTTCCTATCCATTGCAATAAAAATCCCCTGAAAAATAACTCTTCCGAAGTAGTTTGAATAGGGACAAGAAAAATAGCAGCCACTAGTAACCAAATAAAGCGAGAGGCATCAAAATCATTCCATTTATAATCTTCAGGAAACAAAATTAAATCAACAATTTGACTAATAGATAATAGTGCGAAAAAGACAATAAATCCAAAAAACACCCGTTTCCAGTTGATTTTTTGATAAGGAGTAATAAATGAAATTAGTGAACGTTTATGTATTGTTTTTGCCGAAATCCAAATACCCAAAATCCCAAAAACATAAGTAATATGAGATAAAAACAAATCTACTAATGAATCTTTTAGTATCAATTCTTCTACATCTACTATTTTGGGATTTATACTGTCTGTAATCAGAATAGAAAATATATACATAACACTTCCGATTACGATCGTAAACAATGAAATTAATAAAAAAGAAGAAAAATAACGAATATGACTATTTTTTCCTAATTCAGGAAGAATAAAACTTGGCTTCATATACTAACTCCTTCTAATATTATGTATGTATGCTCTTATATTGAACATAGTATCCTCTAATCATTATAGTTTTAATTTTTAAAAAGGCTTATTTTAAAAAAATGAATGTCTGTTTGGATTTTTTTGCTGACGTTCTAATGATCGGACAAGCACATATTTTTGCAGGCCTCTTGCGGAAGAAATAGCGAGATGGCCAAGCCGTTCCGCCTCTTTTTCGTCTCCTTGGCGAAAAGCCTTTTCTGCCTCCAATACATAGCGGAGCGCTCGATTTGCCACGTTGTTTTTTGCTTGTGCAAACTGCTCCTCATTTCCTTGCATCAGTGCAACGAGAGCTTGGTTATAATAACGGACGGTATCGTTCTTGATTTCATTCGCTATGTCAGCGGCTTCTTCCAACTGATTTTTCTCTATTTGAATATTCACCAGCGCCGATTTTCGTGCTTCTTCATACTTTCCCGACAGTTGCTCGGCATATCGCTCCGCCTTCTCAAGCTCCCCGTTTGCCAGCGCCAGCAGCAAAGCGTAATAAGGCTGCTTCTTTCGCTTCTTGAGATATGCTTCGACGAGCTGGATATTCTTTGTCCAAAAAAGAACATACGCATGATAACCAACAATGACAACGACCAGCGCAATTACGATTCCGACGGCGGCCCAATCCGGGATCTGCACTCCCGCCATCCCGAGCATCCATCCTATTGCGGCTCCTACTATGCACCAAATAATAAATGTCCTCATTTCCAAACTCCTTTGCTATGTTTTCAACATTCAAAGAGAAGTACAATAGCGTACACTATAATACCGCATTGACTCCTGTGATCCTTCTACCGTAAACATCCCTTTCCCGATGAGCGCTCTAAGACGATATTCGATGAATAAATCACCGATAAACTCATGGAGATTACCATATACCTCCCCCACCAATCTAGCCGCTTTGATCCACTTTTGCTCGCCGAAATCTCGTTGTAGCTGTTTAGCTGTAGCGATGATTTCTTGATCGTAATAATCTTCCGGAACGTTTGTTACCTCATTTTCCGTCCATAGCCGCAAAACCGCAGTGCTGGCTGCTAATTCCCCCCACTCCTGGATAAGCTGCTCTTTCTCTTCTAGCGACAAAACATGATTATGAGCTCTTGTTTCCATTATAACTCGGAGTTTTTCAGGAGGAATTTCTCCCGTATGCCAAATAGAATAATGAACTCCTTGCTTCGTAAACAGATCGCTATGCGCCCTCGAACTATTTATGACGGTTATGTGATTTGTTTTTTCGCGCAATAAATACAGAACATATCGAAGCCCGATTTGTTCGTGCGCATTTTCCCCGCTCCAAATCGTAATCTCCTCCTGCTCAGGAAGCATATTGATGCAAGCAATCGTATGCTGAAAGCGCGCTTCGTACTCTTTCTCATAAAATCGACTGTCCGAAAGATGTTGCCGCAACCAATCCGCGCGCCGTTTTCTCCCTTCTTCCTTGTGCAATTGCCATATCGGACCAATCGAGAAAATATCGGAGAAATGGAGCACACTCTCTTCTTGATCTATTTCCATCTCCCGCAGCGCCACTTTAATCCCGCCCGCAGCCGAATCACTAAATACGATATGTATGCTCATAAACATCCTCCTTTACTTATAGAATAACAAATGTTGGAATATAAATCTTTGCTTTTTGTAAATATCTAACTAATTTTTTACCCGTCTGGAATGGCTAAACTATTCTTCTCTCATATTAGCCATCATGGACACAAAAAAAGCCCAGGCGAACGCCTGAACCTTTTTCAAACAATTATACTCTTACTTTGGAATATTCTCTCCTTAATTCATTGGCGATAATATTGCGCTGGATTTCTGAGGTGCCTTCATAAATTTTCGTAATCCGCGCGTCGCGGTAGAAGCGTTCGATCGGATAGTCTTTCATATATCCTAATCCTCCGTGAATTTGGACGGCTAAATCGGCAATTTTGTTATATACTTCAGAACCAAACAGCTTCGCAATCGCCGCTTCTTTGACGACCCGCATTTTTTGGTCCGTCATCCAAGCGACGCGGTATGTAATCGACCGCAGCACTTCGATAAGCATACTCATTTCCGCCAACATATGTTGAATGGCTTGCTGTTCAAAAATAGGCTTGCCAAATTGCTCACGCTGCTGTGCATATTCCATGCAGTATTCCAACAATCTAATGCATGATCCTAAATTTCTTGCCGCCAATCCAGCGCGACCGTTCGCCAATATTTTCAATGCATTGACATACCCTTCTCCCTCTTTGCCGAGCACGTTTTCGACTGGGACTTCCAAATTATCAAAGAAAATTTCCGCCGAATGCGAGCCTCTTAGTCCCATTTTCCGCTCCACTTTTCCTAAAATAAAGCCCGGGAAGTCTTTTTCGACGATAAAGGAGGTGATTCCCTTCGCCCCTTTGGAAGGATCGGTCACCGCCATCACGGTAAAGACATGCGCTTCAACCGCATTTGTAATATAATGTTTCGAGCCGTTGATAATGTAGCGGTCTCCTTTTCTCACTGCTGTCGTTTTCAATGCGGCCGCGTTGGAACCTGCGCCAGGCTCGGTTAAAGCAAACGCGCCAATCCATTCTCCTGTCGCCATTTTCGGCAAATATCTCCGCTTTTGTTCCTCCGTGCCGAGCTCGACAATGCCAACAGTACCGATGCCGGTATGCGCGCCGATCAATGTCGTATAGCCGTTGTGCGTCTTCCCAAGCTCCTCGTAAATCGCGCATTTGCCGACCATCGATAAGCCTAAGCCGCCGTATTCTTCCGGAATGCTCAACCCAAACAAGCCCATTTCTTTCGATTTTTCGATAATGTGTTCCGGAATTTGATCGTTTTCTTCAATTTCCATCGCGACCGGGTCGACTACTTCTTTTACGAATTTTCGCACATTTTCTTTTAAAAATTCAATTTCTTTCGGCAAAGTAAAATCCATTGTATATCCCCTTCCTATTTTTCATTGTCATAAATCAAGAATTTTATAAATATTATATCTTTTTTCTATCTTACCACTTCCGATTGTTGCAGAACAACAACATTTCGTTGCGCTATCGCCACATCCACCCCCTAAAGAGGTGGGAGTTTCTTACCACCTTCATCGAAAAAGCTTCTACATAGAGGAAGGCGGTCTCCCTCTGCCCGATTCCTGCCATCGGAAGTCTTCCCGGAGTTCCTTCGCTAATCGAAGACATTCATTCCAAACACGGGCGGACTCCCGATTGCAGGCGTACAATCAGCCTAAATCCGCTTTCGATGTCCGAAAAACACTTTTTGGCCACGAAGCGGGAGATTCCTTGTCTGATTGGATGATTTGATAATAGAACGTGTGTTCGTTTTAGAGGTTCAAAAACCTCCCGATTCATCTCCCTCCGTTTTGAGAAGGGAGACTCCTCGGGAAAAATGTTAAACTACCTGTAGAGCCTGCCACACATCGGCTTTCAGGTCCTCGATGTGCTCGATGCCGACCGAGAATCTCACGAAATTGGACGGAATCCCAGCTGTCTTCATCTGTTCCTCGGTCATCACTCCTTCCCACATCGCCGCTGTATGTACCACCAGAGAATCGACTCCTCCCAGGCTCACCGCGTTAGGCGGCAGTTTCAATGCGGAAACGAACCGCTGCGTTTCTTCATAACCCCCTTTAATAGCAAAGGCAATGACCGCTCCGAACCCTTTCATCTGCCGTTTGGCCAATTCGTGTTGCGGATGGCTAGGAAGGCCTGGATAATACACCCGCTCTACTTGCGGCTGCTCTTCCAAAAACTTTGCCAAGGCTAAGGCGTTGGCATTAATGCGTTCCATCCGTATCGGAAGCGTACGCAGACCACGCAATAATAGCCATGCATCCATTGGCGAAAGAACCGAACCAATGGAAATATGCGTATGCCAAATACGCTCGGCTAACTCCTCGCTAGTGCAAATGACACCAGCTGTTAAATCATGGTGTCCACCTAAATATTTTGTTGCGCTATGAATAACGATATCGACGCCTAGATCGTGAGGACGCTGATTGATCGGCGACGCGAAGGTGTTATCGGCCACGACGATAATTCCATGCGGGCGTGCCAACTCTACCACAGCAGCCAAATCGGTCAACACCAAGGTCGGATTAGCTGGCGTCTCCACCATGATGAGCTTTGTGTTAGGCCGTATCGCTTCCGCAAAGGCATTGATATCCGCTTGTTCAACCAGAGTCACTTCCACACCAAATCGCGGCAACATTTCATCCATGATCTTGGCGGTACTCATATAATGCCGCGTCTGTGCAATCACATGATCTCCTGTGCTGACTAGAGCCAAAATGGTCGTAGCAATTGCCCCCATCCCGGAGCCAGTTACCAGTGCGGTTTCTGTGCCTTCCAGCTCAGCCATAATCTTCGTTACACGCTCATGCACTGGATTGCCATAACGCGTGTAATACTGAGGATGACGGGGTGTTCCCGCCATTTCCGCAAATTCACTGGAATTATGCGCACGAAACGTAGCTGAGTAATAAATTGCCGGAGCTATCGTCCTATCATTGGTTACCCAATCATCGCCATGCACAACCAAGGTTTCGGTTCGGAGTCCTTCAAGATTCAGCTCTTCACGATTATCACGTTTGTTCATCTACTCTCTCTCCTTTACTTTTCCAATTAAGAGCTCTTGATAAAAACAGTTGGTGCCAGTCTATTATTGGGCTCGTATCGATCTACCTTATAATTAACAGAACTTTTATTTATTTCAGAACTTAATAGATATTATATAATTTTTCTTAAAAAAAAGTAAACCCATCGTTCTAGATGGATTAAGTCAAGGTTTTGTGTGATATTTTCCCTTCCTTTTTTGTTTGTCAGTGTTTCCTATTCCTCTCCTCCTGCCTGCTGCACCATCTACTTAAGTAATAACAACAAAAGCAGGGCAATGCCCTGCTTTTGTTCACAATTATTTTTGTTTTGTATGAAATATCACTGCGTTATACGAGCATAAATGGTGTATGATTAGGGTAGAAAACGCAACTTACCTCAACAGAGAGGAGGATTCTCATGACAACATTTTATAAAATTCTTGTTTTTATACATATTTTTTCAGCCATATTAGGTATGGGACCGGGTTTTATTTTAATTCATGTCGTAAAATCTGCGAAAACAATGACGCAGCTAAAATATGCCTACGCAATTAGACGGCAGCTGCATACGTTCGTTATGATCGGAGGTACACTTTTACTTATTACAGGTTTGTTAATGGGATTTTTAAATACAGGCTTATTTCAAATGGGTTGGTATGTGACAAGCCTTGTTCTTTTCTTAATTGCACTCGCGATGGGACCGCTTGTATTAGCGCCTAAATCAAAGCCATTAAAACATTTGTTAGAAACTTATAAAGGAGAAGACATACCAGAGGAATATACACGTTTATCCAATCAGCTTTTTCGTTACGAGCGCATCGAAAACGGCATTTTTTTAATCATTATTGTACTTATGATTCTAAAACCATTTTGAGCATGTGCTGATATGCAGAAAATCTATTTGAAAATTCATAAATAGCCTTTTTAATCGATCCCCCCCTCATCCGTCTATTTCGCAAAATCTGAACACCCAGATCATAATTACCAGTATGAACAAAAGCAGGGCAATGCCCTGCTTTCGTTTACATTATTTTTTGTTTTGATCCGCAAAGACTGCCATGGCATCGCGCATAAATTTCGCTAAGCCTTCACCAAATTGGTCGATGTTTTTGGTGAAGCGTTCATCATCCACGTACATTTGGCCTAATCCTTTGAATGCTTCGAGTGAGTAACAACCAAAGTTGTTGTTCAAAAAGTCATACCATTCTTTAATTGCCGCTTGCGCCTCTTCTGATTCAGGCGAGCCATGACGAAGGGCCGCAAGTTTTTTATAGATCGAATTCATTGCTTGAACCATAGCTTCTTGTTCTTCTTTAGACATGCTCCCGATTTTAGCGTTTGCTTTGTCGACAGCTTCATCTCCCCAACGTTCGCGTGCTTCTTGTTCATATGGATTATGACGAAAATCAAAACCTTCAAATTTCTCTTTGTTCGTCATTTGAATTTCCCCTTTCATATGCTGAATGGTCTTATCAATCGTCGCAATCATTTTATCGAGCCGTCTGCGTTTCTCCAGCAACATTTTCCGTTGCAGCACCAACGCCTCATGTCGATCAAATGAAGGACTATTGATGATTTCTTTGATTCTCTTTAAAGGGAAGCCAAGTTCTTTGAAAAATAAGATTTGTTGTAATTTCTCAAGATCAGCATCTGTGTAAAGGCGATAACCGGATTCCGTTGTCTTCTCTGGGGTTAATAACCCGATTTCATCATAATAATGCAGTGTGCGCACACTAATGCCAACCAAATCCGCAACTTCTTTCACTCTCATTGCCATCACCTTTGGCCTCCCTTCAACATTCACTATAAAGTATCACGTCGCGTGAGAGTCAACATACGTTTTGAAAAATAAATGTACAAAATATGCATAACACCGTTCAGAGATCCGAACGGTGTTAAACAGCAATTTTATTTCTGTTTATCTGGCTCGATCTTCTTTATAGTCACTAACTCATCGATGCAGCGTTTTTGGAGACAAATCAAGTTGACGCGCTGTTTCAGCGATCGTATTTTCCTCTTCGACAACTAATTTGACAGCATGAAGTTTCAATTCTTTATCAAAACGGTTTCCCACGTTGGCCACCCCCTCCATGCAATTAGTTTTATTATAGCGTTTCTATTGGCGTGTCTACTTTTTAGACTAATATCACTTATCCTTTCCCCTCTTTTTTTGGCTCCAAATAAAAAATCGAGAAAAGCACCGTCAGGTACCTTCCTCGATTCCCTTCAATCCTATTTCCGTCTCCCTCAATTTCTTGTAACTCCTTTACTTTTCTCGTTTTCCATTCATTCGACATCGTTCGAAAAAATCCTACTTTCTTCATTCGTGAGAGAAATTATTTAATATCATCGTTTACATTAATGACAATTTTTCCCGAATACGCACGACTTTCCATGAGCGCATGAGCGCTAGCTATATCACTTAATTCAAATACATGACCGATCTTTATTTTTAAATCCCCATTTGAAATAAGTGGAATAACAGAATCTGCAATACGTTTTAAGCGTTCTGGGTGTTCTTTTCTTGTTGTACCTAGACTAAAACCGAGAATCGAGCGACAGCTTGCATGAACTTGATTTGTTATAAACGTTCCGGGTTGCCCACTAGAATTACCAAAGTGAACAAGACGTCCGTAATTAGCCAAACAATTCATGCTCTGTTCAGAAACAGTACCAGCAACAGAATCTAAAATGATATTTACTCCACGGCCGTTCGTTCGCTCCTTCACTCCCTGAACAAAATTTTCATACGTAAACACTTCATCTGCTCCTGCTTCTAGTGCAACAGATGCCTTGTCCATATTCCCAACGGTTCCAAAAATTTGTTTTGCGCCTAATAGTTTTGCCAACTGAATAGCTGTAGTACCAACGCCACCGGCTGCAGAATGAATAAGTACACTTTCACCTGCTTGAATACGTGCTAAATCTTGTAGTAGTATATAAGATAAAAAACTAACAATTGGGCATGCTGCTGCTGTCAACATATCCATATGATCTGGAATAGCAAATACAAGTCGCTCATCAGCGACAACATATTCTGCGTAAGAGCCGCTTGACGGAAAAGCTATAACTCTTTGACCCACAGATATATTTGTAACTTGCTCTCCTACTTCCACAACAACACCCGCAGCATCTAAACCAAGAATCATTGGAAATTGTCCTTTAGCTTTTTTCCCTGTTCGGTTTTTGATGTCAGCAAAGTTTAAACTTGTTTTGCTCACAGCAATAATAACTTCATTTGGTTTTGGCTTTGGTTTTTCTATTTCTTTTAACTGTAATACTTCTAATCCTCCGAACTGTTCAATCACAATTGCTTTCATTCTTCTTCCACCTTTTTTAAGGTTGATGATGCATTATTTCATTCTAGTTAAAAGGATGAAGCAGGCGGAAAAAGCCTGCTTCATATCATACATGCAGTGGTTTTCATATCCGTTCCCTTCGCAACCGCTTATAACTGGCTTGTACGTTGGGAGTCCCCAAATTACCCCCCGTAATAAAATCCGGTTTCCTTCAGTGTCAGCGGATCGCCTTCCCGATGCACACCCGCATTGATTACTTCGCCTACATAAATATAGTGATCGCCTTTTTCTACTTTTTCGACGACTTTGCACTCAAAGAAACTGAGCGCATCTTTAAAAATCGGGCATCCTGTTTCTTCGGTATAGAATTCGTACCCTGCCAGCTTATTTCCTTCCGGTTCTAAAGATTTAAAGAAAGCGGTGACCATATCCTTTTGGCCTGTTTCTAAAATATTGACACTAAATACGCCATTTTTGGCAATTTGCTCTTGGGAACGGGTGCCTACTTTCACTGCAACCGCTACCAATGGAGGATTAAAAGACGTTTGTGTCAGCCAGTTTCCCGCAAAAGCATTGGCAGCGCCATTTTCATCTTTTGTACCGACAATGTATAAACCGTATGTAATTCCGCGTAAAGCCGTTTTTTTCGCCTTGGCATCCATGTATGGAACTCCTCCTTCCGTAAAAATCGCGTTTTTCAGTTGTGCAGATGTTCTTATTTTCCATTTTATCCAAGCTAATAATATATGTCTAGCTTTTCATTTTTAGGAAACAAGGGAGATTTCACAACTTAGAATACAGCGGCCGAACACAAGTTTTCAAGAAAACGACAGATGGCTAATCCTTTATTGGAAAAGAGAATGGAACGATATTCCTTAAAATAAGTCAACTAGTCCTTCAGCAATCTCACCAGTTAATGGAATAATAATAAACAACTTTGATTGAAAAATGTGTTCTGATTTACTGGTTCAAACAAGATTATAAACAAATCAGACATTATAACGAGTAGAAAAGGCTATAATCCATCTTATTTTTGCCTTATCTAAATTATATCTTCCTCAATTAAAAAAGAGGGTGTCCCATAGGTAAAAAATGGAACACCCTCTTTTAAAACTCAGTATACAACTTTTTTGTCACTTAACAAAACGGAACGCGTGCTTTTACCTTTTATTCAACCGTCACGCTCTTCGCCAAGTTGCGCGGTTTGTCAACATCGCAGCCGCGATGCAATGCCGCGTAGTACGCGATCAGCTGCAGCGGCACGACGGAAACAAGTGGAGTAAGCATTGGGTGAACCGCTGGAATAACGAAGCGGTCTTCCTCTGTCTCTAAGCCGCGCATCGAAATGATGCATGGGTTGGCGCCGCGGGCGGCGACTTCTTTAACGTTGCCGCGAATGTTCAAGTTCACATGCTCTTGTGTCGCCAAAGCGATAACTGGAGTGCCGTCTTCGATTAAAGCGATCGTGCCGTGCTTCAATTCCCCGCCGGCGAATCCTTCCGCTTGGATATAAGAAATCTCTTTTAGCTTTAACGCACCTTCCAAGCATACATAGTAGTCCACGGCGCGGCCGATAAAGAAGCAGTTGCGTGTTACCGCTAAATATTCGCGCGCGATTTTTTCCATTTCCTCTTTCGCGTCGCACAGCATTTCCATCACATTGGCGATGATGGCAAGTTCTTTGACGAGGTCAAAGTCAAGCTCAATGCCTTTTGCCTTCGCCGCTGCGACCGCTAAAATAGCAAGCACGGCAATTTGCGCAGTGTATGCTTTCGTGGAAGCGACGGCGATTTCCGGACCGGCGTGAAGCAATAGTGTATAATCGGCCTCACGGGACAGTGTCGAGCCTGGAACGTTCGTAATCGTAATTGCTTTATAGCCAAGTTCGTTTGTTTGCACCAGCACCGCCCGGCTGTCCGCTGTTTCGCCGCTTTGCGAAATGTAAATGAAAAGCGGTTTTTCCGACAGCAATGGCATATTGTACGAAAACTCGCTTGCAACATGGACTTCAACAGGAATTTTCGCCCATTTTTCGATCAATTGCTTGCCGACCAACCCGGCGTGATAGCTCGTTCCGCATGCAATAATATATAAGCGGTCCGCATTCAGCACTTCTTGAATGATTTGCGGATCAATTGTCAGCTGGCCGTTCTCATCTTGATATTTTTGAATAATGCGGCGCATCACAAACGGCTGCTCGTCGATTTCTTTTAACATGTAATGCGGATAGGTGCCTTTTTCAATATCGCTGGCATCCAATTCCGCTGTATATGGTGCGCGTTTAACGACATCACCGTTCAATGTTTTAAGCGTAATGTCTTCGCTTGTCACGATCACCATTTCTTTGTCCATTAGCTCGACGAATTGGTTGGTGACTTGCAGCATCGCCATCGCGTCGCTCGCCACCACATTGAAGCCATGGCCGAGCCCGACAAGCAGCGGGCTTTTATTTTTCGCAACATAAATAACGTCTTTGTTTTCCGCGTCGATCATTGCAATGGCATAAGAACCTTTCAACAATGTTAATGTCTTGCGGAACGCTTCTTCCACAGAAAGACCATCGTTCACAAATTTTTCAACAAGCTGCACAATTACTTCCGTATCTGTATCGCTGCGAAACGCGACATCTTGCAAATATTCGCGTTTTAAAATCGCATAGTTTTCAATCACACCGTTATGCACTAACGTAAAGCGTCCCGATGCACTTTGATGCGGGTGCGCATTCACGCGGCTTGGCGCCCCGTGCGTCGCCCAACGCGTATGGCCGATTCCGATCGACGCACTCACCGTCGGGTCAACGACATTACGTAAATCAGCAATGCGTCCTTTTTCTTTGAATAAATGAACGCCTTCATCGTTTAGCACGGCAATGCCTGCAGAGTCATAGCCGCGATACTCCAATTTTTCCAATCCACGCAATAAAATTTCCTTTACGTCTTGATAGCCAATATAACCAACAATTCCGCACATAGACATGTTCCTCCCTTTAGCGGGAGCCCGCCTTACAAAACGACCCAAAAACGTCTTATTCTCTTGTCAAAGAACAATATCAGGGGTCTGGCTTTTTGTATAGACAGACTCCCTACTTTTCCGTTTTTTTTGCGATTACATCCTCCCCTTTGTCCAAAGGGTCACCCCTTTGTTTTAAGGAAGGACTTGCGGCTGTAATCGCCACAGCCGGGAGGCATCCGCCGAAACCTCGATAAACCTCCTCCTCGTCAACTAAGCGTTTTGCCGTCCCACGCTTAGTCCAGGCGCTTTAAAAAGAATCAATAGAAAAGTATCAATGAAAAACCTCTTCAAAAAACCTCTTCCACCCACCTTCCTTTGAAAAATAACAACAACGTTAATATTACAGTACATCCAAAAAAGCGTCAACTGCAATGTTGTTATTGTTCATAAACTGTAATATTGTTATTGTTCATAAAATAACCTATGCATCAATGGAATATAATGTTCCATTTATGCATAGGTTGATGATAAGCTATTCTTTTTATTCTATTCCCATTTCTTCACGAATGACGGAAGCGATCCGTTCTACATAGTTTCGGCAATCTTCCTCTGTCGGCGCTTCCGCCATGACACGCACGACTGGCTCCGTTCCCGACGGGCGGACAAGCACGCGGCCATTTCCATTCATTTCTGCTTCTACCTCTTGAATGACCGCTTTTACTTTTTCGTTTTCCATCACTTTCCCTTTATCCGCCACTTTTACATTGACGAGCAGCTGCGGATATTTTTTCATTTCGCCTGCCAGCTCGGACAGCGGTTTTCCTTTGATTTTCATAATATTGACAAGCTGCAGCGCCGTCAGCAATCCGTCTCCTGTCGTGTTATAGTCAAGGAAAATAATGTGTCCCGACTGTTCTCCGCCTAGATTGTAGCCGTTTTTCTTCATTTCTTCGACTACATAGCGGTCGCCGACCGCGGTTTGCACGCTTTGAATTCCTTGGGCTTCCAGCGCTTTGTAAAACCCAAGGTTGCTCATGACAGTAGAAACGACTGTTTGATGTTTCAACCGTCCGATTTCTTTTAAGTATTTGGCGCAAATGTACATAATTTGATCGCCGTCCACGATATTTCCATGTTCATCGACGGCAATGAGGCGGTCGCCGTCGCCATCAAAGGCTAGTCCAACATCGGCGCCTTTTTCCTTCACAAATGCCGCTAACGCTTCCGGATGGGTGGAGCCTACTCCTTCGTTAATGTTAAGCCCGTTTGGTGATGCACCCATTGTCACAACATCGGCTTCTAAATCGGCAAATAAATGCGTCGCCAACGACGAAGTAGCTCCATGCGCGCAGTCTAGCGCAATTTTCAAGCCGGAAAAATCTTCATCAATGGTTTGCTTTAAGTATTGTAAATACTTTTGTCCGCCTTCAAAATAATCATTCACTTGTCCTAACGATTTGCCGATCGGCCTTGGCAGCATATCTTCCGGACTGTCAATCAACTCTTCAATCTCTCTTTCTTGTTCGTCGGATAGCTTAAAGCCATCTGGACCGAAAAATTTAATTCCGTTATCTTGAACAGGATTATGAGACGCCGAAATCATAATCCCTGCCTGTGCTCCTAACGCCTTTGTTAAATAAGCAACCCCTGGAGTGGAGATGACGCCGAGGCGCATGACTTCCGCTCCGATGGAAAGCAATCCGGCGACAAGCGCTCCTTCGAGCATATGGCCGGAAATCCGGGTGTCACGGCCGATTAACACTTTCGGGCGTTCTGTACTTTTCGTTAATACATATCCGCCGCAGCGCCCGATTTTAAACGCCAGCTCTGGTGTCAGTTCTCGATTCGCTACTCCGCGTACACCGTCAGTACCAAAGTATTTACCCATTATGTCAATCTCTCCTTACATCCATGAAATTATTGTTCATTGGTTTTTTCGCTTATTTTAATTTTTGCATTTTCTTTTGGCAGTTCCCATTTCACATTTTGTGGTCCATTCCATTTTATCTTTACTTCATGTTCACCGAGGTCTAAACCGCTAACATCAATATATAATTCCACGTCATCTTCTGTAATATCGTTTAAGATGTTAGGCGCTCCATGAAGCCGAACATCCATTGTTTGCTCTTTTGGGTCTATAAATTCCACTGTATATTGTTCTCCTAATCCTAACACATGAATCGGCACGCCTTTGAGCGTTTTTGATTCTTCTTTTTGCACATCGATATGGACTTTTACTTTAGATGGATCAACGCTTTTGACTCCTTCCGGCAGTGGAACATCCATTTCCAACGTCGTATCTTCAGTAATTTCATCTAAACGAATCGTAATCCCATCGATGGATTCAATAGAATCAATTTTTTCTTTAGGACCGAAGATCGTCACTTCATTTGGAACTGTTTCTATTTTTACAATGTTTACTCCTTCCGGCAACGTTCCTACCCGGTTGATTTTTAGGGAAACGGTTTTGCTTGGACTTCTTATCGGAACGGTCACTTCGACAATCGAAGGATGCACACTGATATTTAACACCCTGCCGTTATGATCATAAACGATTACTTTCGATTTTTGGGTTATCGTGTCAGTGGCGCCTTCTAAATTTACTTTCGCTGTTACCGATGAGATGCTATCAATTAATTCTTTGGCACCCGTGATCATAACCGAGTTAGGCTTGACAATCGGCTGTTCCACAGAATAGCCTTTTAGCACTTGATTCTTATTCATAAATTCAACCCCGACAGGAAAATTTTTTGTTACTTTTTCCCGAATGGTTACTTTTGCTGTCGAGGGCTGAATGTTTACCTTTAGTTTGTCGGATATGTCTTTATATTTAATCGGAACAGTATATGTTCCTAACGGCAAATCCGTTAAATCCATATATACTTCGAAATTCCGCTGCAAAGCGGTTGGTTTTACAATGCTTGCCGGCCCTTGCAACGTCACGTTCACGTATTTCGGAACGCCGGAAACGATTAGATTTTCCTCGTCGTAGTAAACGACGACGGGGACATTCATCAGCGTTTCTATATCCTCTTGTCCAATCGCATTGCGGAAAATCCCTCCAGACTTTGTTCCTTTTTCAATATTGACTGACATATAAAGCATGATGGCTAGCAGTAAAGAAAACACTTTAATAAACCAATGGTTGTTCATCAACTTATCCATGTTTCTTCCCCCTCCATTGCCAACGGGATGAGGAAGTCGCTTTTGTTGCCGGCACTAATTCTTTTGTAAGCAACTCCCGAAACTGCTCCGGAGTTAAATCCCGATGTAACTCCCCGTTTTTTGTGATCGATACCGCACCGGTTTCTTCCGATACCACAACTGTTATGCTATCAGTTACCTCACTAATTCCCAGTGCAGCACGGTGACGAGTCCCTAATTCTTTTGAAATAAATGGGCTTTCCGAAAGCGGCAAATAACAGGCCGCAGCGGCAACATGATTTTTTTGAATAATAACAGCTCCGTCATGCAAAGGAGTATTCGGAATGAAAATATTAATTAATAGTTCTGACGAAACACGAGCGTTCAAAATAATTCCCGTTTCGATATAATCTCCCATTCCTGTTTCCCGTTCTACAGAAATTAACGCACCGATTCGCCGTTTCGCCATATATTCCGCAGCTTTAATAATCGCCTCAACCATCTTTACTTGTTCTTCATCTTCGTTTGTGCTGCTTCGTGCAAATAGTTTTCCGCGCCCCAGCTGCTCAAGAGCACGCCTGAATTCCGGCTGAAAGATAATAATAATAGCGAGAAACCCCCATGTAATCGCCTGACCCGTTAGCCACTGCAGCGTGCTAAGGCCAAGAAAGTTACTAACGATTCGCACTAGTATAATCAGAATAATTCCCTTTAAAAGCTGGACTGCTTTCGTCCCGCGAATCATCATAATTAATTTATAGATCACGTACCAAACAACGAGAATATCGACAATTTTCACTAAATAATCTACAACAGGGAGTTCTCCGAAAGGCATCTTCACACTTCCTTTATCACTAATTCCAACATCATGTTTATGGAAACAGCTCTTTTATTATAACATATCATTGAAAAAAGCCATCCGAAAGATGGCCTATACTATTTGAACGTTTCCATTGCATCTTTGATCCGTTCCTTAATATTATACCAGATCCATTCAAATACTTGATTAATTTCTTCAATTTCCCCTGTTACTTGCCCTGCGGAAGCTAAATATTTTTCTCCGTGAATCACGGTAACATTGCCTTCCACTTTCCCTTCTATCCTAATAGAACCGTTGCGGACAACGATATCCCCTTTCACCGTTTCCCCTTTTGGAACAATGACGGTATGATCGCGAATAATCACATTTTCGTGTGTGGAAACCGAGAATTGTTCCTCTCCATTCCATGCAGTAAACAGACTTCCGGTAGTTAAAAGAATAAATAGTGATGCGGCAGTAAGAAACGGGTGGCGTTGCATCCATCTTTGCACTCGAATCCTCTTCTTTTCCCTCGGTAAATTCGCCATCACTCGCGTCGTAAAATCAGGCGACGAAGGGACATGAGATGCATACTGAATAAAGGCCACCGTTTTCGTTAACCCATGGAAATGAGCGGCACATGCCGGGCATTCCTGTAAATGCTCTTTTAATCGTTTTTCATCACCTGGACCTATATCACCATCTAAATAATCATGCATAAGCTTTACAATATGCTCTGGACACTTCATGTTTTTTCACCCTCTTACAGATGACCCAAATGCTTTCGTAATGCTTCCCTGCCGCGATAAAGCCGTGTTTTCACCGTGCCGATCGGCAGATCTAAAATCTCGCTAATTTCTTGTAATGATAAATCTTCTATATACTTTAGCACGATCACGCTGCGATATTTTTCCGGCAGCTTTCCGATCGCCTCCTGCACCGTCTCCCGCAGCTCCAGGCTTTCTACTGTTTCCTCGGGGGAAGCTTCGTGAGAAGAAAGCTGGGCATACATCGTAAGCCCATCGGTGCCGCTGACTTCCTCATCCAAATACGCATCTGGCTTCTTCTTCCTGATTTTATCAATCGTTAAGTTCGTTGCAATGCGGTAAAGCCATGTCGAAAATTTCATCTTCGGATTATACGTATCAATATGAACATAGGCGCGGATGAATGCCTCTTGTGCTGCATCTTCCGCCTCATGGCGGTTTCCCAGCATCCGATAGCATAGACGATATATTTTATCTTTATAAAGGTCAACAATATCGGCATAGGCATTTTGGTCGCCTTTTTTTATCGCTTTAATCCGTTTCTTCACAAATATATCCATAATAATACAATACCCCCGCCCCTGCGGCTACAGTATACTACGGTTCTTCTCTAATAAAAGTTTCATGAAAACATATAATTTATTTTATCATAATCGAGCGAGAAGAGCTCTACTTAAACCAAAGGAAGTGGGAGAGATGGTCAACGTATACAACAGAAAAAACAGCAGATTTTGCGGAATCTGCTGTTTCTATTCCATTACACTAACTTTTCGCCAAAAAGAGAACCCATCAATCCTACGGCGACAGAAGCAGTCTTATTGCGCTCATCTAAAATAGGATTTACCTCGACAAACTCTGCCGATGTAATTAACTGCGCCTCGGCAAGCATTTCCATTGCCAAATGGCTTTCCCGATAAGTAAGACCGCCAATCACTGGAGTGCCTACCCCTGGTGCATCATGAGGATCCAATCCGTCTAAATCAAGTGATAAATGCACCCCGTCTGTCCGCCCTTTCAAATAAGCAATTGTTTCTTCCATCACCGTGGTCATTCCGAGACGATCTACTTCATGCATCGTATATATTTTAATCCCTTTTTCGCGAATGAATCGTTTTTCGCCTTCATCAAGGGAACGAATACCGATCAGAACGATATTTTCCGGCTTAACTTTTGGGCTGTAACCGCCAATATTCGTTAATGCTGGATGTCCTAGTCCGAGACTTGCAGCCAGCGGCATTCCATGAATATTTCCAGACGGCGACGTTTCGGCGGTATTCAAATCACCATGCGCGTCATACCAAATCACGCCTAAATTTTTATAATGTTTGGCAACACCGGCTAATGTACCAATGGCAATGCTGTGATCGCCACCCAAAACGAGAGGAAATCTTCCCCTTTTGATCACATCATCCACAGCCGCGGCCAATTTTTCATTCGCTTCCGCAACCGCTTTCAAATTTCGCAAGTTAAGACGAAGCCCTTCATCATCAGGCCGTTCAGCTCTTCCTATCGAAATATCTCCCAAATCTTCAATATCATAATGAAGGCGCTCCAAACGCTCAACGACCCCCGCATAGCGCATGGCACTCGGCCCCATATCGACGCCGCGACGCGTCTGTCCTAAATCCATCGGCACACCAATGATCGATATTTTCTTCATGCTGCCTCCCCTTTCCCGTTATACTACGTTATTATTGTAGATGAAAACGCCGTCATGACTCAACTCGACAATTTTTTGAATATTTATTCTTATTTCACGGGCATAGGGAAAAATAAAAAGCATCCCATTCGTGTTTTTCGAAATGGGATGCTTTAATGGAGCCTATCGGGATCGAACCGATGACCTCCTGCGTGCAAAGCAGGCGCTCTCCCAGCTGAGCTAAGGCCCCGTATAATGGTATAAAAAGCGGAAGACGGGACTCGAACCCGCGACCCCCACCTTGGCAAGGTGGTGTTCTACCACTGAACTACTTCCGCACATCGATGAGCCATGGAGGACTCGAACCTCCGACCCTCTGATTAAAAGTCAGATGCTCTACCTACTGAGCTAATGGCTCGTACAGTAAATGAAGACACTAGTTGTTTTCGTTGTCTCTTCCTCTGCCAGCTATCTCAAGGAAGCTAGATGCGTCGAGACAACTCGAAGATTATTCGATGAAGTTTAGGCTCGTTGCTCTACCTGCTGAGCTAATGGCTCATATAGAAAATCAAGACACTCATCGTTTGTCGTTGTCCCTTCCTCTGCCAGCTTATTCAACGATGTTGGATGCGTCGGGACAACTCGTAGCGGATTCATAGATGTTTAAGCTCGTTGCTCTACCCACCGAGCTAATGGCTCAATATGGATAAAATGGCTGGGCTAGCTGGATTCGAACCAGCGCATCACGGAGTCAAAGTCCGTTGCCTTACCGCTTGGCTATAGCCCAACGATATTCAAACACTGTCAGCTGAAACATATTATTTCACAATATCCAAACATTATACTTGATTGAATGGCCGTTTTTTATGTATATGGAGGGGGACGGATTCGAACCGCCGAACCCAAAGGGAGCGGATTTACAGTCCGCCGCGTTTAGCCACTTCGCTACCCCTCCGTATTATGATGCCGGCTGCAGGACTTGAACCCGCAACCTACTGATTACAAGTCAGTTGCTCTACCAATTGAGCTAAGCCGGCATAAGAAATGTGTCTATACTCAAATTATTTCCGTTGCCTCTTCCTCTGCTAGCCAATTCAAAGGTGCCAAATGCGTCGAGGCAACTCGTAGCTTATTCGATGAAGCTTAGGCTCGTCTCTACTAATTGAGCTAATCCAGCATAAGAAGTATCGACATATACGCTTAGTTTTTTGTGTCCCTTCCTCTTCTAGCTTATTCAATGATGTTAGATGCGTCGGGACAACTCGGAGCAAATTCATTGAAGTTTAAGCTCGTCTCTACCAATTGAGCTAAGCCGACAAATAAAATGTTAAACATGGTGGAGGATGACGGGATCGAACCGCCGACCCCTTGCTTGTAAGGCAAGTGCTCTCCCAGCTGAGCTAATCCTCCAGTAAACAAAAAGAAAGTGACCCGTACGGGATTCGAACCCGTGTTACCGCCGTGAAAGGGCGGTGTCTTAACCACTTGACCAACGGGCCAAAAAGGAAAACATCAAAGCTTCCAACCGGGCTTGAACCGGTGACCTCTTCCTTACCATGGAAGTGCTCTACCAACTGAGCTATGGAAGCATGATGGCTCCGCAGGCAGGATTCGAACCTGCGACCAATCGGTTAACAGCCGATTGCTCTACCACTGAGCTACTGCGGAATATTGAACTTGCCTAGCGACGACCTACTCTTGCAGGGGCGCTGGCCCCAACTACCATCGGCGCTGGAGAGCTTAACTTCCGTGTTCGGGATGGGAACGGGTGTTTCCTCTCCGCCATTGTCACTAGGCAAGTTGTTCAATTGACATAAATAATTATATTCATCTAATCGATTTTGTCAAGAAGGAGTTCATTCCTTCAAAACTAGATAACCATCTGTTTGGAAGAAGCCAGTCGCCTGCGCTTTTCATGGTTAAGTCCTCGATCGATTAGTATCCGTCAGCTGCACGTGTCGCCACGCTTCCACCTCGGACCTATCGACCTCGTCATCTTCGAGGGATCTTACTCGCTTACGCGATGGGAAATCTCATCTTGAG
>NZ_JBXUJJ010000016.1:0-53577 GCF_059115485.1 Parageobacillus sp. NEAU-HV-2
AAATTCGGTATACTTTTAGACATAGGTAGGGTTCTCCTTTCTCTAAGATTTTTGGCCAAATCAGAGAATACCCTACCTTTTTCTTTTGGTCTAGCCAAATGCTTGACACAAAATTTTATACATCATCTTCATAAAAGTATATTTACAATATTTATTAACTTATGTATATATAATTTTCAAAACATAAAAATAGACATAAGCAACTTATTTGAAAAACTTGTTGCCTATGTCTGATTCGATCATGCGCATTGACCTTCCTTAATTATTTGCGCAAACAATTGGTGGAATTTTTCCCAGCGCTCTCGGAAAATAGGACGAAATCGCTCATCTCTCGATAAATATAACCACCCTTCAATCTGGAATAAGATTTGCTGTTTGACATCCTCCGTAAGCTGACTGGCCGAGAATCGATCAGATCTGTCAATTTTTTCTCCGCTGTTATAAAAGATAACCAGTCATTTTTTTACAATTATATCCTGTGTAATAAAAAATGAGTGTCTATTGTCTTAGACACCCATTCTTATTACAATATATATCCAGTCCAATTATATCGGCTTCTCTGTCGTCACATACGTTCCGGCAATAAAGTCATGAATCGATCGTTTATCTTCGCGCGCCGCTACCATAATTGCGCTAATAATCAACCCGATGCCAAGCGTGATGACATAAACGAGGCTGCCGACAACGGAACGTAAAAACATCGTCCCGATTCCGACCTTCCCGCCATTGACTTTGGCGATGCGAATGCCTAACAGCTTTTTCCCTACTGTATATCCAGACCAAACCGCTGGCACTACTAAAGCGTAAACAATGTTTGCCAATGAAGTAAACCAGTTTTCCTCCCAGCTGTGCGTAATCAAATACCCGATCAACGTAATAGGAATACCGACAATGATACCATCTAATAAATTAGCCGCTAACCGCTTCCAAAAGCCCGCTGGGTTTCTCACCATAATATGTCATCCCCCTGTCTTTATGTTCATTACTATAATGTATTCATTCCCAACTAATCCGATTCATGGAAGTGGGCTTTTCTCCATCATACTTAATCATCGTCTTATTGGCAACAGTGATTTACCATAATTTTGCCACCACCACCGAAAGATCATCCGGAAACGCCCTTTTTTCTTTAAACTGGTTATGAATGTATTTTATCATTGTTTTGCCGTCTAAATGAATATGTGGCTTTAGTTGTTCGCGAAACTTTTCGATATTTGTACAAACCGAACGATCGGCTCCTTCGATCGCTCCGTCTGAATACAGCACTAGTGTTGCTCCCGGTTCGTAATAGAGCTTGCCGGTTTCGACGTAAAGATGCGGCAATAGTCCAATCGGCGCACACCCCTGATCCAGTTTCTCCACCAAACCGTTTCGTTGAAATAAAAACCCAGGAGGGTGCCCTGCCGAAGCGTACTCAATAAATCTTTCCTTCGTATTTACGAGCACATAAATAGCTGTAAAGTAATACATCATTCGTCCATTTTCATGATACAGCCGCCGCATATGTTTATTTAATTCCTGAAATACTTCTTGCGGATCAATACCTTTGCGAATCACTCCGTTTAGCAAAGAGCGGACCGACATACAAATAAGCGATGCGGCTGTTCCTTGTCCCATGACATCCATTAAAAAAATTCCATATCGCTCTTCATCAATTCGGTACCAGGCGTACATATCGCCACCTAATTCCCGCGAAGGAATATACGTCCCATAAATATTAATACGGTTAGCCGTCAACGGTTTGCTTAGCACACGTTTTTGCACTTCCCGCGCCAGCTTTAAATCTTCCTTTACAGTGACTGCCGCTTTTTTATTCTTCCACATGTTGGTAAGCAAAAAAAGATAAAAAATAATCTTTCCTTCGCGGTTGCGAATGGCTGTAACGGTCGTTTGCTGAACATAGGCCTTTCCGTTTTTCCGCCGCCACCGCATCTTTCCTGCCCACTTTCCTTTTTCGGTTATCGTTTTCTTCATGGTGCTGTAAAACCGCTCATCATAATAGCCGGCACACAACACATGAAACGACTCACCGATGATATCCGTTCCATATCCTGTCATGTTCGTAAAAGCGGGATTAATCAATTGAATCACTAACTGTGCGTCAGTAATCAATAGCGCCTGATACGTATATTCGTATACTTTTTCCGCCAGCAACAGTTGCTCGTCCATTTTTTTTATTTTAGTAATATCGGTAATAATCCCGCTTATCATCGCTACATTCCCGTCTTCATCGAAAACGGGAAACGTTTGCTCGAGAACCCAGCGGACCGTCCGGTCTTGCTGATGGATAATGCGGTATTCCTGCTCAACGCTCCCCCCATTCCAAAGAACGGACTGCGTTTTCTCCTGCTTTTCCTTGTCTTCCGGGTGAACTACTTTTTTCCATAGCTCTTCATCTTGATAGAAAGCTTCAGGCGGAAGCCCGCACATCTTTTCACAGGATGCGGAAATAAAAATAAACCGCCTTTCTGTCAAAGTCGCGAGCCAATACACTTGATCCGCCTTATTGCAAAGCACGTTTCGCTCTTCGAGAAGCTGCAGTAATTCCTTTAATGTAAAATCTTTTTCCTTCATTTTTTCTCGAAACTTGCCAATCATATATCGTCATTCTCCGCGAAAATAATGTATTGCCTCTTTTTCTGTTTTAAACAGTTTAATAAAAGAAGAAAATTTAACAATATGGAAAATTTCCTGAAGGGACCCTTGAACACCAGCAACGACCAGCTCTTTTTGCCGCTTTCTCGCCGTCATCACCCCATCGGCAATAATGCCGAGGCCCGCGCTATTAATATATTTCACTTGCTCCATATTTAATATAAGATAGTCGGCTGGCTCTTCGATCAGCTCTGCCATCGCTTTGCGAAACTGTTCAGTATTGTTTAATGTAATGTCTTCGTTCCAAGTGAAAACATGAATGGTTCCATGTTTCGTTCTCATATTCTATTCCTCCAACCGTCGCTCATTTTTCTTGCATTTGCACATATAAAACAAAACGTGATTCCCTTTTTGCTTGACGTAAACGTGGTCAACAATATGAGTAATCAACTGTAATCCTCTGCCGCGCGAGCTTTTATTGACTTCATCCTCTCTTTTGATAGCAAATTTCTTCCCGCGTTGTTTCACAACAATAATTAAATGTTGCCTTTCCCTTTTCCAAATTACTTTAAAAGGCAATTGATTAGTTTTTTGACAATATTCATACGCATTGGTGCATGCTTCCTCGGTCGCCAATCGGAGAAATAGGCAATCATGCGGGGAAAAACCCATGCCGCTTGCTATCTGTTCCGTAATGTCCATCGCCTTCATAATGTCGGCATCTTTCGTGACCGAAATATTTTTGATCACTACTCCATTTTTCATCTTCATTCCTCTTATTTTTGTATGCTAAATGATACATTTGTCTACAAAAATATAGCATGTTTCATCCTAGAGAAAAACAGCTTGAAATATTATTTCTCCGTATTATTTACGCATTATAACAACGAAAGATGTAGTTCTTATGTACTATAACCATTATAATATAAACTTTATTCCATTCCAATTTCCTGTATAGAAAAACTTTTCCATATAAAAAAAAGGAACATCATTTCATCGAACTTGTACTGAATGATGTTCCTAGTTGATTTTCTTTCCGATGGTTTAGCTGATAAACGAGAGCAATGAGCTGCGAGCGATCGTTCACTCCAATTTTTTGGAAAATATTTGTAATATGGTTTTTCACGGTATGAATGCTAATAAATAGCCGATCGGCGATTTCACGGTTGCTGCACCCTTGAACCAATAAACTTAGTACATCCATCTCCCGAGCGGTTAAATGTTCCGTAAGCACGTCGATATTCAATTCCTGCTTTGGCATATGATCGTAGCTTTGTTTCATCATCATCGTACCCATGCCTATGAGGGCAGTTACATACGCTTCTGCTTCTTTTGTATCTTCTAAATGTTTCATATGTACAGACATTACTCCATGCAGCTGTTCGTGAACAAAAAACGGAATCTCCATTATTATTCCTAGTTTTGTTTCCCGCAATGTCGGTATATAATTGTTCGCCCACTTACCCTCTGTCTCGAAGTAGCGATGACAAACATCTTGGTAATATTCTGTAATTTGCCTTTCAGGAACCGTCCCATTGTGAACTTTAATGTTTCTTTTCTGATCCTTTAGCACCGTAAATACAAAATTACCATAAGCCAGTTCTGCTACAAAATCGGTCATCATCCGCAAAATTTCCTCATTGTTTTTCACTACATTCATCGCACGGCCTATTTCTATGAGCATCGATAGCCTCATGAAATGGCGGTCCATTTTGATATAAGTCGACTCACATGTTGTATATAAGCTCCAATACTTGACCATGATGGAACCAATCGAAACTACGGCTTTTGGCAACGAACTGGTTGTTTCGCTGCCAATCACAATCCATCCTTCTATTGCCTCATCCCGTAAAATCGGGTAAGCCAAAACAACTTTAGGTCTAATTCCGTGTGTGACAAAAAAGGAAAAGCGCGGATCAAGTGCCGCATTTTCAAAACAAGCGACACTAGGCAGATATGGAGAGTCTGACAGCGGTGGGAAAGCAGCTTTAATTGGTTTTCCACACATCTGCTCTGCTTTCTCACCGACGGCGTTGGCAATCATCCACTCGCGGTCCCGTTGCTGTATGTACAACAAAAAGTCGATATGATCGTCTATTCTTTGCAACAGATGTAAAAAATCGCCTACATTTAGAGAAGACTGCTGTGCGCGTTCGGCTGCCGAATCCAGCAAACGAAAATAGCGTTCGTATTGTTGTTTTTGCCTGTCGCTGTGAATTAACTCGCTGCATACTAATGACATTTTTTCAATATCATGAAGCTTTTGTTCCACCGCCGATATTGGTTGCTCTGTCGCACGTTCAATCACCGGAATCCATGCTTCAGAATTAGAAAGCTCTCTGACGACCAGCTTCGTCTTTTCCTCAATAAACGCTCCTGCCCAAATCCAATACTCCACTTTCTGTTGCACAAACACCGGGGCAATGATCGCTTTAACTCCCCAATATCCTGTCTGAACAATCATCGGACGCTGCCATTGCGCACCGTCATCTGGAACGTAGATGAAAGGATACGGTTTTTCCGATTCCCCCGGAGAAAACAACAGAAGCTCTGCCAATTCTGTAACATTAGAAACTTTCGTGACCGGCCGACGCTGCAAATCAAACATAATGATGCTTAGCCCGGTCAGCGCTGCATACGCATCTTGAACGCATTGCAAAATGTTTATGTTCAATTCCCCCTCAACTCGCTTACGTTTTTATCTTTATATCCTTATTTATTATTGACGGACAAGCATAAATAAGTCAAGTTTAGGAAATAGAAGATAAGTTTTACATACGATGAATCCGAAAACGTCAAGATGAGATTACCACGAAAGATTCATCTAGCAATTTTTCTTTTTTAGTCATCCTAGCGAAACATGGGTAACGCAAACATGGCAACAAAAGACGATGTCACTGATCTTCCGGCCATAAAACTGGCGATGCTGGAAGCCTCGGAAAAAATCAATGAAATCGTTAGCGGACAAGAACGGCGAGATAAAATTTTAGAAACCCTTTCCCTTCGCTCGTTGGAGCAAGAAAGCGAACTGCGTGCGCTTAAGCGGATGAAGTAGTACAGGGATAGAACTCTCCAAAAACTACCATAAAATAACAAAGCAGGCGCCTTATGCGGTGCCTGCTTCCTCTTTTTGTACGAGTTTTTCTACACACTCCACATGCGTAGACTGCTAATTATAGAAAAGAACATTTTAAAGCCAACGAAAGCTAACTTTCTATATTTCCTAGCTATCATGCTTTACTATTTTGTAAGTTCTGTTTCTATCGGTTTCGTTTTGACGTCATGAGGAAGGTTTTCCATAATAATAGTAATTTTCTCGTATTCACCTTCTCTTAGAACGCTTTTGTCGCCTTTCATTAAATAGGTGTAGACACCAATAGCAATAAATAATCCGAAAGTCCAAGCATTATCCCAGAGAAAGCGAAGGCCTGGAATTAATAAGCCTAGTAC
The DNA here is from genome assembly GCF_059115485.1 of Parageobacillus sp. NEAU-HV-2. Classification (NCBI taxonomy): domain Bacteria; kingdom Bacillati; phylum Bacillota; class Bacilli; order Caryophanales; family Anoxybacillaceae; genus Parageobacillus; species Parageobacillus sp. NEAU-HV-2. The sequence continues at coordinate 6,046 of NZ_JBXUJJ010000016.1, forward strand.
AGGGATGGCTACACCGATCACAAGAGCATAAACTCCGTTTTTATTAAAACCGGTAGTGTAATTGTAACGACCGTTAGGTTCATATAACTCTTTAAGATCCAATTGTTTCCGGCGAACAAGCCAGTAGTCTGCGATAGCAATGCCATCAATCGGACCTAGTAAAGCAGCATATGTTCCGAGCCAACCAAATATATAATTCCCAAAATTAGACATAATATACCATGGCTGCAACAAAATAGCAAACAGCCCGGTAATAAGAACACCAATTCCAAACGTAATTCGTTTCGGGTATAAATTCTCAACAGCACGGGCAGGAGCTACAATGTTAGCCCCAATGTTAATAGTTAGGGAAGAAATAACAATTACAATTGTTCCTAAAAGAATAACAAATGGCGGGAACTTGGCAAGTAGTTGTACAGGATCCCAAATCGCTTGGCCGAAAATTACGACAGTCGCTGATGTAACTGCTATTCCAATGAAAGAAAAGATGGTCATCGTGATTGGGAGAGAGAAGCTTTGAGCAACCATTTGCGATTTCTGACTTTTAGCGTAACGACAAAAGTCAGGAATATTCAAAGCAAGTGTAGCCCAGAAACCGATAACACCTGTTAAGGCTGGAAAAAATACTTTTAAAAATTCCCCAGTGGTTTTGAATTTAGATGGCTGCTCTAAAATAGGTCCCCAACCTCCCGCGTGAGTGAACGCCCAGATGAGGAGAATAATGGAAGAGATGCCCACTACAGGAGCAGCAATGGAGCTTAGTCTTTTAATTGCTTCGGGGCCTTTATAAGCAACCCCTACATTCAGAGCCCAAAAGAAAGCAAATACGATGGCCGTATGTCCGGGCAAGTTTCTCCAAGCAGGGAATGAGGCTGCTAACAATGTATCAATCGCACCTGTTCCAATCCACGTATTAATCCCGAACCATCCAGCGGCTACAATCGCGCGGGCCAAAGCCGGAATATGCGCTCCTTTATCTCCGAACCAAAGCCGTGCAAAAACAGGATACGGAATTCCGAATTTTGTGCCAGCATGTGAATTTAATAAAATCGGGATGAGGACAATAACATTGCCGAGAAAAATAGTTCCAACTGCTTGCCACCAGTTCATGCCTAGAGCAATCATGCCGCTGGCCATGGTGTAGGAAGGGATGCATAAACACATACCAATCCACAAAGTAGCAAAGTTTAGTCCTTTCCACGAATGTTCCTCGAGGGTTGTCGGTCGCAAATCATCATTCCACAACTCACTTCCACTCAACTTTTTAGTCACTTCTTCTGTTAGAATTACAATGCCATTTTGCTCAATCTGCGTTTTCATCAAGAACCCCCCTTTTTTATGGGCTTAACATTTGAAGTTTCATGTATGCTTCAGGACGACAATCTCGATAACTTACCGTGCATTGCACACTTCTCAAATGACTCGCTTATCCATTTCTCCGATGATAACTACGCTTTGGCGTTATGAATACTAACTTTATTGTATAGAATCAAAAAACCTCATTCATTGGACAAAATGTAAAATTATTTATATACTTTTTTATATATTTTGTATATTCAAAAGATTCTTATGTTAAAATCATAATTATTGAACGAGAGAACACTCTCTAAAATATTGTTTTTCTTTGAATTTCTTCGATTTTCACAAGGATACATCCAGAATGGACTCAGAAATCAGTATAGATCTTGAATATATTTAAGCTCCATCGCCCCCTATCACTCCAATTTTTTTAAAAGAAAAGAACGATTTTTTTCCTGGCACACAAAAAACCTGGCACGTTCGTATCGTGCCAGGTTTCTATATTCGCTACTCATGGTTCCATTGGCTTTTTCTTTATCAATGTTGCGATTTGATGCTTGATACTCTGCTTTCCTTTTTATGATCTCGCATGTATACAAGGAATAACGAACTTGCAAACCATATAATTAGACCAAAAATAAAACTCCCCCACCAATTGTGTGTAAATTGTAGGGAAAATAACACCGCTAATACACAAATGAAACAACCGATCATTCCATAAACAGATCCTTGCGCTGTTTTTGCTGCTTCTTTAGATCCGTTCTTCGTGCCAACCATCATCACGGCAACGACCATAACAGCTGGGAATGCCGCGAAAATCCCCCCGATAACTTTCCATGGCAACAGTTTTGCCGTTACATAACTTAGTACAACTGCAGAGCCGCCAAATAAAAAACGGAAAAATAAATCACGTCCGTCCATAAAAATCACCTTAACTTAGAAATATCTTGAAATAAAAGCATAAGCAATGGAAACAAGAAACCATCCAGCTAGCGATTGTGCAAGCCCGCGTTTCCAACCTTGCTTAGTACAAAGATAAACGACCGCTATTGCACACATAATATTCATGAACATCCCGACAACTGCCCCTTGGGATAGAACAAGCGACTTTTCCACTAGCTCACCGCCTTTTACATCTAAGCGAAGTGTCAATAATGCCGCGAAAAATACAGCAGGAAAGGCCGCAAAAATTCCTCCGATTTTTGATCCTAATTTTCTTGAGATAATGGTAGAAGCGACGACCGCGCCTCCGCCTAATAAAAATCGAATAACAATTCCATTCATCGATAATATCTCCAAGATAGATTCATCCTTTCTTTGGCGACCAATCTAGTGGAATAAATATTATTTTTGTATATTTGTTTGTGAATATTTTCACGTATATATTGTAAACGATGATAGTACAAACATTTGTGAACTTTTATTTAATTTTTTGATTGTAACGCTTACACTTCCAAAGCTGTAACAAATATTTGAATAAAACCACTCACTATGTAAAAGAGTGCCGTACTTTCGAAATTTCCGGAATCGTACAGGGACAAAAGCGGAAATAAAACATAAATAAATAATACAGTGACGATAATTTGATCGGGAGTGAAATGTAATGAAAAGGATTGACCATGAGAAAATGAAGAAGATACGTGCTAAATTTAAGCATGATCTTCAAACTTGCCATGTCGATAAAACAAATGATAAGCCGCAAATCGATTCTGCTTTTGAACCTGTGCATACTTCTGAATCTAGTTTTGCGGATGAAATAAGTCATATGCTTGCCAAAGAGGATATTGATGAAACCAATCGTACTGATGATACGGACCAATACGGAAAAATATGTTCTATGACTATAAAAAGCCCATTCTCCACGTTTGTAGAAATTGACGATTTTCTTCATCCTCCTGTCTTTGGCGGTACAGTTCAACATACATCTGAATTTCTTGACCTAAACAATAGACAAATTCCCCAATTAGACACAAAACTGTTTTATACGACAACTTATTATCCTGAACAGCCTTATTGTTGTTTAGTTTCCTCTAAAATTCACGAAATTATATTTTTCACTGACACTGTTCACACTTATGGCACGAAGAACAAAAAAAATCATTATAAATCCATAGTGGTTCCTGTACATGACTCGCTATTTACAAAAACAAAAGAAACAAATAATCGATCTTGTACTTCTCACGATTTCATACAAATTAGAGTTCCAGTCGTAGTCGGGGAGTACGAAATAGAAATATGTTTAGAAGAAGATGTTGTGTTTGAAGAAGAGATTATGAAAGTGAACGAAATCTCTAAGGAGGTCGTACTGACAAATTGCAAATTCGTACCTACTCAATTTTCGCCATCATTCGATAATGGGACATGTACAGCATTAAAGGGAAATTTATTTATAGAAGGATATATACATCAAAATATTAAGTATACTGCAATTTACAATAGAAATGAGGGTTCTACACAAAAAGAACCAGTAGCTCATTTACGCCAATTACGCCAAAAAATTGTATTGGATTTAATCATTCATTTACTACAAGTACAACAAGTTCGAGTCAGTTATGATGGCAAAGGGATCTAGAAGATCATCGAATATATTTAAAAAAAATCCTCTCCTTTTTTAAAAATGGGAAAAATAGCTATTATATACACCCTTACTTTAAAATGAATGTTGAATATTGTATTAGCGTAGAGCTTGAGAAAAGCTCAAAAAAATAATAATAAGGAGAGGATTTTTGATGAGTAATGGGCAATTTTGCAATAAATCGAATAAACAACCGATTTCCCCTGCTTGTCCAGTAGAAGCGGCACAACAATCACGTTTTGCCGATGAAGCTACTCCGCTAGTCACTACACCAGGTCTTACACCAACTCTTAAAGTTCCGGTTGTACTAGCAGAGAGAACCATTCAAGTTGTTTTAGAGGCAGATATTCCGCTTAATCCGCCAGCAACTGAAATTAAGAGAGTGACAAAGAATGTATTTCTAGAACAAGTGAAACTGATACCTGTTAGATTTGTGCGCATTGGCAACACGGACTTCTTTAGAGTCACAAGAGCTAAATTATTTGTATCAGGATTCATTCGCAAAGATATTGAATATGCTTCCACTGCATGTAATGGAGCACTTGTAGATAGAATTGCGGATATTGCGTTTTCTGGTTTTACAGAACTTGAAGAGGGTGATTTCCTCACTTTCCCAATTATAGGTATTTCAGCAGACAGCAAAGCTTTCTTCCTCAACGAGAAAAACGACTTAGTTCCTCGCTTAGATAAATATTTCTTCCAAAATCTTGTCAAATATAATGAACAACCATACGGCGAGTTAATAGGCGCGAATTTCTACGAACTTGATTTTTCGCCAATTCATGTAAGCCCTGAGGGAGAGTTTAGCACGTTGCGCGAAAAAATCGTAATGGACCTTACTGTAAAAGTATTACAAGTCCAACAAATGCAAGTTGCAGCTACACAAGTCACTCCTGCTTTCCCTGAAGGTACTGTTGATTGCTAACAAGCCTTTTACTAGCTAGCCATTTCGATTTTTGCAAAATCTGAACAACTCTTCGAAATAAGGCCAAAAATCGCAAAAACATCCTGTGAAGTAGAGTGTAGCGCAGGAAGACGTTCCATGCAGCTTGCGTTAATATGCTAAGCTATTCGTGAGACAAGGAAGCTTCTTTCTATTGGTACATCTATTCTATCGAAGGAATGCTTCCTTGTCTCTTTTTCTATCGATTCTATTTTTCTTTTAATAATTCGTTTCGAGTGTATGTGGCAATGCATGAGATGCTGGCGAGACATTTTACAAACTAAAAAATTAAAACAAATGACAATGAATACGATCTATCCGTCCAAAATGAAGAAACAAAAAAATATATACTATTCAACGATCGCCCCCCAACCGTTCAAGAATACAAATAGTTAGGTTTCTTATATCTTTTGCACCCGTGCTCGTTAGCATGGCTAGCTGGAACATCAATGAACATGATGAATACTAAAATATCTTTTTTCGGCTATCTCATTCTCCGAATATTCAATCGCCTAATTTTGGAAATTCAAACACTTAATCTACAACTCTTGTCTAATCAAACTTATTATCCTGCTCATATACTTTATACTGAAATCAAAAAAATTAAAAGAGGTGAAATATATTGTCAAAACATTGGGAAGAAAAATGTAATGATAACAATAAGCCAAGAGTAAGATGTAATTGTACTAATGGGCAAGCGGTGACGGTACATGGACCTGCAATACAAGGACCTCCGGGACCTCCAGGACCTCCAGGGGCCGGTGCTATCATTCCATATGCATCTGGAGTAACTCCTGTTGTACTGTCTACAACTGCTGTTGCAGGTGTAATAGTTAGTACTGGAGCTATCGTTGGATTCGGAAGTTCTGCGCCAACTACTGATATTAATACAGGAGCACTAACTCTAGGTGTCGGTGTCGGGAACATTCCTGACTTCGCATTTGTGGTTCCTCGTACCGGAACAGTCACATCCATATCTGCATTCTTTAGCGCTACAGTGGGTATAACTTTAGCTGCAGCTGGAACAGTTAGAGCAGAATTATGGAGGGCATCTGCACTAAGCAACACCTTTACTCCAACAGGCGTTTTTGTAGATTTAGCACCAGCCTTCGGCCCTGTAGTTACCGTTGGCAATACTGCAGCTAATACTGCTTCGGCGTCATTACCGGTAGCTGCCGGTGACAAACTACTACTAGTTTTTTCCTTAAGAACATCTGGACCTACTCCAATTAATATCGGTGCTCTTACAGGTTTTGCAAGTGCGGGTGTTGGAATCAGTTAATTTAAATAGCTCGCGACCTAGTCGACACAAAAGGAAAAGTGTCCCAAAAGCGAACGCTATGCGAACACTTTTGGGACATCCTCGACTAACCCCTCCTAAATGCTTCGCATTCTAGAAGGGGAATGCGTCGTGGTTTTTTGTTCAAACAGCCGTTCTAACTAATCCACATCCACCGCCTATATTTCCTCCGCTAGCTCTTTCGCCGGCAGCTGTTTCATCACCGCATCGTATATTTCTTTCGCCTTTTATGCGCAACGATAAACTATATTGTATAGTGGACACAATATAACTCCCAAAAAAGAAAAACGGCGCTTACAGCCCGAACAGTGTAAACTGTTCGGGTCAGCGCCGATATGAATCGGTGATCCGATTTCAATCGTGACCTGCCTCACCATGGGATTGTCAAGTTAAGCGGCGGCTCGCCGAGTGCGTCAGCCAGCTGCTGTTTGATATCTGCTAATGCCTCCGGTGACGCGGCTTCGGCACGCAGAACAAGGATTGGTTGCGTGTTCGACGGACGCACCAGCCCCCAACCGTCTTTGAACTGAATGCGGGCACCGTCCACGTCCACGACCTCGTGACTGCTCGCAAACCGCTGTTTGACCGCGGCGATGGCTTCCGCCTTCTGCTCCTCCGGGCAAGGCACGCGCGTCTCCGGAGTGGCGTGATACCGCGGGACATCTGCAAATAGCTGCGACAGCTTGCGGTCATCGTTGGAAAGTATGCGCAATAGCCGTCCCGCCGCGTACAAGGCGTCATCATAGCCGTAAAACTCGTCATTGAAGAACAGATGTCCGGACATTTCGCCTGCAAACGGAATCTCTGGCCGGCTGCGCAGCGTTGCCTTAATGTGTGAATGGCCAGTGCGATGGAAGAACGGTTTGCCGCCGAGCCGATCGATTTCCTCGACCAACGCCTGCGAACACTTAACCTCTACCGGCGCTTCGGCCCCCGGATAGCGACGGAGAATCTCGCGCCAGAATAAAATCATCAGTTGGTCGCCCCAGAGGATGTTTCCCTCTTCGTCGACGACACCCAATCGGTCACCGTCACCATCGAATGCCACACCGAGATCCGCCTTTTCCCGTCGCACCACGTCAATCAAATCCTTCAGATTCTCTGGCACCACCGGATCTGGATGGTGATTAGGGAATGTCGGGTCGGATTCGCAATACAAAGGGATGACCTCGCACCCCCATGCCTCCAAGGCTTTCGGCGCAATCGTCGAAGCGGTTCCGTTACCGCAATCGACCACTACCTTGAGCTTGCGCGACCCCAGCTGGATCTTGTTTTGCAGCATTTGCAGATAGGCCGGCTCGATGTCGAGCGTCTCCACACATCCTTCCTTCCACCAGTCACTGCGATTGATCCCTTGTGAGTGGAGAATCCGTTCCATCGTCCGCCGCAGCTCCTGGATGCGCTCGCCATAAATAGTAGTCTTATTCATCGCAATCTTAAAACCGTTTTCGTTGCCCGGGTTGTGGCTGGCGGTGACAATGATGCCGCACGGCACATTGGTGTGCTCGAGGCTGTAGTAGAACATCGGGGTTGTCACCTGACCGATGTCGATCACCCGGCACGACGCCTGGCTGAGCCCTGCAATCAGCGCACGGTGTAATGCCGGCGAAGAGATGCGGTTGTCGTGACCAACCACCACCTTCTGCTCACCGGCTTGCCGGACCATTTCCGCAAACGCCGTTCCTAGCAAGTAAGCAAAATTTTCGTCCAGTTCCTCCCCTGCACGTCCGCGAATGTCGTACTCCTTAAACACGTGCGGCGGTAGGACGGATTGTTGGGACATCGAAAGGCCCATCAAAAACCACCTCCAATTGCAAGGATTGTGCCATGGCTTCCGTCAATAGATAGGAAAGTGTCGACTCAGCACCCCGATTCAGATTCGGCCCGTCCGGGGCAAGACCGTCACAGCAACTCCCGTCGCTCGGATCGGCGAGGGGAATGCCGAGGTCGTTTTCTCCGTAAAACCAATCGCGACAGCGGCGAACGACCTCGCGGTAGGCATCATCGTCCAACACCCGATAGGCCTCACGCGCAGCCAAGGCCAGTTTCATCACGTCGATAGGCTGTTGGTCCCAGTCGGCACGCCGATCACCTTCACACCAACCGCGATTGCCGATAGGACGGATGACGCCGTCGTGTCTGCTCATCTTATCCACCAAAAAGTCGAGGCTCTCTTTGGCCACCCGTAACGTCTCAGCGCGTCCGTGGTACCGATAAGCCACAAACAGTGCCCACGGCAATAGTCCATTAGCGTAGGTAATTTGCGGCTCATACCAACGCCAACCATCTGTCCTATGCGTGTGGTAAGCGTCGAGCAAGCGCCGCTCGAACATGTCCGCCAGATTTGTGAGGTCGGCCTCGGTCACACCGGAAGGCAAAGCCGAGCCGTTATCCCACTCGGACAACAGCAGGCAGCAAGTCGCGAGCCCCCAGGCCTGGCCGCGCAAAAACCGCAACTCGCCGCTGGCCGAAAGCGCCCGGCGCAGGATCTCGGCGGCCGCGCAGCACCGGGCATCGTCTTCAAGATTCACGTACGCCACTGCCGCCGCCCAGAGGGATCGGCCCAGACAGTCATCCGAGCGCAATTCCGATTCCGGCGCCCGGTCAAAATGAAAGTTGTTCTGAAACCAACCGTCCTCCCTCTGTGCCCAGAGCAAGAAAGCCAGGTACCGATCCAGCAGCCGGTATAGCCTCCGGCGCTCCTCGGACTCATCATCTCCCAATAGATCGAACCACTCCATGCACGCCCAGATGGCACGCGCATTGTCATCGGTCGAGTATCCCTCGCGTCGGCGCGGGATGCGCCCCAGACAATGCTCGAGCAACCCCGTGTCGTCAGTCATGCGTTCCAGATGATCAAACTTAACGACTGACGGGGACAACGGGCTTCACCTCGCCTTCACTCCGCTCTATAGCCTTTGCATCACCGCACGTCTCGCCGCAGAGCTTTGCAAACAGCTGCAGGTATTGCTCGCCGACTCGTGGCCAGTGCGTCGCTGCACCGATTTGTCTGATCTTCTCCTCCCATTGCCGCATAGCTGCTTCATCAGCTAGCAGCTGCCGCAGTTGCCGCTCCCAGGCGGCGGTGTCGCCGTACGGCAGCAGCAGTTCCTCGCACCCGCGCAGCAGGTCGCGGGCATGTTCATATGGCGTCGAGAGGACCGGACGGCCCACGCCGACCGCGTAGGCCAAAGTGCCGCTGGTAATTTGCTGCATCCCCGGATACGGGGTGACGTAAAGGTCACATGCCGTCAAGTAGTCAACCAGTTCCTCCTCACTGAAATAGCGATCAATCATCCGTACGTTCGCCTCCAGCCCAAGGCGACGGATCATCTCCTGTAACTCCTCGCGGTACGCTTCCCCTTCACGCTTTTTCACTTCAGGGTGTGTCTGTCCGGCAATGACGTATAGCGTCTCCGGCACTTCGCGGACGACTCCCGGTAAGGCGGCGATCACCGACTCGATGCCCTTGCCGCGATTGAGTAATCCAAAGGTAAACATGACCTTGCGCCCTTCGAATCCTAAGCGGCGGCGGAGGCGATCCCGTTCCTCGCCGCTTGGCTCCGGTGCACCGTGCGGAATGTAGAAGATTTTATGCTCCGGCAAGTTAAACGCTCTAGTTAGGTATGGGATCGCCTGACGGTTCATGACCACGATAGCGTCGCTCACATCGGCGATTTGTTGCTGAATACGGCGATAAGGCGGTTGAGGATCGGCAAAGATGGTGTGAAACGTCGTGACGAGCGGCTTCTTCAGGGCATGGACGAAGTCCAGTATGTATTCACCCGCTTCGCCTCCGAAGATGCCGAACTCGTGCTGCAGGACCACCACCGAGACATCGCTACGGTTGACCTGTTCCGCCATCTGCGTGTAAGCGGTCCGGTCCTGCGCCGGTAAAGGCCAGAACTTCGGATCGTTTCGATAGGCCGAGTCGCCATCGGTTTCGTTATAGAGCACAATCACCGGATCAACATCGCGCCGTTTGCCGGCGACGCACACGCTCTTAAGAAGATGCTCGGTGAACGTGGCGATGCCGCAACGACGCGGTGGATATGTACTGACGTATGCGATCCGCTTCATGCCTGCATCACCTCTTTCGGTTGGTTGATAATGGAATCTTTGAACACCTCGCCGGCAGGCGCCACGGTCCGATACCCGAAAATGCTGTTGCTGAGGCGGCTGCCGTCGCGCACGACTGAACGATCCCAAAGGATGGAGTTCGAACAATGCACACGGGCACCGATGTGGCAGTTATCACCAATCACCGCATATGGACCAATCACCGCCTGGTCGCCTACCTTCACCTTATTACCAATCAAAACCGGCGGCACCAAGAAGACGCCAGGGCCGAACTCGACGTCTTCCCCTGCCCACACACCTGACTGAATCTGACGTCCATGCATAGGCAAAGGAAACCGTCGGTCGAGCACATCCCAATGAACCTGACGATAACGGACTGGAGTCCCCATGTCGCGCCAGTAGCCATGGCTTACCATACCGTAGACGCCAGCGCTTTCCCGAATCAGGCGCGGGAACGTTTCACGTTCAATCGAGACCTCGCGCTGCGCTGGAATATAACGCATGACCTCCGGCTCGAGTATGTACAAACCGGCGTTGATTCGGTTTGACGGCGCCTCTTCAGGGCGAGGCTTCTCAATAAAACGCAAGATCCGTCCTACAGCATCCTGTTCAACGACTCCGTATGAAGAAGGGTCTTCTACTTCTGTCAGTGCAATGGTGGCGATTCCGCCGTGCTGGCGGTGAAACTCAAGGAGAGGAATCAGCTGTGGCAAGTGAACGATGTCGGCGTTGACGACCAGGAACCGCTCATCGAGCAATCGCTCCGCGTTCTTGATGGCTCCTGCCGTCCCCATCGGAAACGGTTCGAGAGCGTACTCAATCTTCACTCCCCAGCGCCGTCCGTCTCCGAAGTAACGGCGAATCACATCCGAACAGTGGTGCGCGGCTATAACAAACTGATCGACGCCTTGTTCACGCAGATGAGTGATGAGGTGTTCCAACCATGGGCGATTCGCAATGGGCGCCATCGGTTTTGGAAGGTTTTCAGTTAATGGACGTAGACGTGTACCCAAACCTCCAGCTAGCAGCAATGCTTTCATTTTGCCATCCCTCCATTAGTTTCGAACTTCGTAGGGTTCACTTCATTATTATGAAGACCGAAACAGATGGATGATGAGAAAATGAAAAAATGAAAGATTAAGAGGTTAGTTGTTAGCACTCAATATCTCTGGTTGCTAATAATAGTATACATAATATTCCATAATGATGGCAAGTAAAACGCTTTTTGGTATAATCGTCGTGGCATCGATGTCGTTTGGGTAGATCACACCGAGTTTGCACTGAGATCCCCGTGCAGCTGCGGAACGATCCTGCTGGCCTGCGACTTCACGTGCACCCAGTGCTGAGGCGGACGCAAAATGAAGAGCGTCAGAGACCAGCTTTGCGGTATAATACAATTGTCAACATAATATGGATAATATGGATTCATTCGTGATAAAGGAGGAGAAGACGCCATGTCTTATCCGCTCCCACCATACCGCGTGGGTATTGCCGGCGCTGGCGCTTTCGCTGCATTCTTGGCCGGCGCGCTTGCGCGGTTGCCCGAATTTCAGTTGACGGCCGTTGCCGGCCGTACTGACGAAAAGCGCCAGCGCGTGCTGAACGCCTATCGCCATCGTCGATCCGATGCCGTTCTCCCGCGCGAATATCGGGAAGCAACCGAACTTATCCGCGATCCGGACATCGACGTGGTGATCTTGACGACACCGCCCCACCTTCACACACCGCTCGGCGAGCTGGCATTGACGCAAGGCAAGCACCTGTTGCTGGAAAAACCAGGGGCACTGACTTCAGCGGCGCTGAAGAGCACTGCCCAGCTCGCAACGAAACAACGGCGCGCATTCGCCGTCAACTTGGTCTTGCGCTACAACCCGTTGGTGGAAGCGGTCGAATGGATGCTCCGCCACCACCTATTGGGTCGTGTGTACCACGCCAGTCTCCACAACGCCGCACACCGTGTCGCATCCGGACATTGGTTCTGGAACCGCGAACGGAGCGGAGGCATTTTCATCGAACATGGCGTTCACTTCTTCGAAGTCGGCCGGCACTGGTTTGGCGAACCTGAAGATGCGCATGGTTTCGCCGTAACCGAAGCGAACGGCGAACAGTCGCGCGTGTGGGCGAGCGTGATTCACCGCGGCTGCACACGTCAGGGCCATGGACAGGAAGCGCGAGTGGCGCCAAAAGAAGCAGGCTCCGAACTCCTGCACGAATACGTACCGGTTCAGTATTACCACGGATTCACAATGGAGGCGGACGCTCCCGAGTCGACGCAGTGGGAAGTCCACTGTGCTCAAGGGCGGATTGTGCTCGAAGGCTGGATTCCCCAACAGCTGTACGTCGAGGGCGTGCTCTCGGCAGAACAGGCGGAACTAATCGACGCCCTGCTCGACACGGTGCCTACGCAACCAGTGGCGGACGCTGGCGAACAGGTACGGGCATGGGCCGCATCGCGGTTGTCTTCCGATATATCGGCGCCCGATCGTACATCCTCGTTTTTCGTTTCCCGCCTACCATATCGGCGGACGTTGTCATTGGTGGATCGACAAGCATGGTATGAGGCGATGGCCCAGGCCCGCTTCCTAGACTTTTGTCGGATGATCCAAGATCCGAACTGGAGCGGACTGGTGACGCCAGACGACGCCGTAGCCGACCTAGCCCTGGCCGAAGCCTGCACAGCTTCCGAAGCCTGGCAGGAGGGCCGGATGCGGGATTCTACATCCAATCAGACGAGATCGCTTTAGCTGGGATTTACATACCTGACCACCTCCTCTCTGGACATCATCCAAGAAATTCCGCCTGTTGGGCGTACGAAAAAAACCGCCAATCAGGGAAACTCCTGGTTGGCGGTTTCAGCTTTTTATGGTTCTGACGTTGGAAATCAAAACCACGCTATCATTTTCCTTTGCACAACGCCATTATACTTGCAGGAACTTTTTTCACTCTCATCTCTTTTGTCTTAAACATCATTTACACAAACTTTTATACATCATCGATAACGATAACATCAAAATCTTTTTGTACAAAGAATGCTGAAACTGATTCATCGTTTTTTCATTAGCTGTATTTAATTTCGCAAAATTAAATGTTTGCCTTATACAGACTCGTTATGTTTTACATAAGATGTACTATCCATGCAAAACAGGAGGTGTACAAAATGTCAGGTGGCTTGCGGTCAAACTTTGCTTTAATTGTTGTGCTGTTTATCCTTTTAATTATTGTTGGATGCAGTTGTTTTTTCGGTCGTTACTAATCTAGAATCCTTTTCAAAGCTTTACCGGATGGATCATATAGATCTGTCCTTTTTTTATTCATTTATTTTTCTTTACTTTGGCAACGCAATTACTCTTTTGTTTCCCTTACTGCTCCAAAAACTCATAAATATTTGTTTGCTATTAATAATGGGAAATAGCTATAAAACAATTATATGTTTACTTGCAACAAAATTAGAGCTTTACTCATGTCTCTCCTAACTGCGCAAACTCCCTTTTAACCAAGCGCGAGGACGACAAGGTCCGATAGGGATTTGGATTAAGCTTGTTTTTCCTCGCGAATCGATCTTGTAAAGTTTATCGCATAAGTTCACATCAAATCCGAGAAGCGGGTGCCCGCCCATCCCCATGGCAGACGCCACCAAGAGCAGTCGTTGCACGAGCATCCCCGCCTCCATTTGTTGAATGCGATACCCTCTGTACCCTAATTCCATTTGAAGGTGATCCCTGTCTCCTACCACGTGTAGACAAAGCGGTACTTGGAACAGATTGACATTGTCCATTGACATTCCGTATTGCAGGTAGTGCCGATAATCTCCGAAACGTATCCGTCCTAACGCATGAGCAGCACTGTCATAGTAGTAAGCACCATTTGGAACATCTTCAACGTTATAAAAACAGCCATACAGGGAGACACGGGACGGCGGCTTCTCATGTTCTCCATCTAAATCATTTCGATACGTGAAAGAAAGCGTCGCCTCTCGCAACAAAGTGGCCAAATGTTCTTGACTTACCTTTCCCAAAACAAAATCCATACCTGGTGAATATCGCTTCTCGCAGACTGACGCCAGATCATACGATAACCGCTTCACGCAAGGCAGAACTACCGCTTGCACCTCACAGGCACCTTTCTCCTCTACCTTAATCTGCCGAAATGATCGTGGTGATTCCAACATCGACGCTTCATTCATTTTTCTCAGCATCGGATAGTCAATGATCCTCTGCGACCGAATATAGTAATGATGCTGAACTGCTGGCAATTCTCTGCACAATTCAGTGGCAGAAACACTTTCTTCTAAATTATCGTTATCAAACCAAGTGATGGAAGACTCCACAGATAATGCAATAACCGCATATACACTCTCTTCCTGTTCGGATAGTCCAAGCAGATGGTTGATCGCCCTATCAAGAAATTGAAAATACACTGCCGATGCGAAGCCGAACTGTTTCGCCACTTCCAACAGCTGCCCGATTAGCACGCCAGCATCCAGCCCTTGCAGACGGTAAGCAAAATTATTGTATTTAAAGAAATTTTTCCAAAACATTGTCGATACAAAAACAATACCGAAACAAGCCGACACGTCACAGCGATTGCCCAAGGCCCTAGCTAGATAGGAATCGAAATTGCCTTCCCGCAACAATACCAAACGATGGTGTGCCACATCGTAATGGTACACTCCTTCTGGAACATCCTCCATTTTCAAATACACGTATAATTCGTTTGGATACAGTGCCCCTCCGGAAGGAACAAAACGCCGGTACAAGTACATTAGGTTTGCCGCTTGTTCCGTCGGACCCATGGAAAAGGATAGCTGGCAAAATTGAGTAAGGCCGAAAACGTACCAAAGAAAATGACCTATTTCTTCTAGGTCGAGCTTTCCAGACGCTTCCCTTCCCTCGAACGTTAACGGTACTTCTGAAGAAAGCGGAATCACTGGCAAATTGCGGTACAGCTTATACGCAAGCGGCGCATCTTCCCAATCCACCTTCCAATCTGGCGGCATAATCTTATCGATGTCAAAATGAAGATGGTGTAAAAATGTCTCTAGCTTCATCCTCCTGCCTCCTATGGGAACGGATGGGGATGTGGATTAAGCTGTTCAAGCGTGAGCGGTTGTTTCGTATACCCGAGTTCCATTGGTACCCGAAGCACCCTCTCCAGACCTGTCACGCGGGTAAGGTGATGCCCAAATGTCATCGGTAACATTCCCGGAATCAGTACTTTCACGCAATATAATCCGTTTCGTTTGATTACCGGTGTTGTCTGGTCCACCACAATTACCTCGAGGTTCAATCGCCGGAACTTCTGAAGAATGTCCCGCAGGTCATCTGTCAAGTCCGCACTCTTCGTTTGCTGCTTGAATTCCTCTTCAAACGTTCGCAACGGACGATGAACATCCAACAAAAATTGCAGGCGCTCCTCTGCTTCCGGCAAACCGTACAGCATGCCATGATCCTCCATCTGCTGTACTAATAACGGATCGTGTAACATTTTCTCATATTTCTTTCGGTTTGCCTCAAATTTCTCGTCAAGCACAAGCATCATGCCTGCTAACTCGTGAATCGCGCTTTTCACCGCCCGTAGGGGGTCCGGATGAGCTCCAGCGGCACAGATGAGATTCAACCCCTTTTGTTTCCTGTTTTTCGCCACTGCCCAGACGCTTGGAATCCCGTGTTCCATCGTTGAGTTGAAAAAATACAGATCATATCCCGCCACCGCACGTACACGGTCAACCATCAACTGTAATTCTTTATCGTTAGCGGAACGAAGGTCAAGACGCGGAAGAGGCAGCTGCGCATACCAAGTCATCAAGAATGAATCGCGCTCCACCACCTCCAAAATGGCATGGAAAATCGCTTCCTCTAAACTCCCGCCTAATGCACATCCGTTGGAAGTTTCATAGACAAAGCCATCCCCACCTCCTAAACTGTAATATGCAAGCAGCTCTGGGACCAAAATCGGACGCTCTTGTAAAAACGAATAGCCCCATACCCAATTCATTGGACGATCGGGATGGAACGGTTTGAACGGAAAATCGGGTCGCGCATACTGTTCCTCCGCATGCACTCCTACCTTTAATGGGTTGAGTGCTTGATCTTTTAGGTTTCGGTAACTGTCATAAACCACCGTTCGTTTGCCACGAGGTTCGATGCCGCAATATCTCTCCAATCCCTCCAAAATGGCGGTTAACTCACTAATCTCATAGGAATGAGTCCGGCCTGCCACTCCCTCGTCGCCTATAAACATTGGCATATTGACAACGACATCCGCAAACGGCAGCACGAAATGATGCATTTTACCATTCAATAATCCAGTTCGGTAATCTAGATAGTCTTTGACCAGTACTTCTTTCAACTCCTCTATCGGACGACAGCGGTAGCTGTCAGCGCTGATCTTCGGACTTGGTTGCAGCGATATTTGGGCTGCTGTCGGTGAATCGTCGGGTAATTGGCCACATACCGTACATAACGGGTCGGGCAGAAAGAAGTGACATGAGTTCTTTAATGTTTTCAGGTTGATTAGGAACACCTTTTCTTCTAAGTGGGCACGACTGCCTTCTAACACCCTCTGCGTTTCCGCGGCGATTAGGTAGGCCATCTGCAAAAGTCCGGTTCGTGATGCCCATGCATCACGTTGTATTCCTCCTTGCACTGCCATCATCTGTTGCAGCTCCCACATTTCCTTACGGTCGTACCCCGCTATAAGGCGTCGCATGTCAGCACACTGGGAACATCCCGGTGTATTAGGGCGAACTAGCGGACCGATCACGCCCTCACCAAATGAAACGAAGCCCCGAAGCCATGGAATGCCTAACGGTCGTAACACCTCTTCCGCCTTGTGATGAACGGAGGGATGCCAAGCATCGTGCAACACTAGAGCCAAACCCGTTTCTTCCGGAACTCCTTTCTCGAAATCAAATTGCCGAACTACCTGATATTGAACGGACAATTTTTCATACACAAAATCTGCCAATACCCCTTCTCCAACCATCAATACGCAAGCACCCATCAGAAATTCTCCTTTCTTAACAGCACGCCAAACACCCCTGCTAGTTCCTCTTTCAAAAAAGGTTCTATCGCTAAATCAAAGACGAAAAGCCGCATCCCGTTCTGTTTCAAGACCTGCATGGCGGACCGCAAGAGCTCCAATTGTGCCGTTTCTTCACAAGCAGGGATCTCAAGTCTTAATGGCTCCTCTTCGTTAAGAAGAATGGAGGAATCCTCCAGCGCTTGTATTCGGAGTGAAGCCGCTTGAGCTTGATTTTGTGCATCCATAAGCGCCTGCTCTAGCGCTTTCCGCAACGCCATTGTTATATTCAAGCCGGCACTGCCATACCAGCGGCCACCCGTGCCAACCCATACCACAGGAAAGCCTAACACCTTCTCTCCCAAACCGATCGTCGGCGGTCCATGCATCGTCGTCAGTGCCTGCAAATAAAAACGGCAACGATCATCCTCCACCGTACCCAACCATGCCCGAAAAATAGGTTCCCTTCGATTAACCTGCCGTTTGCTCAGCTCCTCGTCCAAGCACTTTTGCAATCCCCGGCAAATGCCTTCCGCAATCGTTTCCCCTGCCCCGACACCAATAAATTCCTGTGGTGTGATCACACCAACCTCTTTTTCGCGGTTTAAAGATGACGTAACAAGTAAATCTATCATTGGTGATACATACGATTCAATCCCAGCCAACCCCGCTTCCCGCCGCGCCTCCTCATGTGTTAGACCTGCACAGACAACTTCTGGAAGCAGCTCAGCCGGTCCCTCCGATAGTGGGTTAACAGCTTGAACGCAGCACTGGGCCAACGGAAGCTGCTTCAAGCCGCCTTCCTCCCATATATGGAAAATTCCTGATTCTGCGGATGTCAATTGATTGAAATAATGAAACAATCTACTCGGATCATTGCGGCTCGAATTCTGATTAAGCCTCAAATCAAGATCTTGAATCAATTCAGCCGCCACACATTCATTCGTCACCAGTGGATGTTGTATGAACGAATGCCAGTCACCTTCCAATGTTTCCAGGTCGAGAAGGAAAAACTGATTTCTCTGTTCCGATTTAGTCACTCCTGTAACTTTTTTAAATAATTCAAATACAATTACATTCGCCAACATTGCTCCCGCTGTTGAAGAAAAAGTTTGCAACGGTCGGTCTTCGCGAAGCGCGGATCGGTGTATGCGACGCCATGCGGATTCCCAGCATCCCTCAGAGTCCGGATGCACTAATGGACCCGCTAAACCCACTTGCTGCAAAGATATGGCGGGGAGAAACCCCTTCTTCTCCTCCCTGCAAACGGCATGAAGAGCCCGTAGTTCCCCTACATTGCCTTCCTGCGAGACATATAAAATCCACTCAAATGGCTGCACCACTTCTCGCCAAGAACTCCCACCCGCTCCCTTCTGTAGAGTTATCTCCTCTATTGCTACTTCGGAGTCCGTTTTACGGGCATTCTCCGCCAGTTCCTTCAACCGCATCCGATTAGTAGGCATCGAATCTGTAATCAGAACATGGAACTTAGGCAATCCAGATTCGATCAACGCAGAAACCAATGAGACCAAAAATGGGCCAGAGCCGATTGCCAATACTTTAGATTGACGATATACTTGAAAACGAAACGCACCGGAATCAACGAAACTTTCTATAAATTCAATTTGTGAAGCATACTTTTGGAGGATCTTGCTGTCCAATTGATGCGGACGGTCTTGGCTCACATCCCGAACAAAGCCGTTTTTGTACAGAATTTCTGCAATTTCATATACCCTGTTCCGATATGGGGCCGATAATCCTTCTGTCAATTCTCCCAATGTGTGCTCTCCGTTGAACATGGGCATCAGTTTTTCAATCCACTGGTAGATTGTATTGCCTTTCATACGAAATGAGCTGAAGTTATTCCTAAAATACACACCACCGTTTGGATCAGGGAGAAAAAACGTGTCTCTTTTCACCTTCAGACGCGAGGAAGCGTTCAGATTTTTCATTCTACCCCTCCGTATCCGTAAGTTGTTCTAAATGCGTAGTATCATTTTATGTACTTCTATTTGTCCTTTATGTTTATTTCATAAAGAGGGACCCCTGCAGAGAATTATGCAGGGGCAGTCCATTCCTCTTAGGTAATCACCTTTTTGCGCTAAGGGACTAGAAAGTTCCGCCAAAACCTCCCCCAAAACCGCCCCCCCAGCAATGGAAGCAGCTAAAGCAGTTGAAACAACGGCCAAAACACTGTCCACCGCAACGGCCAAAGCACTGTCCTCCACAACGGCCAAAGCACTGTCCTCCACAACGACCAAAGCACTGTCCTCCACAACGGCCAAAACACTGTCCACCACAGCGTCCTCCGCAACGTCCACCACAACGCCCGCCAAATTGACGAGCATCCTCAATAATATAGGACTGAGTTTGAGGATCCCAAACCATCACCTCATCCGCCACGAAATCATCCAAACCTAACATTTGAAGTTCATTTTGAAAATTATACATTTTACACCATCCTTATCGTTATAAATTTTTTGGTTTCTGGCGACTCAACCAGAGACAGGGGTGAGAGTAGAACGAAAGTAATCAGAAAGATATCTGTAATTCAGATACATCCCCGACTACTTCGAGTACTCTCATCAACAAGCTATGTGCTCTGTTGGGTGGTTGTTACTGATTGAAGTGCCTATTTTACTGATTGAAGTGCCTATTTTCATTGAGGCTTCGTAAAACCGTACGAACCTCTCCCACCCTCATTCTATGAAGAGGCGGTTACCATCTCCATCGAAGAAGCTGCTGCTAAGAAGAAGGCGGCCTTCTTCCACTCGATGCCTGCGTCGGAAGTCTTCTCAATAGATTCCGTTCTTTCCTTTCCTGATTGGATAGTTTGGTCATAAAACATACGTTTGTTTTTATGGATCAAAAAATTTCCGAATCATATCCCTCCTTCCTTCGTGTAGAGGAAGGAGATGATTCGGGAAAAATGGTTAAATCGCTTAATTTTGATAATATAAACCTTAGTCTACAGCATTTTATGATTCTACTCATATACTGAAATAGCTTAATAAAAGTTGAAAGTAGGTGAAACACATTGCTAGAACATAAAAAAAGAAAAAATGTGCAGCAGGTGAGGGTGACATGTGGTTGTACCAATACGCAAATCGTGCAAGTGCATGAACCTACACCAGCAGACATTGCATTAGCTGCTGTCAATGCCGCAACAACTGTTCCGGAGATGAGAGCCGCCATCGAAAATCCTCTGCTTGGATTGGATCTTACAGAATATAACGCGTTATCAGAAGCAGCTAAAAATGATGTTGCCCAGCAATTGCTCGATAATCGGCCTGCTTTAGGTTACCCTTCCGTTGCTAGTGTCCAAGCTGCTCTTGACCAAGCCGTAAATCAAGTTGTCGGTTTAGCTGCTGTCAATGCTGCAACAACTGTTCCGGAGATGAGAACCGCCATCGAAAATCCTTTGCTTGGATTAAACCTTACAGAATATAACGCGTTATCAGAAGCAGCTAAAAATGATGTTGCCCAGCAATTGCTAGATAATCGGCCTGCTTTAGGTTACCCTTCCGTTGCTAGTGTCCAAGCTGCTCTTGACCAAGCCGTAAATCAGGTCGTTGATTTGGATAATATTTATGTTCAAGCTGGTGCTGTTGGTGGAAATGGCAGTAGAGCAAATCCTTTTGGAACGATTCCTCAAGGAATTGCTGCGGTGAATCCAGGTGGAACTGTTCATATTCTAAGCGGAACGTATCCAATTACATCGCAAATTGTAGTCAATAAGCCTGGAATTACTTTAAAAGGAGAACCAGGTACCCTTCTATTCTTGCAAGCAGACATTATTGCAATGTTAATTACTGCTCCGAATACGACAATCGATGGTTTAACGATGACAAGCGATATTCCTTATCAAAAAGAATTTATCCAAATTGCCGGGAATAACACGACGATCATCAATAATACCATTTACGGGCCACCACAAGCATTGCCTATGAGCAGCTGGGTTGTTAACAGAGCGATTGTGCCTCAAGGAGGCATTGCTATTTCGGTGATGAATAATACTTTCCATTCTTTAAGGACAGGAATGTATATTAATCCGAATGTGACAGGTCCTATTAACAATAATGTGGTTTACAATACAAAAGGGGGATTTTTAGTAGACGGTGCATTCACAACCTTCTTAGGAAACTCATGGGGAACCCCACCGAATGAATTTGATATTGTTTTGCTTGCAGGTACAACATTTGGTCCTCCATATGATAATCTTGCTCTATTAAGTGCGCTTAATAATAACGCAACCATTTCGGATCAAAGATAAAAGGTTAAAGGCAAAGGCTTGAGGGATAATATTTTTTTCCCTCAAGCCTTTTTCCTTCCATACCCATACTAATTTAATTTTTTTATAACAATAGAAGCGTTTACGTTTGCTTGTGTGCCTCCTACCACAGACGCAAGGCCAACCGCTGCAGCAGAAGAATGATTATGAAGGGTAAGAACATCGCCGGCTGCTATGGCGATTATAGCCTGACCGTTGTTTTGCTGAGTGCCGGCACCTGAACCGTAGACTGTTTCCGGAACCGGCACGCCATTTAAAAATAGTGCGAATTGGTTGGATTCTGTACCCGACACGGAGAAAGTAACCTCGTAGTCTCCCGGAGTGTTAACTATAATTGGAGCGGTTCCTGGGACATGCGTAATTCCAGGTGTAATTATTCCATTTGAATCAAAAATGACAGGAGCCTCTACAGCTACCGTTTGAGGAGTTAAGTTGTAAATATAGGCGTATTCGGATAATCCACCTGGACCTGGTGGTCCCGGAGGTCCCGGAGGTCCCGGAGGTCCTGGAGGTCCTGCTGATCCAGGTCCATGCACTATCACCGCTTGCCCATTAGTACAATCACATCTTACCCTTGGCTTATTGTTACCATTACAATTTTCTTTCCCATGTTTTGACAATATGTTTCACCTCTTTTCACTAGGATACTTCAGTATATGAGCAGGATAATAAGTTTGATTAGACAAGTTATAGGTTAAGTGTTTATATATCAAAATTAGGCTCAAAATTAGGCGATTTAATATTCGGAGAATAAGATAACCAAAAGGAGGTATTGCCTCTTTCTCTTGTAGATTTTTTCAGTTCATAGAAGTGGAGTCTTTAATCCATATGTTACAAAAAAGGGGCCTTGCAGAAATTCATCGGTGGGGACATTTCAAAGGAAGATTATCACGACTTTGTTTGCATGGTACAAGACAAGTTACAACAACTAGAGAGTGAAAAAGCAGAAATAAAAAAAGCGATGGTTGACAGTCAGTCCACCACCGACTTATCAACCATCAGAAAGCAATTAAATGAATTTCTATCCTTCAAAACGCTTACCACTGAAATGGTTTTACGGTTTATTGAACGGATAGAAGTAGATAACAACCAAAAAGTTAAAATTTACTACAAGTTTGCGCCGGTTGAGTGTGTAAAAGGTTAAAACACGCTCAATCATTTTTTAACACTAGCCGTGAAACACACTCCACATGCGCGGTATGCGGAAACATGTCAACCGGCTGCACTTCGATCGTTTGATAACCGCCGTCTTCGAGGATTCGTAAATCCCTTGCCAATGTCGCCGGGTTGCAGGAAACGTACACAACGCGCGCTGGCTTCATGGCGATGATCGTTTGCAACAAGGCTTCGTCACAGCCTTTGCGTGGCGGGTCGACGACGATGCAATCGGCGTGGATGCCTTGTTCGTACCATTTCGGAATGACCGCTTCCGCCTCGCCGACGGCAAATTCAACGTTGGTGATGCCGTTTAATTGCGCGTTGCGCTTGGCGTCTTCAATCGCTTCCGGCACGACTTCCACCCCGTATACTTTTTTCGCTTTTTTCGCTAAAAACAAGGAAATGGTGCCGATGCCGCAGTAGGCGTCCACGACCGTTTCTTCTCCCGTTAATTGCGCATACTCCAACGCTTTTTCATACAACACTTTCGTCTGCTCGGGATTGACTTGATAGAAAGAACGAGCCGAGATCGCGAATTTAATGTCACCGATGTAATCGTAAATGCATTCGGCTCCCCACAATACTTTCGTCTCGTCACCCATAATCACATTCGTCTTTTTTGGGTTAATGTTTTGGATAATCGATTTTACATTTGGCACGGAGTCAATAATTTCTTGCACAATTTTCTTTTTATGTGGCAACTCTTCCGTGCGCGTAATGAGGACGACCATCACTTCTTTTGTCACTGCCCCGTAACGCGCCATAATATGGCGGAGCACCCCTTTATGCGTCACTTCGTTATAGGCAGGCACCTTGTATTTTTCACAAATCTTTTTCACGGTCTGTACGACAATGTCGTTCATCTCTTGCTGGATGAGACAAGCATCCATATCGATAATTTCGTGGCTGCGCTCTTGGTAAAACCCCGCGACTAGCCCGCCTTCGCGCTCGCCGACAGGCACTTGCGCTTTGTTGCGGTAGCGCCACGGGTCGTTCATGCCGATGACAGGATGAACGATGACATTTTCCAATTTGCCGATGCGCGCCATCACTTCTTTCACATGTTTCTGTTTCGCTTTGAGCTGCCCTTCGTAGCTTAAGTGCTGCAGCTGGCAGCCGCCGCACTGCTTATAAATCGGGCACAGAGGCGCGACGCGGTCCGGGCTTTGCTCATGCAGCTCCATAAGGCGTCCGTAGCCATACCCTTTTTTCACTTTGATGACTTTGATTTTTGCCTTCTCGCCCGGCAGCCCGTTTTTGACAAAAACCGGAAAACCGTCGATTTTCGCAACGCCTAATCCATCATGCGTCAAATCTTCAAATGTCACATCATAATATTCGTTTTTCATTACTGGTGCTTCGATGTTTGCCATTGTTCTTCACCTTTCGAGGAACTAACTCTGCTATAAAAAATATAACTTGATATTTCGTCTTTTGAGCTTTTTATCCAAGGAGCACGATGTTTTTCGACTGTCACGCATTAGCGTGACGAAGGCAAGTCAAAGACTTGCCTCCGACAGTCGAAAAAATCTGCGACAAACTTCTTATCCATCAGAAGTCTTATATAGACATATTAAGTGTAATCAGTATCCGTCGTCCACACAGTGCTGTCACGATTGTAACACACAATTCTGTGCGACACAAAAAGAGAACAGGGGTTAGTACCCTGTCCTCATTTGCTCTGCTTTTTCTTTAGATACAAATACTTCCAAATGCCGGTACAAATTGACGAATTCCCCCGGAAGCATGCCGCCGAACTCTCCGTCTAAATTTAACTGCATCGGCGACATCACTTTAATGCGGTTTGCTTTCGTGTAAATGAGATTTGGGTCATTAATATGTTCGCCGCGCGCCGCGAGCGTTACAAGCCGAATAAACTCGGCCAAATTCGTTTTCTTTAAAATAATTAAATCAAACATGCCGTCATTCAAAGACGAATCCGGCGCCAGCTTTTCAAAACCGCCGACCGAGTTCGTCAGCGACACTAAAAAAAGCATAATTTCGCCTTCAAACACTTTGCCGTCATATTCAATGCGCGCTTCTGTCGCCTTGATCGACGGAAGCATTTCAATTCCTTTTAAATAGTAAGCAAGCTGACCGAGCATTGTTTTTAATTTGCTTGGCACTTCATAGGTTAGTTCGGTTAAACGGCCGCCGCCGGCAATATTAATAAAATAGCGGGTTTTTCCTTCATTCATGACGCAGCCGATATCGATCGGAACAGCTTCTCCGTTGGCGATAATGTCGCATGCCCCTTCAATCGAACGCGGCACGCCGATCGCGCGGGCGAAATCGTTCGTCGTGCCGACCGGAATAATGCCAAGTTTTGGACGATAATCTTGATCGGCAATCCCGTTGACGACTTCGTTGATCGTTCCGTCCCCGCCAGCAGCCACCACTAAGTCAAATTCGCGCTCGACCGCTTTGCGGGCCGCTTCCGTCGCGTCTCCCGCCCCTGTCGTCGCATGGCATGATGTTTCATATCCCGCTTTTTCCAATTGTACTAATACTTCCGGCAAATGCCGTTTAAATAATTCCCGACCTGACGTTGGATTGTAAATGATCCTTGCACGCTTCATCGTTTCATCATCCTACTTTATTAATGTCAATTCCACTATTTAACATAATAGCCGAATTGCCCAGTAGTTGCAACGATGACGTCTTTCCATCAAGAAAGGGCTGATCTCTCAGCCCTTTTCAATTATTGCCCTGCTGTTTTCCGTTGCTCCGCCGCGTCTTCACTCGCTTGGGCACTTGGCGGTTCCACATTTCCTTTCGCCGCAAAGTTTTCTAGCAATTGTTTCACATCGATCCCCGTGGAAGCTTTCAATGTTTCCTGCAGGCTGGCCATTAAATTGGTCGCATAGCCGGTAATGCGGTTCGCGCCACCGTTTGTGCTATTAGAACCCGTATCAACAATCGTAATTTTATCGATGTTGGCAAGCGGGCTCGCCACTTGTTTCGCGTATTCTGGAAGCATTTTGATAATCATGTCGAGAATCGCCGCTTGACCATAACGTTCGAACGCTTCGGCGATTTTTTGTTTTGCCTCGGCTTCCGCCAAACCTTTCAGGCGGATAATTTCTGCTTCGGCTTCCCCTTTGGCTTTTTCCGCTTCCGCTTTTGCCAACCCATCGAGGCGGATGCGCTCCGCTTCCGCTTTCGCCATCGCTTCGATCCGGTATTTTTGCGCGTCCGCTTCGGCCATTAACTTCGCTTTTTCTGCCGCTGCGGCCTGTTCGATCGCATAGCGTTCGGCGTCCGCCTTTTTCTTCACTTCCGAGTCATATTGCCGTTCGCGGCGCAGAATTTCTTTTTCTTCGAGCTCGATTTGTTTTTGCCGCTCGATAATTTTAATTTGCATTTGCTGCTCAGTGACTTCTTGTTTCGCTTTTGCTTCTTCCAAATGGTACGCCTGATCGGCGCGCGCTTTGGCAATATCTTGTTCGCGGCGGAATTCGGCAAGCTTCAATTGATTGATTTTTTCCGCCTCGGCGATTTCCGTCAGGCGCTCAAGCTCCGCTTTGCGCGCTTCTTTATCCGCTTCCGCACGTTTAATGCGCGTTTCTTTCTCCGCTTCCGCCGTCGCGATATCGGCATCGCGCTTTACTTGGGCAATGCGCGGTTTTCCAAGCGCGTCTAAATAGCCGTTTTTATCGCGCACATCTTTAATCGTAAACGAAACGATGACAAGCCCCATTTTCGCCAAGTCTTGCGAG
This sequence comes from Parageobacillus sp. NEAU-HV-2, assembly GCF_059115485.1. Classification (NCBI taxonomy): domain Bacteria; kingdom Bacillati; phylum Bacillota; class Bacilli; order Caryophanales; family Anoxybacillaceae; genus Parageobacillus; species Parageobacillus sp. NEAU-HV-2. The sequence goes on from NZ_JBXUJJ010000016.1 coordinate 32,431, forward strand.
GCGACGCGCTGCACTTCTTGCGAAAATTTATCGCGGTTTTTGTAAATTTCCTCAACCGTCATCGAACCGAGAATGGAACGAAGATGCCCTTCTAACACTTCCTTCGCTTCATTTTCCATATCCTGGCGTGTTTTTCCTAAAAATTGTTCCGCCGCTGTGGCAATCTCGCCGATCGAACTGCCGACTTTAATGATGGCCACACCGTCCGCCATGACAGGCACACCTTGTTCCGTATACACTTCCGGCGTTTGCACGTCTAGTTTAATAGAAAGCAAGCTAAGCGGTTCCGCCTGCTGGAAAATCGGCAGGACAAACGTGCCGCCGCCGCGGACAATTTTAATTTTATTGCCGGATTCATCGACATGCACATTTTTGCTTCCTAAATAACTGCCTGTTACAATGAGCGCCTCATCCGGCCCAACCGTACGGTAACGGGTGACAAAAATAGCGATTAATCCGAGAAGGAGCAGCACAACCACTCCAATGACCACTAACAAAGGCGTCATTCCATATATCCCCCTTTATGTAATGATGAAATATCATATGGATCGTGCTTCGCCACCACGGCGACGCCGTTTTCCATTTTCACAATGATCACTTCCGTTCCGGAGGCAATTTCCTCGTTGTTCATGCTTTTGGCTGCTTTCGAAATCGCGCCGCTTTTACGCGGCAATAAAATTTCGCCAAATCCATCGCGCGGAACGGTGACGATTACTTTAGCAAGCGCACCTTCTAAGTCCGTATCGGAATAGTTTAGCGATGTCTCTGCCGACCGAAGCGGAATAAAAACGAAAAAATGCAAAAGCAATACAATAATGAGTGCAATTCCCCCGCTCATCGCCGCAATCAACCAAGCAGATAGCTCCGTATATCTTTCTAACAAAAAACCGGATGCGCTGCCAACTGTGAAAAATGATAAAACGAGCTGCGGACTAAATAACGGATGGTCGGGTAGCTCGAAAACGCCATCGACCACATCGCTGAAGAAAATATACAAAAGCGTCAAGCTCCCGCTCACAATCAAGACAGCGAGATACACCGTTTCCAACGGATAGCCGAACACCCCCGTTTCCTCCTTCCCTCATCATTTACCTTATCATACGAAAGGCATCTTACTTTAGTTTCATTGTTTTTTTATACATAATTTCGACAATTTCCCTCATATTTCCTCTTTTCTCATAAAAAGAAAAGCACCGTTTGCTGCAAGTAAACGGTACCTGCTCTTTTCATTTTCGCCAATCCCTTTAACTATAAAGGAACGGCAACAATCAGTCCAAAGGAATAGGACCGTTTGATGGTTTCTTTTACAAAGGTCATCACCCCGACATAATAAATCACCCATATTGAAAGGTGCTAATGTCGGTCTTGTTGCTTCTAAAAAGAGCCTGTTCGTCCAATGCGAACAGGCATAAGCATCATTATGATTCGCTGTCCCCTCTCGCGCGCAATGTAATAGAAGCTGTTTTCTTTTCGCCATTGCGATAAAAGACAACCGTCACTTTCTCACCAATTTTCGTCTTCGTATATAAATATTTTCGCAACGCGCTGACGCTGTCTACCTTTTGCCCATCAATTTCGACGATGACATCTTTCGATCGAAGTCCCGCATCCGCAGCTGGAGAGAACGGTTCTACCGCTGCCACCGCCGCTCCTGCCGTTACACTTTCTGGCAATTGCAACTGTTCTTTTCGCACCTCATCAGAAAGATCGGCGACATCCACAAGCTGCACGCCAAGATACGGACGCTTTATCTTCCCGTATTGCATCAGCTGTTCCACAATCGGCTTGACATCTTCGCTTGGAATGGCAAATCCTAATCCTTCCACTCCTGTTTCAGAAATTTTTAAACTGTTAATCCCAATCACTTGCCCAGCACTATTAATCAACGCGCCGCCGCTGTTACCCGGGTTAATCGCAGCGTCGGTTTGAATCACGTTTAGCTCCCATTCGCCAGCAGAAGTAGACACGGAAATCGTTCGTTTGCCGCTCACAATTCCTTCCGTCACGGTCCGCGACAAATCGAGACCAAGCGGATTGCCGATCGCCGCGACTGGCTCCCCGATCCGTAACTTGGACGAGTCGCCGAAGCTTGCTACTTTGGTGACGCGGCTGCCGTCAATTTTTAATACTGCTAAATCGGTTAACGGATCGGCGCCTACAATCTCCGCTTTCACCTTTTTTCCATCGGCCATCGATACTTCTACTTTGTTCGCCCCTTCAATCACATGGTTGTTCGTAACAATATACGCGGTATTTCCATCCTTTTTGAAAATGACTCCCGAGCCAGTTCCCGCTTCCTGGTCTTCTGTACGATTCGAAAAGAAATCTTCCTGCTTTTGAATGTTCACGACACCAACGACGGCATCCGTAACGTTCTCAATTGCAGTTACCATATCATTGGACACACTTTTCGTCGGCTGCAGCGGGAGCGCCTCTGTAGAAGTGCTGGTTTGTTTCGTTTCTCCTGCAGATGACGAAGGAGACGAAATGCCGATCATCGGCGCAGCGTATAACGTGATCGCGCTGCCAAGCACCGCCCCAGCAAACGAAGCGGCGAGCCAAGAAAAGAAACGGCCTCTTTTCGGTGATCGAACGGTTTGTGGTTCGTATGGCATCATATTCATATCCATCGTTCCTTTCTCCTTTCTATATCTGTTTTATTCCGTGCTATATCTCTTTTATTCCGTAGCGACAGGCAATGACCGTTTTCTTTTGCGATGGCGCTGTGCCACAAGCAATCGAAGCGACAAATAAATTCCTGACAGCGTTAATAAAATAATTGCCACAGCGGCGATATCAATCGCCCATTTAACGTTGAAGGAGCCCAGTCTTCCCTCATGCAGCCCGCGGATGATACCAGCAAGCGACAATGCTTGCCCGACCGCTTCCCGCATCTGCCTGCCCTCTTGAAAATTGTTGAAATGCTCTGGTGCCGATGAATTCGGGGAAAGGAATTCGCGATGTTCTCCCCTTTCTTGCTGGCCAATCAGCCACGGCTCTGCCAGCAAAAGCCCTGTCACCGCCTCCATTAACAAGAAAATAGACGTAATTAATCCTATCCATAAATGCGCTTGCCTCATTCGTTTCACGATTCAATTCCTCCTTGTAACCTTGTCGACAAACAGTGTAAGCAGGAAAAGTGAAAATATGGTGAAAAATCAATTTTTGTTACAACGTTTTTCCTTTTCATCTATTTTTCATTCACATCTGCTATGATGTTGATAAAGAGAAACGGAAAGAAGAAAGGAAGGAAAGGCGATGAAAATTCTTCTTGCCGAAGATGACTTATACCTAGGAGAATTAATCGTTCACCTGCTAAAGAAAAAAGGGGTTGACCACATCGACTGGGTGCAGGAAGGAGAAGAGGCATACGATTACGCGCTCGCTACGTTTTATGACGTATTGGTGCTGGACTGGATGCTGCCAAACGGGGATGGGGTGGAAATTTGCAAGCGGCTGCGGAAAAATGGCTACACCGGCGCCATTCTGATGCTGACGGCAAAAGATGCGGTGCAAGACCGCGTCGAAGGCTTAGAAGCTGGCGCCGATGATTATCTCGTCAAACCGTTTGAAATCGACGAACTGATGGCCCGCCTCAAAGCGCTGGCGCGGCGCACGTTCGTGCCGCTTCAGGAAGACATCGTGCACTTCCATGGCTTCGTGTTGAATCGAACGAGCCATACCCTTTACCACGGCAAAGAAGAAATATTATTAACCCCGCGTGAATTTCAAGTATTGGATCTCCTTTTGCAAAACAGAGGCCATGTCGTGCCGCGTGAAACGATCCTCGACCGCGTATGGGGATGGGATGCAGACGTCTCGATGAAAACGATTGACGCCACCATTAAACTATTACGAAAAAAACTAAAAGGCGAGGTCATTCAAACGGTGCGCGGGGTGGGATATAAAATTGATAAATAAATTGCGGAAAACCGAAAACATCGACCTGTTTCGCCGCACACAATGGCGTTTGACGGCATTATACAGCGGTATTTTTATGATGTTTCTCGCCTTATTCATCGCAATTGCCGCTTTTCTTTTTTATCTGGTTGCCACCAATGATCAAGAACGGCGGATCACCAGCCTGGCCGATCAAGAAAAAAAAGCAGTGGAACAATTCCTGCGGAAACAAAGTGATTTCGACGTTTTTGACGTTTTTGATAAAGAAAGCATCATTTTCTTAAGTGAAGATCAATTCTTTTTTTATCTCGTCGATATGAATGGACAGCTTATTGCCGGAGATGAGGTCAACAAATATATGAGGCCGTTTTTGTTAAAAGCCTTGCAAGAATCAAGGGTGAATGAACATGCCCCAACCTATGTAACGGTGGATATGCCTGAACAGATGCCCGCGTTTGCCCGCCTTCATTCCCATGAATTGCGGCTGTTGACCGCCGCCCGTCCCGTTGTTCTGCATGGAGAGATTTTTGGCATCTTGTATGTCGGCATGGACGTCACCTCCTTTTTTAGCGTCTTTCGCTGGCTGTTGGCCGTATTGATCGGTCTGGCTGTTTTATTTATTGGCGTCGCCGTTGCATTAAGTTATTTTATGTCGAAGCGGGCGCTCATCCCTGTCCAAGAGGCGTATGACCGCCAGCGGCAGTTTGTCGCCGACGCCTCCCACGAACTTCGGACGCCGCTTAGCGTCATTTTCTCCTCTGTCGAAGCGCTTGCGATGGAAGAAGAAGTGACGAAACACGAACTTGCACACAAGCTGTTGACACGTCTTCACGAAGAACTCAAACGGATGACAAAACTCATCAATGACTTATTGACGTTGGCGCGCGCCGATGCGAAACACGCCTCCTTGCAGTTGGTCAAAGAAACGTTTGATTTCCGCCCGCACGCCGAACGCACGCTTCAGCTATTATCCGAGTTAGCGGCGAAAAAGCAAATCAAGATGCACCTTCACGCTCCGGAAGCGGTCGTCATTACCGCCGATGCCGACAAACTGACACAGCTTTTATATATATTGCTAGACAACGCGATCAAATACACTCCTAAACACGGCGAGGTCGCTTTATCTCTTCGCCTGGAACCTTGGAAGCAGCAGAAACGGCTGACGATCTCCGTAAAAGATACGGGAATCGGCATTCCTCCTGAAGCCATCGGCCGCATTTTTGACCGTTTCTACCGCGTCGACAAAGCACGCTCGCGCCAACAAGGCGGCCATGGGCTCGGCCTGGCGATCGCCAAATGGATCGTCGATGCGCACGGCGGCACGATTGACGTGCAAAGCGAAGTCGGCAAAGGAAGCGAGTTCATCGTCAAAATCCCGTGTTAAACGTCTTCCAATCATGGAAGGCGCTTTTTTTATAAAAAATTTTTTGCTTTTGTTTTTTCACCTAATTTTCTCTTTTGTTTCTTACAATGCAAACTGTACAAAGGAGAAATTCCCTCGGCGTCCGTGTCCGCGATCTTTTCTAAGTGCTGTGACGTTATTCGCGGACAAGCCAAACGCCGCAACACCGCCCACACAATATGGAAAAAGGAGGTGAGAATGTGCATGAAAAAAAGAACAGCCGTCCTGCTTGTCGTATCGATTATTGCAATCTACGGGATGATGCATATGATGCCATTGTTGTTTGGAAGGCCCCTATTCGTCTTCGATATGGACATGCCTCGTCATTACGGACCGTTTGCCGGGCATCATCATTTTGCCTTTCAAGGTCCACGAGACCATATGATGATGTTCAATGGATGGATGATGTTTCGGATCTTTCCATTCCTTTTCCACCTGGCTTTGCTTCTTAGCGGCTGGATATGGTGGAAAGGAAAAGGGCCTCTTCAATGGCTAGGATTGGCGTTAATGGTATGGGGCCTGATTGGCTTGCTGCCGAAATGGCTGCTCGTTCCGCTGGCGTTTGGCGCCGCTTATCTCCTGGCAAAACGTCAAAAGATGCAGACAGGCCCGATCGGAACATGGCCAGCGCCGCCCATCCAAACCGCACATATTTTAGACGAATGGGAAAAGAACATAAAAAAGGAGGATCAGTAACATGGGGCTTTTTCACCGCGTAAAAACCGTCATACTTGCCGAGATGCACGAACTGGTTGACCAATGGGAGGATCCGGTCACCATGACGAAACAATACTTGCGCGAGCTCGAGGAACATATTCATCAAGGCCAGCAAGCGCTCGCTCAGCAACTGCTCGCCCAGCAGCGCTATGAAACGTTGATCGCGCAGACAAAAGCGATCGTTGAAAAAAGATCCCGCCAAGCAACGCTCGCGCTCGAACGGAACGAAGAAGCAATGGCGAAGCTCGCGCTGCGGGAAAAACTATTGTATGAGAAAAAATTATCCACCTATGAGCAACAATACGAAACGGTGAAAGAAAAAACCGCATACATGGTGGAACAATTAAAACAGCTGCAAGAAAAACACGAAGAGCTTTCGGCAAAACAATTGGAATTGATCGCACGCGCCAACGCCGCTAACGCGCTGAAACAAATCGATGCCACCCTCGCATCATTTCGTCCCGATCATGCGCTGCGTGGGTTCGCGCGCATGGAAGAGGGCGTCCTCGCGTTAGAAGCGGAAGCAGCCGCCGCCCGCCGCTTCTTGGCTTCTAAACACTCCTTTCCTTTCTCTTTGGAAGAAGAGGTAGAAAACGAACTGGCCAAATGGAAAGAAGCGCAAACGAAAAACGTGTAACCCCCCTTTTTATATAGATTACCCCCTTGCCGCTTTTGGCAAGGGGGATGGATATATTTAGGAGAGCAGCGGACGGTATGACCCCATCATCGCTTGCCCATACGCCGTCAATAAACCACGTCTTTTTAAACTGCTTCAATTCTCCAAATCTCCTTTATTTCCGATGCATTTTAAACTGCAAAAACAGCTCATTGTAATACGCCAGCATCCGTTTCCCTAAATTCTCGTACACTTCCAAATTTCCGATCGAGTCAAAATCCGGATAAAACCGTTTATCTTCGGTGATCTCCTTCGGCATATAATCCAGCGCTTTTTCATTCGGTGTCGAATAGCCGACATACTCGGCATTTTGCGCCGCGTTTTTCGGATCGAGCATAAAGTTAATGAACGCGTGCGCTCCTTCAATATTTTTTGCCGTTTTTGGAATGACCATATTGTCAAACCATAAATTCGAGCCTTCCTTCGGCACGACGTAATCAAGCTTATCATTTTCCGCGATGATTTCCGCCGCGTCCCCCGACCAGACGACGCCAATGGCGGCCTCTTCATTGGCCAAAAGCATTTTAATTTCATCACCGACAATCGCTTTGACATTCGGCACAAGGCGGTCCAATTTTTCTTTTGCTTCTTGGAGATGCTCTTTGTTTGTATCATTCAGCGAATAATGCAGGCTGTTAAGCCCCATGCCGATGACTTCACGCGCTCCATCTACTAATAAAATTTGATTGCGCAAATCTGGATCCCACAAATCATTCCAACTCGTGATTTTTTTGCCGCCAAGCATGCTCGGATTATAGACGATGCCGACCGTTCCCCAAAAATACGGAACGGAATAGCGGTTTCCAGGATCGAAAGACAAGTTCAAAAAACGCGGGTTGATATATTTCAAGTTTGGCAACTTGGAATGATCGAGCGGAATAAGCAGACCGTCCTCTTTCATTTTGCTGACCGCATATTCCGACGGCACGGCGACATCAAACGTCGCGCCGCCTTGAGCGATTTTCGCCATCATTGCTTCATTGGAATCAAACGTTTGGTAAATTACTTTGAGACCGGTTTGTTTTTCAAATTTTTTAATCAGTGCCGGATCAATATAGTCGCCCCAGTTATAAACGGTCAGCGTATTCCCGCCCGCATAGCCTTCCGACCGATTCAATGCAAGCGAAGCATAATAAAGCAAAAGCGCGGCGCCAAATACAGCGACAAAAAAGATGGTCAGTTTTTTCATCTACGCCGTCCCCCCATTCCGGATACAGCGCTTTTTTGGCTGATGAAGTAATAGCCAATAACAAGCGCAATCGTCAGTAAAAACAACAGCGCCGACAGCGCGTTAATCGACAGCGAAATACCTTGGCGCGCCCGCGAGTAAATTTCTACTGACAGCGTAGAAAAACCGTTTCCCGTCACAAAAAAAGTGACGGCAAAATCATCGAGCGAATACGTCAACGCCATAAAAAAGCCGGCAAAAATCCCGGGAGTAATATACGGCAGGACGACTTTCGTCAGTACATCCCATTGATTCGCCCCTAAATCGCGCGCCGCATCGATCAACGTCGGACTCATTTCTTGCAGTTTCGGCAGCACCATGAGTACAACAATCGGCACGCTAAACGCGATGTGGGATAATAAGACAGAGGTAAACCCAAGCTGAATGCCGACAATCGTAAACAAAATTAAAAACGAGGCACCGATGATGACATCGGGACTGACAATCAGCACGTTGTTTAACGTCAATAATACTTGCTTCATTTGCTGGCTTTTTACGTAATAAATTGCCAATGCCCCCATTACGCCAAGAATCGTGGAAATCGCCGATGACAAAAGGGCGATGGTGATCGTATTCAGCACAATAATCCATAGCCGTGTATCATGGAGAACTTCTTTATACCAATCTAGCGTCACGCCTTCAAAATCATGCATCGTACCGCCGCTGTTAAAGGAATAGTAAATTAAATACACAATCGGCATGTACAAAATGACAAATACCACTGCTAAATATACTTTTCCCCATTTGTGATTGCTTCGCATCGCTTCATCCTCGCTTCCGGTTTCCTGTCACAGCGACAACGACTGCCATGGCGATAATCAAAAACACGGCAATCGTCGAGCCCATACCCCAATTTTGCGTGACAAGAAAATGTTCTTCAATCGCCGTGCCAAGCGTAATCACGCGGTTTCCGGCAATAAGCCTTGTGATCATAAACAAGGACAACGACGGGATAAACACCGCCTGACACCCTGCTTTAACTCCATCGAGCGTCAGCGGAAACACAACGCGGCGAAACGTCGTCCATGCCGAAGCGCCTAAGTCGCGCGCCGCATCGAGCAAAGATGGGTTCAATTCCTCAAGCGCATTAAAAATCGGCAAGAGCATAAACGGAATAAAAATATACACCGATACGAACACAAAGCTAAAATCGGTAAACAAAATTTGCTTAGCGCCAATGCCGAGCGCCGCCAATATGGCATTTGCCAATCCGTACGTGCCGAAAATACCGAGAAACGCATAGACTTTTAATAATAAGTTCACCCATGTCGGCAAAATCAGAAGAAGCAGCCAAAGCTGTTTATGCTTCGTTTTTGTCAGCGCGTACGCGGCCGGATAAGCAATCAACAAGGAAAAGAACGTCACCAACAACGCGTACCAAACGGAACTCGCCGCCATTTTTAAATAAATCGGCGTAAAAAACGTTTTATAATTGGAAAACGTCCACTTTCCTTCAATATCAAAAAAGGAGTAATACACGATCAACAGAATCGGCGCGATGACAAACAGCACAATCCAAACAACATACGGCAATAAATAAACGTTGCGCACATTAGTTTTCATCGGATCGCCCACCATCATCTTCACTGATGCGCATGACGTGAATCGCCTCCGGGTCAAAGTAGAGACCGATTTCTTCCCCTACTTCCGCTTTTTTCGTCGAATGGACAAGCCACTCATTGCCATCCTCGTCATAACAGCACAGCTCGTAGTGTACGCCGCGGAACAACTGCGAATCGACGCGCACTTGCAGCTTTCCTTGGCCGCGCGTCGTAATTTCCAAATCTTCCGGACGGATGACGACATCGACCGGTTCATTCGGCCGAAATCCTTTATCCACGCACGTAAACCGCTTGCCGGCAAATTCGACAAGAAAGTCTTCGATCATGACTCCGCGCAAAATGTTGGACTCCCCGATAAAATCAGCGACAAAGCGGTTGACCGGTTCATCATAAATTTCTTTCGGCGTGCCGCTTTGCTGAATCTTCCCTTTGTTCAGGACAAAAATTTGATCGGACATCGCCAATGCCTCTTCTTGATCGTGCGTGACAAAAATGAACGTAATTCCTAAGCGGCGCTGCAGCTCACGCAGTTCATACTGCATTTCTGTGCGCAGTTTCAAATCGAGCGCCGACAACGGCTCATCGAGCAGAAGCACCTCCGGCTCGTTGACGATCGCGCGCGCAATCGCCACCCGCTGCCGCTGTCCGCCAGACATTTCTTGCACACTTCGATTCTCGTATCCTTCCAAATTGACAAACCGAAGCGCTTCCATCACCTTTTCTCGAATCTCCGTTTGTTTTTTCTTTTTGATCCGCAACCCGAACGCCACGTTTTCAAATACGTTCAAGTGCGGAAACAAGGCGTAATCTTGAAATACCGTATTGACCTGCCGCTTATTGGCCGGAACGTGATTGACCGGTTTCCCATGAAAATAAATCGTCCCCTCCGTCGGTTCGATAAACCCCGCAATTAAACGCAGGATCGTCGTTTTTCCGCATCCCGACGGCCCAAGCAGCGTATAGAACTTTCCGCGTTCGATATCAAAGCTGATATCATCTAACACGACTTGCCCGTCATATAATTTCGTCACCCGCTCAAAGCGGATGATCGCATCTTTTCCCATCTGTGTCACTCCTCATCGCAAAATAAAAATTTCCTCTCCTGCTCTTTCCAAAAGACAAACTCTTCTTAATTTTCTATTCACCATTATTAGAACACGCGTGCGGGAAAAGTGCAACGAAATTTTTCCAAATAAAAAACTCGTTTCTTTACTAGCGATGCACTAGAAGAAACAGGGATGCAAGTCCACAGAAGGGCATAATGAGCAGTGATAGAGAGAAGGAACAAAGAGGGGTATTCCTTAAACATATCTGTAATATTTCATGATCTGTGGTCAAACAGATTTCAATTCCTCATAGATACGATAAAAACTTAATCTGTCCATATGTTCACGATTTCACACCATAGATGTCTAAAATGTACGAATAAAGTTTTGTTTCGCCTATCTGCATCATTTCGACGGCCGCTTTCTTGACCTCTGCTTTCACATCCGGCGTGATCACTGACGTTTGAAAGTACCATCGGCAAAAAATTTCGTCCAGCTTGTCTATGTTGTCCCTGTTTTGAATCAGATGAATCACTTCGTAAATGTTCATGTTTTTTCACCCCCAGTTCATTCATCGCTAACGGTAAACTCAAGCGGATTTCCCGGTTCATCCGGCCAAGTTTGATCCCTTCTTCCAGGCCTTCCTAGATCATTTGCCGAATGATCGCTTCGTTCACGAATTTGTTCGACTGTGACAAGGATTCGAATATCATATTCGCATATCGATCCACACGACTGGCCAGGAATCGCCAGTCCATCGTGGCAGTTTCAATTCCTTATAGGTACGATAAAAACCCAAAAACGTTGATATACCAACATGTTGGAAAATGACCTACATCCAGTATAATTCATTTCGAAAATTCCGTTAATACACGAGATACTGATGGCTGTAAGGAGAGAGTCAAACAAGAAAGCGTCGTCGATCCCCCTGAGATTTTTGCACGATTTAGAGACGACGACAAACAAACGAAGTAATTAGCGTTCAGAAAGAAGGCGAAACATGCCAAAACCTTGGGAGTTTCGTCCGCCAATACCGACGCGATACAAAAAGGTTAAGTTGCCTGTAGACGAATGGAGTCGGTAACGTCCAAGCCAAGCCGTAATGTAAAATCCCTTAAAAACAGCGACAACTTTATGCTTTTTTGTCACATGAATCGGCTCAATAAACAACCGCTCTTGTGGCGGTACCCCATAATATGCTTCGAATTTATGGCGAAAATTCAATTCGATTAAATGAGCAAATACCTCATCACCAGGGCCAAAAAACTGTGTTCTTTTTCTTCTATCCACTGTTTCATACGTGCTGTAAACGGTTAAAGGCGACAACATCTCTATTTCAATCTCTCTCCCTTTGATTTCACGGTTGTCCACATCAATTCGTTTCACCTCTACCGCCTGCCCACCAAGTTGCACATCCGAACAGAGTAATAAATATTCCCTAAGCTCTTGCGTCAATTCCGGCAATACGGTGCCGATATGCCAATGAAACTCATCGTAAAACGTGATCGTTTTACGCTTTTGATCTAATTGATGGGAACCGAAAAGGCGGCTAAACGTAAAGAGCTTAAACGACCGCTTCTCCTTATGGAATCCGATTTCATGCAAAAAATGAGCGAATGTTGGATTTTGCAAAGAACGATACAATAACCCTTGCAGTTGTTGTTGATAATGTAGTGGAAGTGTAATCGTATGATCACGTCCACTCATTGTAATCGTCAATCGCATTGTTTCCCTGCTTTCCCTAAAAATTAGAATGGCATCTGTTTCTTTCTAAAGCAGCACCCAAAACCTTTTCATAAAATATCATTTATGATAAAAGGAAAAAGGACGTATTCATATCTTAATTTCTTTTCACTCTTCAACAAGTTTATGCTCTGCCCACGTATGTTTCCAATAACCTGACGGCAAATTCTACTTCATTATTTATATCCTTTTTTGAAAATATCATAAGGAATGCCTTCGCCAATTCGCCCGTTCCGCCCGGTTGTCGTTTCTGCCATTGTCAATGAATTTAAGATAGCTTCTTCCGTTGACTCGATGGCTGCTTGAAACAGCTCATTCATCAATGGATCATCATCGCGGATGAGCGGCGGAAGCTGATAATAAGATGACTCGGAAAAGTGATGGATAGTGTATCCGTTCGAAAACGCGATGATGATATCTCCGCTTCCATGGTGAATATGGCTTCCCGTCCGAGCAAGCCCGAAGGCTGCCCGTTTTGCCAGCCGCTTCAACTGACGAGCACTCAAAGGTGCATTTGTCGCAACAATAATCATAATAGAACCAGCCGGAATTTCTGTTTCATCAAATGAGGGTTTTCGATATTGTGCAATGCGCAACTCTTCCCTTTTGCCAAAATTGCTGAGAACCAATGCTCCAACGCTGTAATTCCCTCCACAGATGATTCGCGAAGAACTGCCAATTCCCCCTTTATAGCCGAAACACATCGTACCAGTGCCTGCGCCTACCGCACCTTCTTCGACATGAAAAACAGCCCGCTCTATCGCTAGTTTTGCATGTTCTTTTTCGATGGCAGGAAAATGAACCGTGTTTAGATAGCTGTCATTGCATTCACCTACTACGATATTCACTGAACTAGTCGTATCTCCTATTTCTGGATTTTGTTCCATTAAATATTCCAATGTCCCTTGCCAGACTGTGCCCACACTGAACGTATTCGTAAGCATAATCGGTGATTCTATAACCCCTAGCTCTTCCACTTGAACTAATCCCGCTGTTTTCCCAAATCCATTTAAAACAAAACACGAAGCAGGCACCTTTTTTAAAAAAATATTATCCCCATGAGGAAGAATAGCTGTAACTCCTGTTCGAATGACCGTCTTTTCATCCAATTCTTTCTTTAATGTTACATGTCCTACCTTAACTCCGGGAACATCAGTAATTTGATTGTGTTTTCCCGTTTCCATCGATCCAATTTCGATACCTAATTCCCGAATCTTTTTTCTCATCCCTTTATTCCTCCTGTTAGTTTTAAGGGACAACCACCTATCCGTTTCGTTTTTTTAGATAATTCTGACATCCTCTTTCGTCGAGGCAAGATGAAACTCTTTAGTTTAACAATTCATTTAACTTTTATTGTATCCAATTATTTACAATAAATATACTAAAAACCTATTCCATTCGACATAGAGTTTGTCGGAATGTTTGATGTATAATGAGGGATAAAGGAGGTGTAGACTCGGTTGCTAAAATCGTTGTCGTGTACTGACCGATGGAAGGAATGGTGCACGACAGATGCCGTCGCTGACAGCGAGCCACGGGGTGTCTTTCACAACAGGTGAATGACAAGGGGATTCCCTTCCTGATGGAACTCGGTGAGAATCCGGGCGGCAAGCGATGTTTCCTGGTTCCATCGCGATGAGTCGATTTTTATAGATTTTAGTAACCAGGTGAAAACATGGTAGAGACGCTGCTGCAAGAAATTCTCCAAGAGGTAAAACTCACGCGCAACGACATCCAAACGTTAAGCAGTCGTGTCGACAAATTGGAAAAGCGGATGAGTCGTGTCGAAGAGCGGTTGACTGTCGTTGAGGAGCGGGTGTCTGCTGTTGAAGAACGGTTGACCGCCGTTGAAGGGCGAGTGTCTGCCGTTGAAGAACGATTGTCTAATCTCGAAGGTCGAGTATCCAACATGGAAGAACGATTGTCCGCCTTGGAAAAAGACATGACCGTCGTGAAAGAACGCTTAACAAACGTAGAAAACTCCATCGTTGTTCTCGACGAAAAAATCAGCGAAACAAAAGCGATCACCGAAGCTGTCCGCCATGGTCAGGAAGTCCTCACCGCAAAGTATGACGCACTCTCTCTTGATATCCACGAGCTGAAAGGAAAAGCCACCCATCTTACCACCATGCTTGACGATCAAGTCCTCCCGATTCTCCGTGACCATGAATCCGGCATACAAGTTCTCAACAACCGCGTTTTTAAAGTCGAAAGCGTGTTGCAACGGTTAGTTAGCCCGTAAAATGTTGTAAGCGGTATGACGCTTCTAGGCGCCATGCCGCTTTATTTTTACATACACGTATGGCAAAGAATGGCCGACGATTGATGGATCAAGAATGATAAAAGTTGCCAACAAACTCGGGATGGCATTTTCACATTTTGTGCTGCCATCCCTTATTTTATGTTTGTTTTCTTCCCCATAATTCCTATCGAATTTTAAGGATACGGGAGTATATCGGAGCATTTCTAAGAATACGGAATCTGCTCCTGAGTCAGTATGGCAAATCCGTAAATATGCAAAGATATAGCTCTATACCAAACTTGTAAACAACATCCAATTGACGATACGATATTATTACAACTGTTTTCACCCGTTATTCCCATTTTATGGCCTCTCCTTGCCACTGCACATCACTTCAGCACAATCTATATCAATAACGTATGCACAATAACATAAAGGAGGAATTTCATTGCGAAAATGCCTGTTTCTATTTTTATCCGCTGCCATGCTATTCACTTTAACCGCCTGCGGAGCTGGCGAAAAAGCGGAGAAAGGGAAAATTGTTGTTGCGGGCAAAAAGTTTACCGAACAGGTGATTTTAACCCACTTGCTTGCTGAATATTTGAAGGCGAACACTGATTTAGACGTGGAAGTGGAAGATAGTTTGGGCGGCGCGTTTATGCTGCAGCAAGCCATTGAAAAGGGAGATGTCGATTTATACGTGGAATATACGGGTACTGGTTACTTAAACATCTTAAAAAACAAATACGACCCATCGAAAACACCGGAAGAAATTTATGAAGAAACGAAAAAGCAGTATAAAGAAAAGTTTAACATCACATGGCTGAAGCCGCTCGGCTTTAACAACACTTACGCCCTCGCAATGCGCAAAGAACTTGCCGACAAACTGGGCGTAAAAACGTACTCCGACCTCGCCAAGAAATCTGATCAGCTTGTATTCGGCTCCGATGCGGAATTTTTTGAGCGGAGCGACGGGTATGACGGGTTAGTTGAGACATACGGCTTTAAGTTTAAGAAAACTACCAACATCGATCCTGACTTGCAGTATGAAGCGGCAAAAAACGGCGATATCGATATCATTACCGCCTATACGACCGATGCACGCATTAAAAAATACAACCTCGTTGTGCTGAAAGATGACAAACACTACTTCCCGCCTTATCACGCTGTGCCGATTATCCGTCAAGAAGCGCTTGATGCCAACCCTAGATTGGAGAAAGCTTTGAATAAACTCGAAGGTGTTTTAACTGATGAAAAAATGATGGAACTCAACGCGCAAGTAAATATGGAAGGAAAAAGTCCAAAACAAGTGGCCATTGACTTTTTGAAAGCAGAAGGATTGATAGATTAATGTTTTCTCATAGCAAAGGTGGGATGAAGATGATTCGCTTTGAAAACGTATGGAAACAATATGACGACGGTTTTGTCGCATTAAAAAATATTAATCTCGAAATTCAAAAAGGAGAATTGGTCACTTTAATCGGGCCAAGCGGATGCGGAAAAACGACGACGATGCGGATGATTAACCGCCTGATTGAACCGACGTCTGGAACGATATACATTGACGGGCAGGACATTGCAAAAATGAATCCAGTGGAATTGCGACGCAACATTGGCTATGTCATCCAGCAAATCGGGCTGTTCCCTCATATGACGATTGCGGAAAATATCGCTTTAGTGCCGAAACTGAAAAAATGGGAGCCGTCCGCCTATCAAAAACGGGTTGACGAACTGCTCGATCTTGTCGGATTAGATCCAGCGACGTTTAAACATCGCTACCCATCGGAACTTAGCGGTGGCCAGCAGCAGCGGGTCGGCGTTATTCGTGCCCTTGCCGCAGAGCCTGACATCATTTTGATGGATGAGCCGTTTAGCGCGCTCGATCCGATCAGCCGTGAACAGCTGCAAGAGGATATTTTAAAATTGCAGGAAGAAATTCAAAAGACAATTGTGTTTGTCACCCATGATATGGATGAAGCAATTAAAATTGCCAACCGCATTGCGATTATGAAAGACGGGGAAATCGTGCAATTTGCTACGCCGGATCAAATTTTGCGCCGGCCTGTCAACTCATTCGTGCGCGACTTTATTGGAGAGAACCGTCTGGCACAAAGAAAGACAGCCGTGCCGACGGCGGAAGACTTAATGTCCCATTCCATTGCCACGGTATCGCCGAAGCGCGGATTGGCCGAGGCCTTCCGGTTTATGAAAGAGAAAAAAGTAGACAGCTTAATCGTTACGGATAAAAAGCAATCCTTTCTTGGTGTCGTGACATTAAAAGAACTAGAAAAACATTATCATCAGGAACATCTCCTTGTGGTCGACATCACTGATTTCGATGTGACGACACTAACAAAGGATGCTGATGTGACGGACGTCGCGGAAATTTTCCAGCAACGGAACGTCAGCGCCATCCCTGTATTGGACGGGGATCGTCTTGTCGGCGTCATCACGAGATCGAGCATGATGCGCGGGCTGGCGGAATGGGAGTTTCAAAAGCAACCGTGAAGGTGGGATGAGAAATGGATTTGCTAAACACATTGATAGAACGAAAACAAGAGATTTGGATCGCTTTCCAAGAACATATTTTGCTTTCCGGAATCGCAATGATCATTGCGATTTTAGTCGCTGTTCCGCTTGGCATTGTCCTGACAAGATATAAAAAACTGGCTGAACCGATCATTGGCATCGCTGCTATTATTCAAACGATTCCAAGCCTCGCTTTGTTAGGATTTATGCTTCCGATCTTTGGAATCGGGAAACTGCCGGCTATTATTGCGTTAACGTTATATGCACTGCTTCCGATTTTGCGCAATACGTACACAGGCATCCTTGGCGTCGATCCCGCGCTTGTCGATGCCGGCCGAGGAATGGGAATGACATCGCGGCAAATTTTATGGATGGTCGAGCTCCCCCTTTCCTTGCCAGTGATTATGGCAGGCGTACGAACGGCTACTGTCTTGACGATCGGCGTGGCGGCGCTCGCAACCTTTATCGGCGCCGGCGGCTTAGGCGATCTCATTGACCGCGGACTGCGGATCGCCGATAAAAATTTGATTTTGGCCGGTGCCATCCCAGCAGCGATTTTAGCGATTTTATTTGATCTTTTATTGCGGAAGCTAGAAAATAAAGTAACACCAAAAGGCTTAAAATCATAGCAAAAAACGAGGAAGGCCGTATTCCTTCCTCTTTTTCATAGCAAACAGTGCCTGTCACTGTTCGTCCATGAGTCAGAGCCTTATTTCCGTATAAAATACCTATATTTAGATTACTTTAACTTCTAAAAAGTCACATCCTGTTATATTATTTTCCTCTATTAATTCTCTAAGTTCTTCTGATATGAATATTGGAATTTCATCACCCTTGAGTTTAATAATATGCTTTGATTGTATCGCCTCCTTACATAAAGCATATTTTTTTATACTATATATACTTTCACCATCAAGTTCAAATACACTATAATCTGAATTTTCTAAGTTTAATGCATCAACAACATTCAAAATGTTAGCTACTGAAAAACCTTTTAAAATTTTGTTTTCACCTTTATTCACTACATTTATAGGCAGATATTGTATACCATCATCTACTTCCTCTAAAATCGTTTTAAATCTTTCAGAAACTATAAACCACCCTAAATTGTTTGCTAAATAATCTGTTAATCTTTCTCCTT
This sequence comes from Parageobacillus sp. NEAU-HV-2, assembly GCF_059115485.1. Taxonomy (NCBI): domain Bacteria; kingdom Bacillati; phylum Bacillota; class Bacilli; order Caryophanales; family Anoxybacillaceae; genus Parageobacillus; species Parageobacillus sp. NEAU-HV-2. Next base: position 50,617 of record NZ_JBXUJJ010000016.1, read on the forward strand.
CTTTAGGGTCAAAGTAAAAGGTGATGTCGCTATTCCAATTATGAATATACTTCCCTTCCGATAATTCATATTGTTCAAATCCCTTTGTATCTATACAGTATGCTACTACATCTCTATCATCACTATCATCCATTAGCAACTTATAAAATCTCATTATTTCTTCCTCCAATAATCTTTATAAAGCATCTCCGGGTTCTTTCTAATTTCCTGTTTTAATTGTTCGAATAATCTCAAAAATTTCCTTTTATCCCCCTTAGCTATTTTATCAAAAGTTCTAATATTGCTTAACACATACTCGTGATAAGCATTTGGATGTCTTCCCTGATGTGGTAGTAATTCTATATTCCAAACGTCATCCAAATCTAGTCCGTATTTTTTCGTTATAGCCTCTATTTGTGGAGTATATTTTTTACTTTTATTAGTAGCATAATGATGTTTTTGTAAAGGTTTACCCGTACCCTTGGCAACACCACCCGTTCCATTCTCAATCACTCCATCCCCGACTTGACTCATCGAAAAGCGCACGGAACTGGTGGTTTCTTCCACAGTCTCCTGTATTCCTGTCCTTGACACTGGCCCTATCCCGGCAAATGCCGGCTGCCATTGAACAGATGGAACGCTATCAAGAAGGTCGTCCCATTGCTTTTTGAACGAGCGGATCGTATTGCTAATCGGCGCTTTTACGGCTTGGCGGTACACCGCTTGAAGGGCAGGCATAATTTTATCATAGCGGAGAACATGTCTCGTTTGCGAGACTAATTTGGAAACATCCGCTGCTGCTTTCGCTCCTTTGATCCCCGCTTTGCCGGCGATGCCTGCTCCTTTGACCGGAGGAAGAAAAGAAGCCAATAACATTCCTCCCGCAAGCAGTCGGCCCCATCCTGAAATCCGTTCTCCAGTCACTGGATCGTATTCTCCAAACAATCGCTGCACATCATACCAGCCAAGAAGCTCCAGACCGAATTCTCTCATATTATCGGCAAGCGTTTGGTCCGCCTGGCGCATTGCCGCGGCTGTTCGATACAGCAGTTCCTCCGCTTCATTCAGCTTTTCCTCATAGCGGCGAAGCCAATGAAGCAGTTCGTCTGTAAGCTCCTGGATAGCGGCAGAACCGATGCCGGTAATCTCCATCACTAAAGAGGGGAGTTCCCAGGAAAGCGAGGTCCGTGCGCGACAGCAGGCGTCTTCCGCATCGGGGATATGTTTTGCTACTACTTCCAGCTCTTCTGGCTTGACTCGAATCGCAATCATTACAACTTCTCTTATCTTGTGCCAATTTGGAGGATTTTCCTGCTTCGCTAATAAGAAGGATCATCCGCGATAGTGTAAATATGCAGATGGACGCACACGTTACTTCAATGTGTACTATTATTACATTGTAAAGCGGTTAAGCAAATAAAAACCCCAGACGAGTAATTACTCGTTTGGGGTGATCTATAGGAGTATCAATCATCGCCGTACATAAGGTCATCTAACAACTCATTTTGAGCTTGAATTTCTTTAAATCTGTTTAACCTGTTCATTAAATACTTAATAGAAACTTCCTTATCACTCGATATTTCTTCTTCGTAAATTTTTATCTTCACTCCATTATTTTTTAAATCAGTAATGAGTTTCTCAAGTTTAGCGTCATCATCCTCATCTTTGAATAAGTCACATTCAAAAATGGGACTACTATTCTCTATTCTATTTTTTATATCACCAAGACCTAAATTAGTATATTTTTTTACCATTGCTAAATGCTTTGTTTGAACAGTATTTTTGTCTAGTAATACTAGTATTTTTGACAATTCATTAACCTCCTTCCAATATCAACGATTAAAAATCATTTGGAATTGAATCGTTTATTGGTCTCCCAGGAAGACTATCTCGATAATTACCACCATGCCAACGATACAAGTGTTCTCTAAAAGTAACTGGGTAAATAATTTCCCCTTTGTCAGCTATTTGTGGATACTTAGAAGCACTATATGTATGATGACCAATGATAGGCTTACCATTGTGTTTTGGTATATTTCCATTCAAAATGTCTTTGATTTGTTCTGGTGTCCAATTTCTAGTTGAATTACCGTTCATTACCCGAACTTTTTCTTGTTCCCAAAAATTATCTACACCCCTATCCCTTCTTCGTTTAAACCTCTTATTCCATTCTAATTGTTTCCATTCCTCTCGTGTTATTGTTCTATTTTTGACCTTTTCATTTAATATCTTCATTTTCTTACTACCCATAATCTTATACGGTGTTTCCCTTGGGGTTAAATCAAGATTTTTTGCTCTTTCTGCTATGATATCTGCCTTATTTTTTACTAATCTATCACCTATAGCATTCCCGTTATCTACCATCCCATCCACTGCTTTACTCATCGAAAAGCGCACGGAGCTGGTGGCTTCTTCCGCGGTCTCCTGTATCCCTGTCCTTGACACTGGCCCTATCCCGGCAAATGCCGGCTGCCATTGAACAGATGGAACGCTATCAAGAAGGTCGTCCCATTGCTTTTTGAACGAGCGGATCGTATTGCTAATCGGCGCTTTTACGGCTTGGCGGTACACCGCTTGAAGGGCAGGCATAATTTTATCATAGCGGAGAACATGTCTCGTTTGCGAGACTAATTTGGAAACATCCGCTGCTGCTTTCGCTCCTTTGATCCCCGCTTTGCCGGCGATGCCTGCTCCTTTGACCGGAGGAAGAAAAGAAGCCAATAACATTCCTCCCGCAAGCAGTCGGCCCCATCCTGAAATCCGTTCTCCAGTCACTGGATCGTATTCTCCAAACAATCGCTGCACATCATACCAGCCAAGAAGCTCCAGACCGAATTCTCTCATATTATCGGCAAGCGTTTGGTCCGCCTGGCGCATTGCCGCGGCTGTTCGATACAGCAGTTCCTCCGCTTCATTCAGCTTTTCCTCATAGCGGCGAAGCCAATGAAGCAGTTCGTCTGTAAGCTCCTGGATAGCGGCAGA
>NZ_JBXUJJ010000017.1:0-53491 GCF_059115485.1 Parageobacillus sp. NEAU-HV-2
CCATCGCGTAAGCGAGTAAGATCCCTCGAAGATGACGAGGTCGATAGGTCCGAGGTGGAAGCGTGGCGACACGTGCAGCTGACGGATACTAATCGATCGAGGACTTAACCACGAAAAGCGCAGGCGATTGGTTAGCCCCGCTGGGCGCTGGAAGACCTGCAAGGAGGCTGTCGCCGCCACAGCAGGTCTGAAGCGACCCAAGGGGCTAGGAGCCGGAGCTAGACATCAGAAAAGCGGAGGACGCCCGCCTATCGGCGAGGTGCGCTGGAGGGGCCCGTGAGGAGGCTGTCGCCGCCGCAACGGGACCGAAGCGTCGCGAGCCGATGGCGTCCGGAGCTAGACAGCGCACAGGCGCCAGGCTTCTTCCCAACAGACGGTTATCTAGTTTTGAAGGAATGAACTTCTTCTTGACAAAATCGATCAGATGAATATAAATTATTTATGTCAATTGAACAACTTGCCTAGTGACAATGGCGGAGAGGAAACACCCGTTCCCATCCCGAACACGGAAGTTAAGCTCTCCAGCGCCGATGGTAGTTGGGGCCAGCGCCCCTGCAAGAGTAGGTCGTTGCTAGGCAATTGTTGCCGAAACAGCTGATTAGGCGTAATGCTTAATTGGCTGTTTTTATTTTTCTCCTCTATTAAACTTAAACTGCCGGAAAGACATATGGTGTTTTCCATCATGTTATAACTTTCTCAATGCATATAATGATCTATTAGTATAGAAACTTATTAATGTGGGGAAAATAATGGGTGGGAGGTGGAGAAGGTGGGGACGTCCATTACTAGCAAAGATGACATGGAAAAGGTATGTATCGTTTGTGAGCAGCCAAAACAAGAAGGCATTCACATTTTTGACCGATTTCTTTGTCTAGACTGTGAAAAAGCAATGGTTCAGACTGATACAGCCGATCCGAAATATAGATTTTACGTAAAACAGTTAAAGAAAATCATATCTTCTGAAATATATTCGTAAGGTCCTATTAATATGGGGCCTGTTTTTATTATGCCGCCATGTTCGCTTGCTATGAATCAATCGGAAAGTTATCTCTTTTTGTCTGCTTCTATTCAAGGCGGTTTGTTAGTGTTAATATATATTTTGTTGTTGATGAAAAGCGATCAAAAAATGACCTTGGAAAGAAAAGAGGATTGTTTATGGACCAAGGGAAAACCCCTTTATATACCGCGCTAAAACGTCATAATGCCATTCATCCGTTATCCTTTCATGTGCCAGGTCATAAATACGGTTTTGTATTTCCGGCAAACGCAAGAAATGATTATGAACCATTATTAAAACTGGATGCTACGGAGTTAACCGGATTAGATGATTTGCATCATCCGGAATCAGTTATTGCCGAGGCACAGTTGCTAGCGGCAAAACTGTATAATGTAGAAGAGACGTTTTTTCTTGTGAACGGTTCTACAGCTGGAAATTTGGCGATGATTTTCGCTGCTTGTGGGGAAAAAAAGAAAGTCATTGTACAGCGCAATTGCCATAAGTCGGTGATGCATGCGCTTCAGTTAGCAGGGGCTATTCCTGTTTTTCTTTCCCCCGAATTTGATGAAGATGTTCGTGTTGCTTCTTATGTAGCCTATGACACGATAAAAAAGACGCTCGAGCTTCATCCAGATGCCGCGGCGCTAGTATTAACCAATCCCAATTATTACGGCATGGCCGTTGATCTTACCGAAGTCGTCAATCTCGCGCATCGCTACCGCATTCCTGTGCTTGTCGATGAAGCGCACGGCGCCCATTTTATTCTCGGCCATCCTTTTCCGAAAACAGCGGTTGAGTGCGGAGCGGATGTAGTGGTTCAGTCGGCTCATAAAACGTTGCCAGCTATGACAATGGGTTCGTATTTACATTTCAATAGTTCATTGGTCGATAAAGAAAAACTGAAATATTTTTTGCAAGTATTTCAATCGAGCAGCCCATCTTATCCGATTATGGCATCGCTGGATTTGGCAAGAAGCTATATTGCTTGTTTGACAAAAGACGATGTAAAAAAGGTGGCTGAACAAATTAGACGTTTTAAAGATGCTTTAGCTGCGATTGAAGGGATTGCCATCGTGCATTCGCGCCAGCCGCTTGTACAGACTGATTTGCTGAAAATTACGCTGCAAACGCGGAGCAAGTTGTCAGGCTATGAACTGCAGCAACGATTAGAGCGAGAAGGAATTTTTGCCGAGCTTGCCGATCCGTTTAATGTTTTGCTTGTCTATCCGCTTGCTGTGATCGAACAGATGGAGCAAGTGGTCGAGAAAATACAACGGGCGTTTCGCGGATTACATTATAGTGAACAGCTGTTACATTCGTTTCGTTCTTTCTCGTTTTTACCATCTACTGAGGCGATTTCGTATAAGGAACTGCAAACGTTGCCGAAAAAAGTAGTAGATTTAAAAAATGCGGAAGGATATATCGCTGCGGAAACGATTATACCTTATCCGCCCGGAGTGCCGCTGTTATGGATAGGGGAACGGATTTGCAAGGAACATATCGAACAAATTAAACAGCTAAAACGTTACCATGCGCGCTTTCAAGGCGGAAAGCATTTATCCACTCAGCAAATAGAAGTGTATGAACTTGTAAAATAAAGGAGATGTAGCATATGAAAGGATGCTTTTTTTCGTTTGAAGGACCTGACGGTGCAGGAAAAACGACGATGATTGCGAAAATAGAAACATTTTTACGGGAAAAGGGATTTGCTGTGCTGTCGACAAGAGAACCAGGGGGAGTGCGCATTGCGGAGGCCATCCGCTCGATTATTTTAAATCCAGACCATACCGAAATGGACGGACGTACCGAAGCACTTCTTTATGCCGCAGCGAGAAGGCAGCATCTTTTAGAAAAAATTATTCCCGCGGTCGAGGCTGGCAATATTGTGTTGTGCGACCGGTTTGTTGACAGTTCTTTAGTGTATCAAGGATTTGCTAGAGGATTGGGTGTGGACGAAGTATTGCAAATCAACCAATTCGCGATTGATGGATATTTTCCATCGCTAACTATTTATTTTGATATTGATCCGAAAATCGGGCTGGAGAGAATTCAAAAAAATAAGCAACGAGAAATAAACCGGCTCGATATGGAAAGCTTGTCCTTTCATTATAAGGTACGGGAAGGATATTTAAAGCTGGCGGAGCGGTTTTCTGAGCGGATTGTTACCATTGATGCTTCCAAACCGGTTGACGAAGTATTTGCCATGACCGTAACGGCGGTAATGAAGCGAATAGAAGGAAGATAACAGTGGCATTTCCATGAAACAAAACATGATAGGAAGAACAGGACATGGTAGAATAATGATAAAGGAAATAAGTGAGTGATGACGATGACGATGCAGTGGGAACAGCTTGAACAATACCAGCCTGTTGTAGTAAAAATGCTTACCAAAAGTCTTGAAAAAGGAAGAGTTTCCCACGCTTACTTATTTGAAGGACAGCGTGGAACCGGGAAAAAAGCGGTAAGCCTTTTGTTGGCGAAAAGTTTGTTTTGCTTGTATCCGTTGGGAATAAAACCTTGTAATGAATGTCGAAACTGCCGCCGCATCGATTCGGGAAACCATCCGGATGTTCATGTTATTGTGCCGGATGGACAATCGATTAAAAAAGAACAAATTGAACTGTTACAGCAGGAATTTACGAAAACGGCGATGGAGGCCGATAAAAAACTATATATTATTGAACACGCTGATCAAATGACCACGAGTGCGGCGAACAGTTTGCTGAAATTTTTAGAAGAGCCCCGTCCGGGAACAGTGGCGATTTTGCTGACGGAGCAATATCATCGCATGTTGGAAACGATCATTTCCCGCTGTCAAGTATTTTCGTTTCAACCGCTACCGCCTGCTTTGCTTGCCAATGATTTAATAGGGCAGCAAATTCCGCCTCATATGGCTTTTCTTGCCGCCCATGTGACAAACAATTATGATGAAGCGCTTGAATTAAGCCGAGATAGTTGGTTTGCGCAAGCGCGAAAAATAGTGTTACAATTATATGAAATGTTAAAGAAAAACGATTTGCAGGCTCTTTTTTTCCTTCACGATCAGTGGGTTCCGCACTTTCAGGAAAAGCAACAAATCGATTTAGGGCTGGATTTGCTTTTATATATATATAAAGATATGTTGCATATACAATTAGGGCAATCGGATTACGTTGTGTACCGAGATAAGATCGACGATTTGCAGCAATGGGCGCTTGCTTGCTCCCAGCGGCAGATCATTCAAAGCATGGAGATTATTTTACAGGCGAAAGCGCGTTTAAATACAACGAATATGAGCGTACCACTTTTAATGGAGCAACTCATTCTTGATTTAAAGGAGGGAAAAGCGTTTGTATAATGTCGTCGGTGTCCGTTTTAAAAAAGCAGGGAAAATTTATTATTTTGACCCTGGAGAGCTAATTATTCCTGCCGGGGAGTTTGTTATTGTAGAAACCGTGCGTGGAATTGAATACGGAAAAGTAGTCATCAGCAATAAGCAAGTCGATGAAAATGACATCGTGCTGCCGCTGAAAAAAGTGATCCGCATCGCCGATGCGAAAGATAAATGGATTGTCGAAGAAAATAAAAAAGCGGCGCGCGAAGCGTATGATATTTGTCTGAAAAAAGTGGAAGAGCACGGGTTGGAAATGAAGCTAGTCGATGTGGAATATACGTTTGACCGCAATAAAGTGATTTTCTATTTTACCGCAGACGGACGCGTTGATTTCCGCGAGCTTGTAAAGGATTTAGCAGCTATTTTCCGCACGCGCATCGAACTGCGGCAAATTGGCGTGCGCGATGAAGCAAAAATGCTGGGTGGAATCGGTCCGTGCGGAAGAATGCTGTGCTGTTCCACGTTTTTAGGCGATTTTGATCCCGTCTCCATTAAAATGGCAAAAGATCAAAATTTATCGCTCAATCCGACAAAAATTTCCGGCCTCTGCGGTCGCTTGATGTGCTGCTTAAAATACGAAAACGAGGAGTACGAAACAGCAAAAGAACAGCTCCCTGATTTAGGCGAATATGTGGAAACTCCGCACGGTCTTGGCAAAGTGATTGGATTAAATATTTTGGAACGATTGTTACAAGTAGAGCTGTCCGAGCATGGACGAGTCGTGGAATATACGCTCGATGAATTGATGAAAGATGGAACTCTGTCAATTCGAGCCGCAGATTAATTGGGGTGGGCAATGTGGATAAGAAAGAGATTTTTCAATCTGTAACAAGCATGGAAGAACAGCTTAGCCATTTATACCGCCAGCTTGTGCAATTAAAAGAATATGTAGCACAATTGCTTGAGGAAAATCACCATTTACAAATTGAAAATGCGCATCTGCGCCGGCGGCTTGAACAAATGGCTAATGAATGGACGGAGGAAAAGCGTAAAGATCATAAGCATGGTCATGAACGTAAACTGATTGATATCGGCGAAGGGTATGATAATTTGGCGCGTCTTTATCAGGAAGGGTTTCATATTTGTCATGTCCATTATGGAAGCGTCCGAAAAGAAGGAGATTGTCTGTTTTGCTTATCCTTTTTAAATAAAAAATAAGTATAGGTTGTAGCCTTTCCATTCCGGAGAGGTTATTTTTTTGGAACGTAGGGAGGATAGATGATGGTCGAATTATATGAAGATGAGAGGCTTGATTATCTTTTAAACGAGGAGATCCGCATTATTCAAAGCCCGTCGGTATTTTCCTTTTCGCTCGATGCGGTGCTGCTGGCCAAGTTTGCCTATATGCCGATTCAAAAGGGGCACATTGTCGATTTATGTACGGGAAATGGCGTGATTCCTTTATTACTAAGCAGGAGAACAAAAGGAAAAATTATTGGCATCGAAATTCAAGAACGGCTTTGCGATATGGCAAAGAGGAGCGTGCAATATAATGGCTTGGAAAAACAGATAGAAATTATTCACGGCGATATTAAAGAAGCGCCTAAACAGTTAGGATATAGCAAATACGACGTGGTGACGTGCAATCCTCCTTACTTTCCGACAGTTAGTGCGGAGGAAATGAACAAAAATATTCATTTGGCGATTGCCCGTCATGAAATTTATTGTACGCTTGAAGATGTGATTCGCATAAGCAGCCAGCTGTTAAAGCAAGGCGGGAAAGCGGCGTTTGTGCACCGCCCAGGGCGCCTACTTGATTTAATTACCTTGATGCGTAAGCACCGATTGGAGCCGAAACGGCTGCGCTTTGTCTATCCGAAAATGGGAAAAGAGGCCAATACGATTTTAGTGGAAGGGATCAAAGACGGAAATCCGGATTTGAAAGTGTTACCGCCGCTGGTGGTGTATAATGACAATAATGAATATACCGATGAAGTGAAGCAAATATTATACGGTATTATCCCATCGTAAAGGAGCAGAAGGACATGCTTTGGCAGCAAAAAAGCTTTACAGAGCATAAAGATAAGGGAACACTGTATATTGTTCCGACGCCGATCGGCAATCTCGAAGATATGACGTTTCGGGCGGTGCGCGTTTTGAAAGAAGTGGATATGATCGCAGCGGAAGATACGCGGCAAACGAAAAAGCTGCTCAATTATTTTGACATCCACACACCAGTGATAAGTTACCATGAACATAATAAATACACGAGCGGACCGCAAATTGTCGCGCGGCTGAAAGAAGGAAAATCGGTAGCGCTTGTCAGCGATGCTGGGATGCCGGGAATTTCCGACCCAGGCTATGAACTGATTGTGTCTGCGCTCCAAGAGCAGTGTGCCGTTGTTCCGCTTCCCGGCGCCAACGCAGCTTTAACCGCGCTTGTTGCGTCGGGGCTGCCGACCGATCATTTTTATTTTTTCGGTTTTCTCGAGCGCGCGAAGAAAGAAAAAAAGCGGCAGTTGGAATCATTAAAAACGGTTCGCGAAACGATGGTTTTTTATGAAGCCCCCCATCGCCTAAAAGAAACGCTTACTATGATGTATGAAGTGTTTGGTGAACGCCGCACCGTCATCTGCCGTGAGCTGACGAAACGGTTTGAGGAGTTCATTCGCGGCAATTTGAGCGAGATGGTGGAATGGGCGGAAACGAATGAAATTCGCGGGGAATTTTGCTTGATTATTGAAGGGACACAGGAAGTGGATGGCGAGAAAGAAGCCTGGTGGCATTCGCTGACATTAGTAGAGCATGTGGAATATTATATAAGGGAAAAACGATTTTCGACAAAAGAGGCGATTAAACAGACAGCAAAAGATCGAAACATGTCGAAACGCGATGTCTATCAACAATATCATAACGAGTAAAAAAAAGGAGTTTCTCAGAAGCTAGAGAAACTCTTTTATTTATCGTTATTGCCAGCCGATTGTTGCAACTGTTCTTGGATCTCTTTTAAAAGAATTTCCGCGCCTTCACGGCTTAAAATGATTTTACCGCCGGCTAATTTGAAATTGTCATCAGAAACTTCGCCAGTGACGACACATGTCATATTTGGTTTATATTTTTTCAAAATGATGCGGTCGTCGTCTACGTAGATTTCCAATGCGTCTTTTTCGGCAATATCTAACGTACGGCGTAATTCAATCGGAATTACGACACGGCCTAACTCATCAACTTTGCGGACAATGCCTGTTGATTTCATAAAACGCTTCCCCTCTCCATAAAAATAGTTTTTTATTTTGCTAGGATTTATTCGTCAATATTCGACAAAATTCCTACATCCTAATCATATCAGCGTTTCCATTATACGTCAATCCTTTTATATGTAAAATTTTAAAAAAATGTATATTATTATTTCGAAAAAGATGGCTGTGCACAATGACATTCCGTTTTGTCCTAAAAAAGTAACAAGTTGCATAACCCGCCTGCTAGGCAGTGCAATCGCTATTTTGTTTATACTTATCCTCCTATAATTAATTCGCTGATTTTTATCGAAATATGACGTAGTTTTATACGTATGATGTATATTTTTTTCTCACAGGAGAAATAGATGTTTTTGTAGAATGAAAAAATTATGTAAAATAGAAGTAACATCGCTCTCGTCCGTCGGGCGGGGGCTTTTGTTCTAACAGAGTAGGGAGGTATGAAGATGGAGAAAAAGACGTTTTATCTTACGACCCCGATTTACTATCCGAGCGGGAATCTGCATATCGGTCACGCCTATACGACTGTAGCGGGGGATGCGATGGCGCGCTATAAACGCCTGCGCGGTTATGATGTCATGTATTTGACCGGCACGGACGAACATGGACAAAAAATTCAGCGCAAAGCGGAAGAAAAAGGAGTAACCCCGCAACAATATGTCGATGAAATTGTCGAAGGCATCCAAAAATTGTGGAAAAAGCTTGATATTTCTTATAATGACTTCATCCGTACGACGCAAGAACGTCATAAAAAAGTAGTAGAGAAAATTTTTGCGCGTCTTGTCGAACAAGGTGATATTTATTTAGGTGAATACGAAGGATGGTATTGTACACCGTGCGAATCATTTTATACTGAGCGACAGCTCGTTGATGGAAACTGCCCGGATTGTGGCCGTCCGGTAGAGAAAGTGAAAGAAGAATCGTATTTCTTTAGAATGAGCAAATATGTCGATCGTCTTTTGCAATACTATGAAGAAAATCCGGAGTTCATCCAGCCGGAGTCGCGCAAAAATGAAATGATTAACAACTTTATTAAACCAGGGCTGGAAGATTTAGCTGTGTCACGCACAACGTTTGACTGGGGCATTAAAGTTCCTGGTGATCCAAAACACGTCATTTATGTCTGGATTGACGCGCTTACAAACTATATTACGGCGTTAGGTTACGGTACTGATGATGATGAGAAGTTTCGCAAATATTGGCCGGCGGATGTTCATTTAGTCGGAAAAGAAATCGTCCGCTTCCATACCATTTATTGGCCAATTATGTTAATGGCGCTTGATTTGCCGCTGCCGAAAAAAGTGTTTGCGCACGGCTGGCTGTTAATGAAAGACGGAAAAATGTCCAAATCAAAAGGAAATGTCGTTGACCCTGTTACATTAATTGACCGCTATGGGTTAGACGCGCTTCGTTATTATTTGCTTCGTGAAGTTCCGTTTGGTTCTGACGGCGTATTTACTCCAGAAGGATTTGTCGAACGCATTAACTATGACTTAGCAAACGACTTAGGGAACTTGTTACATCGCACGGTAGCGATGGTGGAAAAATATTTTGATGGCATTATTCCACCGTATTGCGGAGCAAAAACGGCATTTGACAACGATCTTGCCGAAACGGCAAAAGAAGTAGTGAAGCAATATGAAGAAGCGATGGAAAAAATGGAATTTTCGGTAGCGCTTGCGTCTGTATGGCAGCTGATTAACCGAACGAACAAATATATTGATGAGACGCAGCCTTGGGTGCTCGCGAAAGATGAAAGCAAAAAAGAACAGTTGGCATCGGTAATGACCCATTTAGCAGAATCGCTTCGCCATGTCGCTATTTTGTTGCAGCCGTTTTTAACACGTACGCCGGAGAAAATTTTCACGCAGCTTGGCATTGTTGATGAACAGTTAAAACAATGGGAAAGCTTATACGAATTCGGCCTCATTAAAGAAGGCATAAAAGTGACAAAAGGGGATCCGCTATTCCCGCGCCTAGAGATCGAAAAAGAAGTGGAGTACATTAAAGCGCATATGCAAGGCAGTGCGCCGGCGAAGAAGACAGAGGAAAAGCAAGCGCCAAAAGCAGAAGAGATCACGATTGACGATTTTGCGAAAGTCGATTTACGTGTTGCCGAAGTGGTGCACGCGGAGCCGGTGAAAAACGCCGATAAGCTGTTGAAGCTCAAGCTGGACCTTGGCGATGAAAAACGTCAAGTCGTTTCGGGAATTGCGCAATTTTACAAACCAGAGGATTTGATCGGCAAAAAAGTGATTTGCGTCGCCAATTTAAAACCGGCAAAACTGCGTGGTGAACTGTCCGAAGGAATGATTCTTGCCGGCGAAGAAAACGGAGTGCTGTCTGTTGCTACTGTTGATAAAGATATTCCGAACGGGACAAAAATAAAATGATGATCAACATAAGAGGTGTGGTGTTCATCGGTACACGACACCTCTTTGTTGTCATTTTGTAATGAAAATGTTAACATCCTGTGACATATGTAATGGATTTCTATGTTACACTTAACAACAAGGTAGAAAAGGGGTTTACTGTTATGCTCTTTGACACCCATGCACATTTAAATGCAATTCAATATAACGAGGATTTACAAGAAGTCATTGACCGTGCTCTTAACGAAGGAGTTTCTCATATTGTCGTCGTCGGTTTTGACCGCCCTACCATTGCACGGGCGATCGAGCTAGCGGAGCAATATGATTTTATTTATGCTTCAGTTGGCTGGCATCCCGTTGACGCGGTCGATATGACAGATGATGATTTACATATGCTCGAAAAATTAGCAGCTCATCCAAAAGTAGTGGCTTTAGGAGAAATGGGCTTGGATTACTATTGGGATAAATCACCAAAGGAAATACAACAAGACGTATTTCGGCGACAGATCTCTTTGGCAAAAAAAGTAAAACTGCCGATTATTATTCATAACCGCGAGGCAACAGCCGATATTTTGCAAATTTTAAAAGAAGAAAACGCTTCCGAAGTGGGTGGAATTATGCATTGTTTTAGCGGAAGTGTGGAAGTGGCGAAACAATGCATTGATATGAACTTCTTTATTTCGCTTGGCGGACCGGTAACGTTTAAAAACGCGAAAAAGCCGAAGGAAGTAGCAGCACAAATTCCGCTTGAGCATTTATTGATTGAAACAGACTGCCCATATTTAACGCCTCACCCTTTCCGTGGAAAGCGAAATGAACCGAGCTACGTCAAGTATGTAGCGGAAGCGATCGCCGAGATTAAAGGTATTTCTTTTGAGGAAGTAGCAAAAGCAACGACAGAGAACGCGAAAAAATTATTCGGCATCCATCGCTAAAAATCGTTTGTCAATTGGTAGGGAGACTTGTCTAAACATGGCCGAAGAAGAAAAAGTTCTACAATTTTAGAACGTTACATACAATAAACATGTCGACAAGTCTTCCTTCCTTTTTCACTGAATTTTCTGCATAATAGAGTGTGTTTATGCGTACATGTTAAAGGGAGAGGGGAACTTTAGCAAAAAGGAGGCATTTTATCCTATGTTATCCAATGCGAGGAAAATTTCTGATTCATTGAGGAAAAATTTTACGGTTACTGCTAGTAGTTTTATAGCTTTTTCGGCAACAACGGGATTGGCTGGGTATGAAATCGCAAAAGATGACGTAACATTGACTGTAAACGGAAAAAAACAGGAAATTCGTACTCATGCAAAAACAGTAAAAGAATTATTGCAAGAACAAAATATTAAGCCTAGAAAAGAAGATTACGTTTATCCATCCTTAAATACGCCAATTACCGACGATCTTAATATTGTTTGGGAAGCAAGCAAGGAAGTAACGTTAACGATAGATGGGAAAAAACAAAAAATATGGACGACTGCAAAGACCGTTGATGAACTATTAAACTTGCAGCATATTCAAATCGGACAGCACGACAAAGTTGCACCGGCGCCAGACAAGAAAATCAAAAAGGGAATGGAAATTCATGTCGAAAAGGCATTCCCAGTTCAATTAAATGTCGGTGGTAAACAGCAACAAGTGTGGGCAACTTCGACTACTGTCGCTGACTTTTTAAAACAACAAAATGTAAAATTAGGTAAACTCGATCGTGTAGAGCCATCTTTACAAGAGAAAATAAAAGAAAATACGGTCGTAAAAGTGATTAAAGTTGAAAAAGTCACCGATGTAGTGGAAGAACCAGTGGACTTTGCAGTCGTCACGAAACAAGACCCCACATTGCCAAAAGGTGAACGGCGCGTCATCCACCCTGGAGAAAAAGGGCTTGTTGCGAAAACGTATGAAATAGTGTTGGAAAACGGAAAAGAAGTAGCACGTAAATTAATTGCCGTAAAGCAGATTAAAAACAGCAAAACACGCATCGTTGCTATTGGCACAAAAGTGGTTGAAAGACGATCTGCCAATGTGCAAAACCGTCCGACATCACGCGGTCAACATGGTGCAGCGAAAGAGTTTTATGTGACCGCTACCGCCTATACCGCGTATTGCGAAGGCTGCTCAGGAATAACGAGAACGGGAATTAATTTGCGTAGAAACCCTTCCGTAAAGGTTATTGCCGTTGATCCGAATATTATCCCGCTCGGATCAAAAGTATACGTAGAAGGGTATGGATATGCTATCGCTGCAGATACAGGTTCAGGTATTGACGGTTATGAAATTGATGTGTTTTTGCCTGAAAGATCCGATGCGATTCGTTGGGGTAAAAAGCGCGTAAAAATAAAAGTGCTACAATAAAGGAATAAGGATGCGGAGGGTTTTTTTACCCTCTGCTTTTTCGTTATAATGGAGAAAGATGTTTCTGCCTATTTAGACGAAAAAAATTGAAAAAATGTTACGCTGATTTTACAAAAAATATTCACTGATTTTGCAAAAAATAAATATATCGTTTCATAATTGGCGGGAAAAATTACTTCATCATTATTTTACCGGAAAGGAGGCATTGCAGAAATAGGAAAAAGGACTTATTCCCATTACGGAATGAGAAAATAATTTCTGCGCAATTGGTGATGAGAATTAAGGAAATTATTGTTGTCGAAGGAAAAGATGATACAGCAGCAATTCGGCGCGCTGTGGACGCAGATACGATTGAAACAAACGGAGCGGCAATTAGCGAAGAAATTATCGAACGCATTAAGTTGGCAAAAGAAAAACGGGGTGTCATTATTTTTACTGATCCGGATTTTCCAGGGGAAAAAATTCGTAAAACGATTACCCAGCATGTTCCTGGCTGTAAACATGCTTTTTTGCCAAGGAAAGCGGCCATCGCGAAAAATGGAAAAGGAATTGGTGTTGAACATG
Organism: Parageobacillus sp. NEAU-HV-2; assembly: GCF_059115485.1. Classification (NCBI taxonomy): domain Bacteria; kingdom Bacillati; phylum Bacillota; class Bacilli; order Caryophanales; family Anoxybacillaceae; genus Parageobacillus; species Parageobacillus sp. NEAU-HV-2. Next base: position 12,853 of record NZ_JBXUJJ010000017.1, read on the forward strand.
CGTCTGTGGAAGATATTCGTCAAGCGTTAGCAAACGTATATGAAGAAACAACCGAGTGGAAGGAAGAGATCACGTTTGATGAACTTGTTGCTGCCGGCTTAATCGGTGGAGAGTTAGCGAAAAAGCGGCGGCAGCGATTGGGGGAAAGGTTAAAAATCGGCTATGCCAATGGAAAGCAGCTTTATAAGCGGTTGAAAGTGTTTCAAATCACCAGGGAAACGTTTTATGCAGCTTTAGAGCAAGTGATGCAGGAGGAAATACAGGATGAATAAAGATATTGCCACGCCGGGACGTACAAAGGAAATTTTGGATCAATACGGGTTTTCTTTTAAAAAAAGTTTAGGACAAAACTTTTTAATTGACACGAATATTTTGCGGAAAATTGTCGATGCTGCGGAAATTTCCGCAGAAACGGGAGCGATTGAAATTGGCCCGGGAATTGGGGCATTGACGGAACAATTGGCACGCCGGGCCAAAAAAGTGGTCGCCTTTGAAATAGACCAGAGATTGTTGCCGATTTTGGCCGACACGTTGTCTCCGTATGGAAATGTGCGAATTATTCATCAAGACGTGTTAAAAGCGGATATTCATCAAGTGATCGCGGACGAATTTACAAACGTAGCCGATATTATGGTGGTGGCTAATTTGCCGTACTATGTAACCACACCGATTATTATGAAGCTGCTGACCGACCATCTGCCGATTCGCGGCATGGTGGTGATGCTGCAAAAGGAAGTAGCCGACCGTCTAGCTGCCAAGCCAGGGACAAAAGATTATGGCTCATTGTCCATTGCAGTTCAGTATTATACAGAAGCAGAGGTCGTCATGACGGTGCCGCGGACCGTGTTTATTCCGCAACCGAACGTCGATTCCGCCGTGATTCGATTAATAAAGAGAAAACAGCCGCCTGTAGCAGTAAACGATGAGACATTTTTCTTTCAAGTCGTGCGGGCAAGCTTCGCGCAGCGCCGAAAAACGATTTTAAACAATTTAGTCAACAACTTGCCGAACGGAAAGGCGATGAAAGAGCAAATCGAAAGCTCTTTAGCTAACGCAAATATTGATCCGCGCCGTCGCGGAGAAACGCTGACAATGGAAGAGTTCGCCGCACTAAGCAATGCATTGCGCAACATATTGATCAACCTTTAGTGCGTTTTTGAGCTGGCGTGCAGCAAGGAATGCATAATGTCTATCACCTATTGTCCGAATATGCATATGGTACTTAGTAGGCATTTATTTCATAATGGAGTGATGGGTGATGGACATCAAGATCGGCGATATTGTGGCTAGAAAATCATATAAATGTGATTTATTGTTTCGCGTAATCGATATAAAAGAAAAAGGGGACGAGAGGGAAGCCATTTTATATGGTGAAGATGTGAGACTGATCGCGGATGCCCCGTGCAGCGATTTAGTCATCATCGATGAACGGGAACAGCAGGAAAGAAAGAAAAAGGAAATAGAGCTTATTGAACAGTCATATAAACTGTTTCGCCAAGATTACCATGCAATAAAGCAAAAAATCGAATATCGGGCAACAGGGGGATACCGGACGGAGAAGGATTTTTTTCAAATTCCAGGACGTGTCCTTCATCTGGACGGTGACCCTTTATATTTGCGAAAATGTTTGGATTTATACGAACGAATTGGCGTGCCGGTATATGGGGTGTATTGCGAGGAAAGCGAAATGTCGGAAAAAGTTGGTGCACTGATTGAGCAGTTTCGCCCGGATATTTTAGTCATTACCGGCCATGATTCCTATTCGAAATCAAAAGGAAAAGTAAATGATTTAAAGGCTTACCGCCACTCGAAACATTTTGTACAGACGGTCAAGGAAGCGCGCAAAAAAGTTCCTCATCTTGACCAGCTTATTATTTTCGCGGGAGCGTGCCAATCCCATTTTGAATCATTGATCCGCGCTGGTGCCAACTTTGCCAGTTCTCCGGCACGGGTAAACATTCATGCGCTCGATCCCGTCTATATTGTTTCGCGGATTAGTTTCACCCCTTTTATGGAGACCGTCAATGTTTGGGATGTGGTCCGCAATACATTAACCGGGGAAAAAGGACTTGGAGGGGTAGAAACCAAGGGAGTGCTGCGTACAGGAATGCCTTTCCGTTTAATGGATGATACAGGTGATTAGAACCGCCATGATGAAAAGGCGGTTTTTTTATTTTTAACGGATACATATTTTTACATAAAAGTGCCATAATATACATAAAAAGAGGGATTTTGTAGAAAAATAAACATTGACAGTAATGAAAGTGCATTGGTATAATTTTTATTTTTGACTTTAAAGAGAATTTTTGTTATAATTAAAAACAGTGAGGTGGATAGTGAATGCCAAAAACTTTATCCGATATTAAAAAAACGTTGGATTCTAATATCGGCAGACGTTTGACGTTGCGAGCAAACGGCGGGCGGAGAAAGACGATTGAACGCTGTGGAATATTAGCAGAAACGTATCCATCGGTATTTGTGATTGAACTCGACCAAAAAGAGAACGCGTTTGAACGAGTATCGTTTAGTTACGCGGATGTATTGACAGAAACGGTAAAATTGACGTTTTTAGATGACGATAAAGTAGGTGGGCAGTAGACAATTTTGTTTGCTGCTTTTTGTTTTGTCATAAATAGGTCAACATAAAGACGTTTATTTTTTTTCATACTAAAACTGTCGCGGCGGATAAGAGGGGGTTGCTGACATTGGGTCGTCGCCGTGGAATTATGTCGCAACGCTTTAAAGAAGAATTAGCAAAAGAATTAGGTTTTTATGATGTCGTGAAGCGAGAAGGATGGGGAGCGATTCGCGCGAAAGACGCTGGAAATATGGTGAAATTGGCGATTGAAAAAGCAGAACGACAGCTAGCCGCGAAGACAGAATAACGTCTACGCAACATTGGAAAATAAAAACGCCGCGACAGCCGAAGCACGACCGCTTCGGCTTTTGTTTGGCGCCATTTGTCATATTGTTTGACAGGATGAATGAAATATACTTTTCTGTATTTAGCAACATTCATGATTTGTGGTATTATGATAAAATGGATTTATGAAGAAAGTTGGAAGTCGTTAAAGTAGGTGGAACGTTTGAGGCTATTAGTAAAGGCACCAGCAAAAATTAATTTGTCATTGGACGTGTTACATAAGCGGCCGGACGGGTATCACGAAGTGAAAATGGTCATGACAACGATTGATTTAGCCGATCGGATTGAATTAATTCCGCGTGCCGATGATGCAATACAGATTATTTCGCAAAATCGGTTCGTTCCAGATGACCACCGCAATTTGGCGTATCAAGCGGCAAAGTTATTAAAGGAAACATTTTGCATTAAACAGGGTGTATCAATTTCCATTACCAAACATATTCCGGTAGCGGCGGGGCTAGCGGGGGGAAGCAGCGATGCCGCCGCAACATTGCGGGGATTAAATAAGCTTTGGAATTTAGGTCTTACCCTTGATGAATTAGCAGAGTTAGGAGCGCAAATCGGTTCTGACGTATCGTTTTGCGTTTACGGCGGAACAGCGATTGCCACCGGGCGCGGCGAAAAAATTATCCCCATTCCTTCACCGCCCCCATGCTGGGTTGTGTTGGCAAAACCGTCCATTGGCGTTTCTACCGCGGAAGTGTATCGGAATTTAAAGGTGGAGGAAGTGACGCATCCGGATGTTGATGCCATGGTAGAGGCGATTGAACGCCAAGATTATTTTGCTATTTGCCAATTAGTCGGGAACGTATTGGAAGAAGTAACGTTGAAAAAGCATCCGGAAGTAGCGCATATTAAAGAGCAAATGAGGCGGTTTGGCGCAGATGCAGTATTGATGAGCGGCAGTGGGCCGACGGTATTCGGGCTCGTCCAGCATGATTCAAGAATGCAGCGCATTTACAATGGGCTTCGTGGTTTTTGTGAACAAGTATTCGCTGTTCGTTTATTAGGTGAACGTCATCCACTTGATTAAACACGTACATTTTTGGTATATTTACTTTATAACATTCGGTTTTGGGAGGTCCGCTATGAAGTTAAGGCGCAGCGGCCGTTTAGTGGATATGACCCATTATCTTCTTGAACGGCCACATCAGCTTATTCCGCTTACGTTTTTTGCGGAGCGTTATGAATCGGCCAAGTCATCGATTAGCGAGGATTTAGCGATTATTAAACAGACATTTGAACAGCAGGGGATTGGAACGATTAAAACGTTGCCGGGGGCTGCTGGCGGCGTACAATATATCCCAAAAATGTCGAAACAGGAATCTGAAGAAATTGTGACATATTTATGCGAGCAGTTATCGCGTCCGGATCGGTTGTTGCCCGGCGGATACTTATATATGACCGATATTCTTGGTGACCCTCGTATTATGAACAAAATCGGCCGGCTTTATGCGTCGATTTTTGCCGACCGGCCGGTCGATGTCGTCATGACGATTGCGACAAAAGGAATTCCGCTCGCCTATGCGGTCGCCCACTTTTTGTATGTTCCAGTTGTTATTGTCCGCCATGACAATAAAGTAACAGAAGGATCGATGGTCAGCATCAACTACGTTTCCGGTTCTTCCAAGCGCATTCAAACGATGGTGCTGGCAAAGCGGAGCTTGGCGGAAGGAGCCAATGTATTAATCATCGATGATTTTATGAAAGCGGGCGGAACGGTTAACGGCATGGTAAATTTGTTGAATGAGTTTAACGCAAAACTTTCCGGTATCGGTGTTCTTGTCGAATCGGAAGAAACGAAAGAGCGGCTCGTAGACGAATATATTTCGCTCGTGAAATTGTCTTCTGTCGATGTCAAAGAAAAACAAATTACCGTAAAAGCAGGAAATTACACGCAATTTATGGAATAGATAAACGAGAAAGGAGAACAAACAGGATGAAAAAAGTAGAAACGAATAAAGCGCCGCAGGCGATTGGTCCGTATTCGCAAGGAATTATCGTCAATAACATGTTTTACAGCTCGGGGCAAATTCCGCTCACTCCCGAAGGAGAGATGGTACAAGGCGACATAAAAGCACAAACACATCAAGTATTTCAAAACTTAAAAGCCGTTTTGGAAGCGGCTGGCGCATCGCTTGATACAGTAGTCAAAACGACGGTGTTTTTGAAAAACATGGATGATTTTGCGGCAATGAATGAAGTATATAGTCAATATTTCACAAACCATAAACCAGCGCGTTCGTGCGTGGAAGTAGGGAGACTGCCGAAAGACGCCCTTGTCGAAATTGAAGTAGTCGCGTTGATTCAATAGATTTCCATATCCTACCTTTTCCCTAAACAGCCAAGGATGCTGTATATTGCATACTAGGTATTTTTGTATAAAAAATTTTCAAAAAAAAGAAGGAAATAGAGAAGACATGTGGAATAAAAATAATCAAGTCTGATATAGGGAAAAGGTGGTGAACATAATGGAAGTTACTGACGTAAGATTACGCCGCGTAAATACCGAAGGACGTATGAAAGCGATTGCCTCGATCACACTGGATAACGAATTCGTTGTCCACGATATCCGCGTCATCGATGGCAATAATGGATTGTTTGTCGCAATGCCAAGCAAGCGTACTCCAGATGGAGAATTTCGCGACATTGCGCATCCGATTAACTCAGCGACGCGCGGGAAAATTCAAGAGGCAATATTAGCTGAGTATCATCGCTTAGGTAAGTTGGAAGAAGAACTTGAAGAAGCTGGTGCTTCATAAAAATAAGAAAAAAGAGCCTGTGCCAAATGGACAGGCTCTTTATATTTTTTGCCTTATTTTAGAAAAATCAATGATTCCTTGAAATACACCATTAATTAAGATATATTCAATTATGGATAAAAAGGTAATTGGAGGACCTATATATGGCAAAACGGTATGCGGTCATATTGGCAGCTGGACAGGGAACGAGGATGAAGTCGAAACAATATAAAGTATTGCACCCTGTTTGCGGCAAGCCAATGGTTCAGCATGTGGTGGACCAAGTTTTACAGCTAGGAATAGAAAAGCTTATTACTGTTGTTGGATTTGGAGCAGAACAAGTAAAAGCGCAGCTTGGCGACCAAAGCGAATATGCCCTTCAGCAAGAGCAATTAGGGACGGCGCACGCAGTTATGCAAGCAGCCCCTTATTTACGAGAAAAAGATGGAGTAACGCTCGTTGTATGCGGAGATACACCGTTAGTTACTGCTGAAACGATGCAAGCGTTGCTTGATCATCATCTTGCGACCAATGCAAAAGCAACGATTTTGACAGCAGTTGCAGATAACCCTGCCGGATATGGCCGTATTGTTCGCGATGCTCATGGCAATGTTGAAAAAATTGTCGAACATAAAGATGCAAGCGAACAAGAACGTGCCATCAAAGAAATTAACACAGGGACATATTGTTTTGATAACAAATCTTTATTTCAAGCGCTTACACATGTATCAAACAATAATGTACAAGGGGAATATTATTTAACAGATGTCATTGAAATTTTAAAATCAAATGGCAGTATCATTTCCGCGTACAAAGCTCCGTCTTTTGAAGAAACAATCGGGGTAAACGACCGCGTTGCCCTCGCCGAGGCAGAAAAAATTATGCGCGAGCGGATTTGTCGCAAACATATGATGAACGGGGTAACGATTATTGATCCTGCTCATACGTATATATCCGCTGAGGTGCAAATCGGCCGTGACACCGTGATTTATCCAGGGACGGTCATTGAAGGAAAAACGGTAATCGGTGAAGATTGTACGATTGGACCAAACTCGGAAATTAAAGATTGTTTGATTGGAAACGGCACAGCGATTCGCCATTCCGTTGCCCATGACAGTGAAATTGGGAACGATGTCACGATCGGACCGTTTGCCCATATTCGTCCATTATCGAAAATCGATGATGAGGTCCGTATCGGAAATTTTGTCGAAGTGAAAAAATCGACGTTTGGCAAAGGAAGCAAAGCGTCACATTTAAGCTATATCGGCGATGCGGAAGTCGGCGCCAACGTTAATCTTGGCTGCGGATCCATTACCGTAAACTATGATGGAAAAAATAAACATATGACAAAAATTGAAGATGGAGCGTTTATTGGCTGTAATGTCAATTTAATTGCTCCTGTGACGATTGGAAAAGGCGCTTATGTTGCCGCCGGCTCCACCATTACCGAGGACGTTCCTGGAAACGCATTATCAATTGCCCGCTCGCGGCAAGTGAATAAAGAAAACTATGTCGACCGTCTGTCGATCAAGAAAAATTCTTAGTGGAGGTCTATCATGTCTGAGTGTCATCATCATCTAAAATTATTTGCGTTAAATTCAAACATGAAGTTAGCGGAAGAAATTGCGGAAATTATGGGAATTCAATTAGGCAAATGCTCTGTCTCCCGTTTTAGCGATGGGGAAATTCAAATTAACATTGAGGAAAGCATCCGCGGCGATGACGTTTTCGTTCTTCAATCGACAAGTGTCCCGGTCAATGAGCATCTAATGGAATTATTAATTATGATCGATGCGTTAAAACGCGCCTCGGCACGAACGATTAATATTGTTATGCCGTATTACGGCTATGCCCGTCAAGACCGGAAAGCGCGCTCCCGCGAGCCGATCACGGCGAAGCTAGTGGCCAATCTTTTGGAAACGGCAGGAGCTTCGCGCGTCATTACGCTTGATTTGCACGCGCCGCAAATTCAAGGATTTTTTGATATTCCAATCGACCACTTGATGGGAGTTCCGATTTTAGCTGACTATTTTAAAAGCAAAAATCTTGATGATATCGTCGTTGTTTCTCCAGACCATGGTGGCGTGACGCGGACAAGAAAACTTGCCGATCGTTTAAAAGCGCCGATTGCCATCATTGATAAGCGCCGGCCAAAGCCAAATGTGGCGGAAGTCATGAATATCGTTGGACAAGTTGAAGGGAAAACTGCTATTTTAATTGATGATATCATTGATACGGCCGGAACGATTACATTAGCTGCCAACGCACTGATCGAAAACGGAGCGAAAGAAGTGTACGCATGCTGTACGCATCCGGTTCTGTCCGGTCCGGCAATTGAACGCATTCAAAATTCAAAAATTAAAGAACTGGTTGTTACCAATTCAATTGCGTTGCCAGAAGAAAAGAAAATTGATAAAATTGTAGAGCTGTCAGTTGCACCGCTGATTGCGGAGGCCATTACCCGCGTGTATGAAATGAAGTCTGTCAGTGTATTGTTCGATTAATGGAAAAACATGTTTAGACCTTCTTGTTTTAGGATAAAGTATCAATAGATTCAAATTCTAATTCAGGAAGGTGAGGAAACATGGCTATAATACTAGAAGCAAAAGAACGCATGGACAGAAAACATTCCACACTTCGAGGCATTCGTTTGCAAGGAAACATTCCTGGAATATTGTATGGGAAAAATGTGGACAATAAAATGATTTTTGTCAGTGGCGCAGAACTGGAAAAAACGATCCGTGAAGGTGGGCGCCATAGCTTAATGACGCTGAAAATAGGCGGAAAAGATTATTCTGCCCTGCTGCGCGAGGTCCAAAGAGATCCGCTGCGCGGCGATATTCTTCACGTCGATTTTCAAGCAGTGGATATGTCGACAGAAGTAGATATTGATGTCGATGTGCGCTTAATCGGCGAAGCTGCCGGAGTAAAAGACGGCGGCGTATTGCAGCAAAATCTGCATCAATTATCGATTCGCGTATTGCCGGCGAATATTCCACAGTCGATTGATATTGACATCTCGCACCTTCAAGTAGGCGATACAGTTACGGTGGGAGATGTAAAAACGGACGGAAAATATGAAATTAACCATGAGCCTTCTGAAGTGATTGCGACGATCTTGCCGCCACAACAAGAAGAGGAAATTCATAGCGGCGAACAGCAAGAACCTGGTCGTCCTGACGCAGAAGAAGGAAGAGAAACGACTCCAGAAGCATAAATTCGGACGTAGCCGTTTTCGGTTACGTCTTTTGTAGTATCATCGCAAAGAGAGGAGACCGAGTATTGAAATTATTTGTCGGCCTTGGGAATCCAGGAAAAGAATATGAGCAAACGAGGCATAACGTTGGATTTATGGTAATCGATGAGCTTGCCAAGCGCTGGAATATTTCCTTTCAAGCAACAAAATTTCGCGGAATGATCGCCTCAACCATCATTTCCGGAGAAAAAGTGGCATTATGTAAGCCGCTGACATATATGAATTTATCAGGGGAATGTGTTCGACCGTTAATGGATTATTATCGTATTGATATCAATGATTTAATTGTTATATATGATGACCTTGACCTTCCTGTCGGAAAAATTCGCTTGCGCATGAAAGGAAGCGCCGGCGGACATAATGGCATTAAGTCCCTGATTCATCATTTAGGAACGCAAGAATTTAAACGGATTCGGATCGGTATCGGGCGCCCGGCAAATGGGCAAAAGGTAACTGATTATGTGTTAGGCCGCTTTGCCAAAGAAGAAAGTGACACGGTAATGGGAGCGATTTTACGTTCGGCTGATGCGTGTGAAAAGGCTGTTACTGCGCCATTTTTGCAAGTGATGAATGAATTTAACGAATGAATATTTTCCTCCTAATTGGTGCAAAATGAAAGTATGGAATACGCCCTTTAGGAGGTTTGTTGCAATGGCATTACATTATTATTGTCGGCATTGCGGAGCAAAAGTAGGGACGATTGATCAAGTTTCCATATATAGTGAACAATTAGGATTTCATCACTTGACAGAGGAAGAACGCTTGGAGATGATTTCGTATCAGCCGAATGGTGATATTCATGTAAAAACCATTTGCGAAGATTGCCAAGAGGCGTTGACAAGAAATCCAGAGTTACATCAGTATGAGAAGTTTATCCATTAACGGGGCTTTGGGCAACCAAAGCATTTTTGTGTTTTTACTTATAAATATATCCATATATGTTTTTATATGGAAAATAGCAGCTGGTTTGTATACAAATATAGCAATAGAGAAATACAATGATGTTGAGAGGAGGGAGAATAGGGGTGCTTTCGTTGCATCGCTATTTAGTTGAAAATCAAGATGTTCGTTCCATTATCGAAGGCGTGAAAGCAGGATTGAAAGAACAGCTCGTTGCCGGGTTATCCGGTTCGGCCCGGTCTGTTTTTGTTTCGACATTATACAAGGAAATGAATAGACCGATTTTGGTCGTTACCCATAATTTGTTTCACGCGCAAAAAATGTATGACGACCTTGTTCAATTACTCGGAACTGAAGAGGTGTTTTTGTATCCAGTCAATGAGGTTATTGCCGCCGAAATGGCGATCGCTAGTCCGGAATTAAAGGCGCAGCGTTTAGAAGTGATGAATTATTGGACGAAACAGCAGCAAGGCATTGTTATTTGTCCAGTTGCTGGATTGCGGCGTTTGCTTCCTCCTGTATCGTTATGGAAGGATCATATATTCACGTTTGCGGTTGGTCAAGATATCGATATTGACCATTATAAGCAACAGTTCGTGCAAATGGGATATAAACGTGTAGCGACGGTATCGACCCCTGGGGAATTTAGCATTCGCGGCGGCATTATTGATATTTATCCGTTAACTGCGGAGTTTCCGTACCGTATTGAACTATTTGATACGGAAATTGAATCGATTCGTACGTTCACCGCTGATGATCAGCGCTCGCGTGATGAAGTGCAACAAATAACCATCGGACCTGCCGATGAAATGATAGTTTACGGAGAGATGCTAGAGCGGGGAATCGAACGAATTGAGGCGGGATTAACAGAAAGCCTCAGCAAATTAAAAGACGAGAAAGCAAAACAATTATTACTAGAACATGTATCGTCAGAACTTGAGCAATTAAAACAAGGACAGGAAATTGAACAACAATATAAATATATGGCGCTCTTTTATGAAGAACCTGCTAGTTTGCTAGACTACCTGCCGGGAAATGGCATATTGCTAATGGATGAAATGAGCAGATTACAAGAGGCGGCTGAAAGTTTAGATAAAGAAGAGGCAGAATGGTACACCAGCTTGCTTAGCAACGGAAAAATCATTCATGATGTACCAATTTCCCACTCATTGTCTGAATTATTGCAAAAGCATCGCAAACAGCGGATTTATTTGTCCTTATTTTTGCGGCATGTCCCACATACCCACCCAGAAAACATTGTCAATATTTCCTGCAAACAAATGCAGAATTTCCACGGGCAAATGTCGTTGCTGAAATCCGAGCTAGAAAGATGGAAAAAAGCCAACTATGCGGTAGTTTTTTTGGCGCCGAACGCAGAGCGGATGAAAAAGCTGCAATCCGTGTTGGAAGACTATGAAATCGATGTTGCACCGTTAAGCAGGGACGCGATGCTGATGCACGGCAAATATCAGATGCTCGAAGGCGACTTAAATACGGGGTTCGAGCTGCCGATGCAAAAGCTTGCTGTGATTACGGAAGAAGAGTTGTTTAAAAAACGGGCAAAAAGACCGATTCGCCGCCAAAAATTATCGAATGCGGAGCGAATTAAAAGTTATTCGGAACTGCAAGTTGGCGATTACGTGGTCCATGTCAACCACGGTATCGGTAAATATTTAGGAATCGAAACATTAGAGATTAACGGTGTGCATAAAGATTATATCCATATTCAATATCAGGGCAGCGATACGTTATATGTGCCGGTCGATCAAATTGATCAAGTGCAAAAATACGTTGGTTCAGAAGGAAAAGAGCCGAAAATTTACAAATTAGGCGGATCCGAATGGAAAAAAGTCAAAAAGAAAGTTGAATCGTCCGTCCAAGATATTGCTGAAGATTTAATTAAGCTGTACGCTGAACGAGAAGCAAGCAAAGGATACGCGTTTTCCCCGGATACAGAAATGCAGCGGGAATTTGAAGCGGCATTTCCATATCAGGAGACAGAAGATCAGCTGCGCTCGATTGAGGAAATTAAGCGCGATATGGAGAGCGACAAGCCGATGGATCGCCTTCTTTGTGGCGACGTTGGCTACGGAAAGACGGAAGTAGCGCTGCGAGCCGCGTTTAAAGCGATTATGGACGGCAAACAAGTCGCGTTTCTCGTACCGACGACGATTTTAGCACAGCAGCATTACGAAACGGTGCGCGAGCGATTTCAAGGGTTCCCAATTAACGTTGGGCTGTTAAACCGCTTTCGCACTAGAAAACAGCAGGCGGAAACGATCAAAGGGCTAAAAGACGGAACGATTGATATGGTCATTGGCACACACCGCCTATTATCGAAAGATGTCCAGTTTAAAGATTTAGGGCTTCTCATCATTGACGAAGAGCAGCGATTTGGCGTTACCCATAAAGAAAAAATCAAGCAACTAAAGGCAAATATTGATGTGCTGACATTAACGGCAACACCGATCCCAAGAACGTTGCATATGTCAATGATCGGTGTGCGCGACCTATCCATTATCGAAACGCCGCCGGAAAATCGCTTTCCGGTGCAAACGTATGTGATGGAATATACCCCTGAACTCGTAAAGGAAGCGATTGAACGGGAGCTGGCTAGAGACGGACAAGTATTTTTCTTGTACAATCGTATTGAAGATATTGAGAGGAAAGCGGAAGAAATTTCACAGCTCGTACCAGAAGCGCGTGTTACTTATGCGCACGGGCGCATGTCAGAAAACGAGTTGGAGTCCACGATGTTGGCGTTTTTAGAAGGGCAGTACGATGTGCTGGTGACGACGACGATTATTGAAACAGGTGTGGACATTCCAAACGTCAATACGTTGATTGTCTATGACGCTGATCGCATGGGGCTGTCGCAATTGTATCAGCTGCGCGGGCGCGTCGGACGCTCCAATCGCGTTGCATACGCATATTTCACATACCGAAAAGATAAAGTACTCAATGAAACGGCAGAGAAACGGCTTCAGGCGATTAAAGAATTTACCGAACTTGGCTCAGGATTCAAAATTGCGATGCGCGACTTATCGATCCGCGGTGCTGGCAACATATTGGGGGCGGAACAACACGGCTTTATCGATTCCGTCGGATTTGATTTATATTCGCAAATGCTCAAAGAAGCCATCGAAAAACGAAAAGGAATCAAACAGGAAGAAGAAAAACGGGAAGTGACGATCGATTTGGAAATCGACGCGTACATTCCAGATACGTATATTTCCGATGGGCTGCAAAAAATCGATATGTACAAGCGGTTTAAAGCAGTGGAAACGATGGAAGACGTGGAAGCACTGCGTGAGGAAATGGTGGACCGCTTCGGCGATTACCCAGATGAAGTCGCTTACTTGTTCCAAGTAGCGGAAGTGAAAGTGTTTGCTAAACAAATCGGCGTCGAATCCATTAAGCAGCAAAAGCAGCAAGTGGAAATTTTATTTGCTGAACACGCATCAAAACATGTCGAAATCCAGCGTCTATCCAAAATCGGCGGACAATACGGACGCTTGTTTGGTTTTGGAATGGAAGGGGCTAAATTAAAAATCGTGTTATATATTAAAGATTTCAAACCGCAAGAGTGGCTGATGATTTTATACGAAACGTTAAAGGAACTTTCCTGTGTTAAAGATGAAAAATCGATTATTGCCTAAATGAAATGTTTATGTTTACAAAAGCTCGGTGATAATGAAGGATGGGTAAATTTATCTAAAATTGAAAAAATCACTTTCATCGCGTATATAACTTGGATTGTGAAGGATACTAATCACAGCAATGGTGAATTCTCCATAACAAGGATTCATCGGAGTATTCTTCAAATCCTAGGTGAAAGTGAGGTATCTGTAAGATGAAAGCAACGGGTATTGTTCGTCGAATCGATGATTTAGGAAGGGTTGTCATACCGAAAGAAATTCGAAGAACATTGCGCATTCGTGAAGGAGATCCGCTCGAAATATTTGTTGACCGTGATGGTGAAGTCATTTTAAAAAAATACTCACCAATTAGCGAATTAGGCGATTTTGCGAAAGAATATGCTGAAGCGCTATTTGACAGTTTAGGACAGCCGGTATTGATTTGTGACCGCGATGTTTTCATCGCTGTTGCAGGTGTGTCGAAAAAGGAATATTTAAACAAAAGTGTAAGTCCATTAGTGGAAAAGGTGATGGAAGAGCGCAATTCCGTACTTCATACGGAAGAGGGAGAAGTCGAGCTCGTTGACGGAGTTTCGGAGACGTTAAATTCGTATACGATTGGCCCGATTGTAGCCAACGGTGATCCGATTGGAGCTGTCATCATTTTATCTAAAGAAAAAGAGCTTGGCGAAGTGGAGCATAAAGCAGTAGAAACAGCCGCGAGTTTTTTGGCGCGGCAAATGGAACAGTAAAAATGATCGACAAGAAAAAGGTAGCGTTCTATGCTACCTTTTTCTTTTGCGCTATAATAGCAATCGTTATTGGATTTATGAAGTTATACGTGCGGAAGGAGAAACGCGATGAAACCGCAAGAAAGGAGCATATGGAGAGGGACGGTCGTTTTAACGATCGCCGCTTTTATCACAAAACTATTAAGCGCTGTTTATCGCGTCCCGTATCAAAATATTGTCGGAGACGTCGGTTTTTATATTTACCAGCAAGTGTATCCGATTTACGGTATTGTCATGTCGCTTTCATTGTATGGCTATCCGGTTGTCATTTCTAAGCTGATCGCAGAGCGGATAGCGGAGTGCGACCAAAAAGGAATTGCATCCGTTTTGCGAGTTTCGTTTTTGTTTTTATGCATGCTCGGCCTGCTTATTTTTGCCGGCCTTTATATAGGGGCAGAACAGCTTGCGATATGGATGGGCGACGGCCAACTCGCCCCGTCCATTCGCCTTCTTTCTGTCTCGTTCTTGCTATTTCCATTTGTCGCATTGCTGCGCGGCTATTTTCAAGGGCATAACCATATGGTGCCGACTGCGGTTTCCCAAGTCGGAGAGCAGCTTGTCCGTGTGTCTGCCATCCTTTTTTTGTCGTATTCGTTTATAAAAAGCGGATATGATGTCTATACGTGTGGAACGGCGGCGATGGCCGGCACATTGGCAGGAATGGTGACTGCGCTTCTTTTATTGACAGCGTTTTGGATAAGAAGGGAAAATAGAGGAAGAGTAAAAATAAAGAGTGCGGAAGCAAGGCGCATTGTATCTTATTTATTTGTCAAAGGAGTTATTATTTGCGTTACCAATATGGTGTTAACGCTTATTCCATTGGTCGACTCGTTTTTATTATTATCGTTGCTTAGCGAACGGGGCGGAGAAAGCATTGAACAAGCCAAACTGTTAAAAGGAATATACGACCGCGGCCAGCCTCTTATTCAGCTTGGCACGGTAGTGGCGACTTCTTTTTCGCTAGCGCTTGTTCCGCTTATTTCCGGTGCGAAAAAACATCGCAGCGAACAATTTCTTTACGAAAAAGCCGATTTATCGCTGCGCGTCGCATTGGTAATCGGATTAGGCGCCTCTTTAGGATTAATTTGTCTTATTCGCCCAATTAATATCATGCTGTTTGAAAACGATCTCGGTTCGCTTTCTCTCGCGATTTTAATGACTTCTGTTTTCTTTACGACATTAGCGCTTACGCTTTCGGCGCTATTGCAAGGAATGGGATATGAATGGATTGCCGTAGCGGGTGTATTCGTAGCGGTGGCAATGAAAAGCGTTTTGAATTATCTGTTTGTTCCTACGCTTGGGACGGTTGGCGCCGCCATGGCGACAACGGTGTCCTATGCGGCGATGGCTTGCTTTTTGTACGTCGTATTGCGTCAAAAACTTCCTTTTTACGTGCCAAAAAAAACGTATATATATTCCGTTGTGAAAGCAGCCGTAGCGATGGCGGTTGTATTGCGGCTGTATACATCGCTTGCCGGAACATGGGATGGCAGCCGTCTGTTCGCAGCCGGCGAAGCGCTAGGCGGCGTTTTGCTTGGGGCTGTGATCTATCTTGCCATCGTGATTAAAGGGCGTGTATTTTCTGAACAAGAATTATCTCTTCTTCCGTTGGGAAACAAACTGCGTGTACTATTAGGAATAGGTGATGAGAGATGAATACGATCTATATTTTTGGCTTAGGCGCCGGGGATATCGAGCAATTGCCGTTAGGGGTATATCGCAAATTAAAAACTGCTTCTCCGCTTTTTGTGCGGACAAAGGAACATCCTGTTGCCAAGGAATTGCAGGAAGAGGGAATCTCGTTTACCTCTTTTGATTTTATTTACGAAAAACATGAACAATTTGCAGAGGTATATCAGGAAATTACGGCAATTTTATTAGAACAAGCGAAAAAAAGCGACATTTTTTATGCCGTTCCCGGCCATCCGCTGGTGGCAGAAAAAACGGTACAGCTTTTATTAGAAGCTGAGCGCCGCAATGAATGTCGCGTTGTCATTGAGGGCGGGCAAAGCTTTCTCGATGCGCTGTTTACCGCGTTAAAAATCGATCCGATTGAAGGGTTTCAGCTGATGGATGCTACCTCGTTTCAAGGGGATGAATGGTCATTAACAAAGCATACGATTTTTTGCCAAGTATATGATTCGTTTATCGCATCGGATGTGAAATTGACGTTAATGGAACAGCTTCCCGACGATTATCCTGTCTATATCGTCACGGCAGCGGGAAGCAAAGAGGAGAAGGTAACGAAAGTTCCGCTATATGAGCTAGACCGTGTGGCGACATTGAACAATTTAACGAGTGTATATGTTCCTCCTGTCCGTGACGAGAAACTGCTTTATCACCGTTTTGAAACATTGCGGCGCGTTATCGCCACATTAAGAGGCCCGAACGGTTGCCCGTGGGACCGCAAACAAACCCATGCCTCGCTAAAACGATATTTGCTCGAAGAAACATATGAACTGTTTGAGGCGATCGACGATCATGACGATGATCATATGATCGAAGAGCTCGGCGATGTGCTGCTGCAGGTGATGCTTCATGCGCAAATCGGCGAAGATGAAGGGATGTTTTCCATTGATGATGTCATCCGCGGAATTACAGAAAAGATGATTCGCCGCCATCCGCACGTATTTGGCGACGTTACAGTGGACAATGCCGAACAGGTCGTAGAAAATTGGCAGCGAATTAAAGAAAAGGAAAAAGAAACGAAAGAGGAGCCCGTTTCGTTGCTTGCAGATGTGCCGAAAAGCCTGCCGAGTACGTTGAAAGCGTATGAACTGCAGAAAAAAGCGGCAAAAGTAGGGTTTGATTGGGACGATGTCGAGCCGATGTGGGAGAAAGTTGCCGAAGAAATCGCTGAGTTTCAGCAAGAGGCAGCAAAACCGCATGATCGTTCCCAGCTCATCGGCGAATTTGGCGATATTTTATTTGCGCTCGTTAATGTCGCCCGCTACTACGACATTAATCCAGAGGAAGCGCTGCAGATGGTCAACCAAAAGTTCTATCGGCGGTTTTCTTATATAGAGGAGCAGGTGAGAAAAAGCGGCAGGGCGATCACATCATTTTCCCTTGCCGAATTGGACCGTTTTTGGGAAGAAGCAAAAGAAAAAGGATTGTAAAAGGGAGAGATAGAGCATGCGTTTAGATAAATTTTTAAAAGTTTCCCGTTTGATCAAGCGCCGCACACTTGCAAAAGAAGTAGCCGATCAAGGGCGGATTACGATTAACGGCGCCGTGGCGAAGGCGAGTTCGACGGTAAAAATAGGGGATGAATTAACGATTCAATTTGGGCAAAAACGGCTGACAGTAAGGGTGATTGATTTAAAAGAAACGACGAAAAAAGATGAGGCGGCCAATTTATATGAAGTGATCCGCGAAGAACGAATCGCTCCGGAAATAGAGGATGATGAAGAAATCTAATTTATGCATATAGGCTTGTTCTAAAACGGCTCCCGCATTCATACATATGGTACCAACGTTAGGTTAGGAAAGAAATGTTTCTGTCTTTGACTTGATTTTAAGTAGGAATGCGGGGGATGAAAATGAGCCAACATTATGATTTTGGCGGAAATGCAAATAAAGGTCCTATCCAAGAACACGATGTGATTATGCGGGGAAGACGTCTCCTTGATATTACCGGGGTCAAGCAGGTCGAAAGCTTTGATAGTGAGGAGTTTTTGCTCGAAACGGTGATGGGATTTTTATCGATCCGCGGACAAAATTTACAAATGAAAAATTTAGATGTCGATAAAGGAATCGTTTCGATCAAAGGAAGAATCTTTGATCTCGTTTATTTAGACGACCATCAGGAGAAGGCTAAAGGATTCTTTAGCAAGTTGTTCAAATGAGCTTAACGACACAGTTGGCGACCATGCTGGCGATGATCGGAATGGGAGGCTGGCTTGGCATCGCATTGGATACGTATAACCGTTTTTTGCAGCGACAAGATCGTGCCCATTGGATTGTGTTTATCAATGACATTTTATTTTGGATCGTTCAAAGTTTAATCATCTTCTATGTGTTATTGTTCGTCAATGAAGGCGAGCTGCGCTTTTATATTTTCTTGGCGATTTTATGCGGTTATGCCGCTTATCAAAGTTTGTTTCGCACGATCTATCTAAAAGTGTTGGAATGGCTGATTTGGTTTGCGACGAGACTGTACCAATTTTTCGTCCAGCTGTGCCGTTATCTCATCATTCGTCCAATTCAGTTCCTCTTTCAAATGTTATTGGCTCTCATGTTGTTGATGTGGAAATTGCTTCTTGCTTTTCTTCGTATCTTGTATCAATGTGCAAGGCTGTCGTTTGCTCCATTTCGCTGGATCGGTTCAATTATTTGGAAGATAATGCCGCAACCTTGGCAAAGGGCGCTCGCAAAAATTTTTCGCTATTTAACAGGAATTATTCACCAGGTGAAGAATATGAAAAATAGGATTGGAACGTGGATATCAAAATGGAAAAAGTAAAAGCAGAGGTGCAAAAATAATGAGTGTACCGCACAAAACCAATGTAACAAAATTGCAATCTTCATACATATCAGAACAGGAGGAGAAAAAGAAGAAGGCGTCAAGAAGGCGGCGGATTGCCGTCGTCCGCTTTACTTTTTTTGGGATTGTTCTAGCGCTGTTTTCTTTGGTATTTGTTTATACGATGCATTCTCAAGCAAAGGATATTGAAGCAAAACTAGCCAGCAAAAAGCAGCTTGAACAAAAATTAGACAAGCTAAAAAACCAGGAGAAGCAGCTGAAAGAGGAAATTAAAAAGCTGCACGACGATGAATATATCGCGGAGTTGGCGCGAAAAAAATATTATTTGTCCAAAGATGGAGAGATTATTTTCGTCGTTCCAGAAAAGTAATTTTTTACTTTGTGTCCCCTGGTGAAATACGGGCGCCTGCCTTATTGACACTCGTTTTTTTAATTCGTTATAATGAAAGAAAATCATTTTTAAAGTTTTTTAAGGAGGAGCACTTTTTTTATGTCAATTGAAGTAGGCAGCAAGTTACAGGGCAAAGTAACAGGAATTACGAAGTTCGGGGCGTTTGTGGAGCTGCCAGAAGGTGTCACTGGACTGGTTCATATTAGTGAAGTAGCGGATAATTACGTAAAAGACATTAACGATCATCTGAAGGTTGGAGATATCGTTTATGTCAAAGTCATCAATGTAGAGAAAGATGGGAAAATCGGTTTATCCATTAAAAAAGCAAAAGATACGCCGCCTTCACAGCGTCCACGCCATAAAATGAACGACCGAGCCGCGGCAGAAAGCTTCGAACAAAAAATCAACCGTTTCCTGAAAGAAAGCGAAGACCGTTTGGCGTCGCTGAGACGTCATATGGAGTCGAAGCGGGGAGGTCGTGGAGCGAGACGTGGGTAACTTGCTGCTGAATGTATGAAAGGGTAAGATTGCGGAATAACGGATAAAAAGCATCCATTTTTGGTGGGTGCTTTTCTTGTTTTGGTCTAGGGAGCGCCATATTCATCTGCCTGGGCGTATGATAGTACTATATTTCTTGAGGCTTCGACTTTCGATGGATAAGAATTTCATCAGATCCTTGGATACAAAACGAAAAATATTGTATTGTCTTCTCTATTTTTGCTGCACTGACGGAAGATTTCACCAATGTGATTTAGATCAAGAACCTATTGACAATAATCTATTTGATCCATTATTATATAAGATGTTGTTGCATGGCGGCGTAGCTCAGCTGGCTAGAGCGTACGGTTCATACCCGTGAGGTCGGGGGTTCGATTCCCTCCGCCGCTACCAGAATAAGGCCCGTTGGTCAAGTGGTTAAGACACCGCCCTTTCACGGCGGTAACACGGGTTCGAATCCCGTACGGGTCACTATGAAAACGAGGATGTTTCTCGACCGAGAGGCATCCTCGTTTTTTGTTTTTTAGCACCAATTTGTGAATTTATGACGTGTTAGCAAGAAATGCGTCGAACGTTTTTTTTCTTTGCCTCTCTTTTTTTGACAAATTTTTGATAATTCAAAATATATAATAGGGTTAAGAGAAAAGCAAAGGAGAGGATCGGAATGGAAAGAGTAGAAAGAGTGGAAAGAAGGTTGATGAATCGAATTTCGGAAGTGCCTATTAATGAAACACAGGCAGTGTTATCGCGCTGGGTGCGCCATGTGAAATTGCGGCTAGGACACTTATTTATTCATAAGGGTTTTCTTCTTATTATTATCGGCTTTTTACTTGGACGGGCTCTTATTCTGTCAAAGTTGACTCCGTTTGCCTTACCGTTTTTCGCTGCTGTTTATATGTTGCGCCGCGATAAGGCTGCGTTAGCGTTTATTGCATTGTTGGCAGGTTCTCTTACTTTATCGTTTGATACAATGTTGTTTGTATTTGTCGGAGTGTTCGGCTTCCTCATTGTCCAGGCGTGGATTCGAAAATTTTTTAGTGAGTCGTTAAAATTGGTGCCTTTTGTTGTTTTTTGTCTATCCTTTTCTACAAAATTAGCGATTTCATATTATTGGTTAGGAAACAAAACGTTATATGAAGCCGTCATGGCATTGGTAGAAGCTGGTTTAGGATTGGTGTTAACGCTTATTTTTATCCAAAGTATTCCGCTGCTAACGGTGCGTAAGTATAAACATGCATTAAGGGCGGAAGAAATTATTTCGTTAATTATTTTACTGGCATCCATGCTAACGGGAATGATCGGCTGGACGGTTTACGGACTCTCGCTTGAACATGTGATGTCGCGCTATCTTGTGCTGCTATTTTCGTTTGTGGCGGGAGCGACGATCGGTTCTACTGTGGGAGTGGTGACGGGGTTGATTTTAAGTTTAGCGAATGTCGGTAATTTATATGAAATGAGTTTGCTGGCATTTGCCGGACTTTTAGGAGGATTGCTAAAAGAAGGAAAGAAAGCTGGCGTGTCTTTCGGATTGTTGATTGCTACATTGTTAATTGGGCTGTACGGGAACGGCAAAGCAGAGCTTGTGCCGACGATTATGGAATCATGTTTTGCCGTGATTCTCTTTGCTTTGACATCCCGCTCCATAACGGAAAAAATCGCAAAACATATTCCCGGCACAGCGGAATATACGAATGAACAGCAGCAATATGTCCGAAAAATCCGTGATGTGACGGCACAGCGAGTTTCCCAATTTTCAAATGTATTTCAAGCGCTGGCCAACAGCTTTTCCACAGGAGGTTTGTCTGCTTCTGACGATTATAGCGAACGGGAGATTGACTACTTTTTAAGCGATATTACCGAAAAAACGTGCCAAACTTGTTTTAAGAAAGAGCAGTGCTGGTCGTACAACTTTGATACAACATATGAGTATATGAAACAAATTATGCTAGAAGCGGATGCGAAAACGCTGCCACAAAATCATAAACTATTGCGGGAATGGGACCGTCACTGCGTCAAAGCCGGCAAGGTAGTGGATCTTATCGAAAAAGACGTAATGGTGTATCAGGCGAATCGCAAACTGCGGAGGCAAATCAACGAAAGTAGAAAATTAGTTGCTGAGCAGCTGTTAGGGGTTTCGCAAGTGATGGAGGATTTTGCTAAGGAAATTCAGAAGGAACGCGAAAACCATTATTTGCAGGAAGAACAAATTTTCCACGCTTTACAGGAATTCGGAATCGAAATCGGCCATGTTGATATTTATAGCCTTGAAAAAGGAAACATTGATATCGAAATGAGCATTCCGTATTGCGAAGGCCGCGGTGAATGTGAAAAGTTAATTGCGCCGATGCTCTCAGATATTTTAGGAGAAACTATCGTTGTCAAACGGGAAGAATGCGCTGCATATCCGAACGGCTACTGCCGGGTAGCCTTTGGCTCGACGAAAGCGTTTGTAGTTGAAACAGGGGTGGCGTTTGCGGCAAAAGGAGGCGGATTGGTGTCAGGCGACAGCTATTCCATGATTGAGCTTGGCACAGGAAAGTATGCGATTGCCATCAGCGACGGCATGGGAAATGGAGAGAGGGCGCATAACGAAAGCAACGAGACGCTGCGCCTTTTACAAAAAATTTTACAAACGGGAATTGATGAATCGATCGCCATTAAGTCGATTAATTCCATCTTATCCTTGCGAACGACGGAAGACATGTATTCGACGCTCGACTTAGCGATTATCGACTTGCAAAACGCGGTGACGAAGTTTTTAAAAATTGGTTCCACCCCGAGTTTTGTCAAACGCGGCGATCAAGTCATGAAAATTGAAGCATGCAACTTGCCAATCGGCATTATTAAAGAAGTAGAATTTGAAATTGTCAGTGAACAATTAAAGGCCGGCGATTTATTGATTATGATGAGCGACGGGGTATTTGAAGGGCCGGTGCACGTGGAAAATCACGACGTATGGATGAAACGGAAAATTAAAGAATTAAAAACGAACGACCCTCAAGAAGTGGCGGACTTAATCATGGAAGAAGTGATTCGCAGCCGAGCAGGAAGGATTGATGATGATATGACGGTAGTCGTCGCGAAAATTAAACATAACACGCCAAAATGGGCGACGATTCCGGCTTATATGTATACAAAAAAAGCGCAGTAATAGTATAAAAACCCCATCCTCCGGCGATGCTTGTAATACATCAGCTGAGGAGGGGAAGAGAAAATGCGTAAAGGGACGTTAAGGCAAATTTTGTTGATTACGGACGGTTGCTCCAATCATGGAGAAGATCCAATTGCGATGGCTGCATTGGCGAAAGAACAGGGAATTACCGTGAACGTGATCGGTGTGCTCGATCAAGATACGATTGATGAGAGCGGATTGCGCGAAATTGAAGGGATTGCTTTGTCCGGCGGCGGGATTAGCCAAGTCGTTTATGCGAAACAGTTGTCACAGACGGTGCAAATGGTAACGCGAAAAGCGATGACGCAAACGCTTCAAGGCGTCGTGAATAAAGAATTGAAGCAAATATTAGGTTCCGATGTTTCGCTTGAGGATTTGCCACCAGAAAAACGCGGCCAAGTGATGGAAGTAGTCGATGAACTTGGCGAGACGGTGGAATTAGAAGTTTTAATATTGATAGATACAAGCGGAAGCATGAAAACAAAACTGCCAACGGTGAAAGAAGCGCTGCTCGATTTGTCGCTTAGTCTGAATGCGCGGATGGGAGATAATCGCTTTGCTGTATTTGTATTTCCAGGGAAACGGGGGGATGTGGAGAAAATTGTCGACTGGACGCCACGAATTGAAGAGCTGTCGACGGTATTTCCAAAATTGACATCGGGAGGATTGACGCCAACAGGGCCGGCCTTGCGGGAAGCATTAGCGTATTTCGGCAAAAAAAGATCATTAAGGAGCTGGATTGGCGATGATGAGTCATACTTTGAGGAGTCATCTATGTAATCTTCCGCAAGGGACGGTCATTACCGGAAAATGGCATCGCCATTCGTACAAGCTGCTGAAACAGCTTGGCAGTGGGGCAAACGGAGTTGTTTATTTGGCGGAAAGCAAGAAAGGACTTGTTGCTGTAAAGCTTAGTGATGATCATGCGTCGGTCACGTCGGAAGTCAATATATTGCGCCGGTTTTCCAAGGTCCAGGGAGTTGCCCTTGGACCTTCTTTACTAGATGTCGATGATTGGATGAATCCTTTTTTGCATCAAACGGTTCCATTTTATGTGATGGAATATATTAAAGGAGAAAGTTTTCCTGCTTTTATTCGCAAACATGGGAAAGTATGGGTTATCATTCTTTTGTTGCAACTTTTAGCTGCCCTTGATCAGCTTCATCAAGAAGGATGGGTATTTGGCGATTTAAAGCCGGAAAATTTGCTCGTTGCCGGTCCGCCTCCTACGATTCGGCTTCTCGATGTAGGGGGCACGACGTTACAAGGGAGGGCGATTAAGGAATTCACGGAGCTTTATGATCGCGGTTACTGGGGACTAGGTTCACGCAAGGCAGAGCCATCGTATGACTTATTTGCAGCAGCAATGATTATGATTACCGCTTGCTATCCGATGAAACTGGAGAGAAAAGGGGATGGACGAAGCCAGTTGTTGTCGATCATTCGGACAGATACAATGTTGCGGAAATATGAGGACGCATTGTTGAAGGCGATCGATGGAAAATATAAGCGAGCCTCCGAGATGAGGCGGGACATTTTAGCCGCTTTTCACCGTTCTTCCCGTTCCCATTATCATCAGCGGCCGGCCCGGCAAATGACGCCGATGTCGCGCCGGGGTAAAAAGAAAAAGCACCGCAAAGCTAAAGGAGTGTTAGAAACGGTATTGATCGCTGCCGTCCTTTTATGCGTATACGCCATCTATGTGTATCATCAAATGCTCCCTTAATAAAATTTTTTATCGCTAGCATGGCTATTTCTTGATAAAATAATGGGCGAGATTTTTGAGAAAATATTGCATTAATGGTACGATGAAAATGAAAAACTATTTTTGGATAAAGAGGTTTTTTCAAAATGATCGCGGAAGTGCACGAGTTTATCGAAAAGCATGCCCTGCTTACCCGGAATGCGACAGTGATTGTCGGAGTATCGGGCGGTCCGGATTCGCTGGCGCTATTGCATTTTTTTTGGTCGATGCAAAAGGAATGGAATATCACATTAATCGCTGCCCATGTAGACCATATGTTTCGCGGCAAACAATCTGAAGAAGATATGCATTTTGTGAAACATTTTTGTGAGGCGCACGGTATTATATGTGAGGCGAAGCAAATCGACGTTCCGGCGTTCCAGCGTCGGTCAAAACTAGGCGCCCAGGAGGCGGCGCGTCAATGCCGCTATCGATTTTTTGCGGAAGTAATGAAAAAATATCAAGCGCAATATTTAGCTTTAGGCCATCATGGCGATGACCAAGTCGAAACAATTTTAATGCGGCTTGTGCGCGGCAGCACGAGCAAAGGCTATGCCGGCATTCCTGCAAAGCGCCCATTTTATGGCGGATACATTATCCGGCCGTTTCTGGCGGTAAGCCGTACGGATATTGAAGCGTATTGCCGGCAGCACCAAATTATGCCGCGCCATGACGCTAGCAATGATAAAGAAGATTATACGCGAAATCGATTTCGCCATCACATTATTCCATTGTTAAAAAAAGAAAATCCGCGCCTTCATGAACGGTTTCAACTGTATAGCGAAACAGTAATGGAAGATGAGGAATTTTTAGAGGAATTAGCGAGGGATGCGCTGAATAAAGTAATGGAAAAACAACGCGATGCGGTGATGTTAAAAATTAAGCCGTTTCTAGCGCTAGCTAAACCTTTGCAACGAAGAGGACTTCAGTTGTTGCTTAGCGATCTTTATCAAGACGTCCCTTCCTCTCTTACTTCGATACATATCCATAATATATTGACGCTTTTGCATCGCCGCCGTCCTTCGGGGAGGTTAAACTTGCCAAATGGCTTAAAGGTCATTCGTTCTTATGATTGCTGCCTGTTTACCTTTCAGGAAGAAAAAAAAGATGCCGGCTATCTATTCGAATTACATATTCCGGCTGTATTGCCCCTCCCAAATCATCATGTAATCGTTAGCGAATTTTGGGAACACTATCCGAAAGAGCAGAAAGGAAACGATATGTTTATTATCGATCCAGAGGCAATTTGCCTCCCGTTGCGGGTACGGACGCGCCGCGCGGGTGACCGGATGACGCTGAAGGGGATGAGAGGAACAAAAAAGGTAAAAGAAATTTTCATTGAAGCAAAAATTCCGTTGCATGAAAGAGAGAACTGGCCGATTGTCGAAGATGGACAAGGAAATATTATATGGATTCCAAAGCTAAAAAAATCGATTTTTGAAACAACCGATGTTACCAAAACACGCTATATTGTATTACACTATAAACAGCAATGAACAGCTAGGAGGAAAAGAAACATGGGGATGAAAGACGATATTCAAAAAATACTGATTACCGAAGAGCAAATTCAAGAAAAAGTAAAGGAATTGGGCAAGATTTTGACGGAAGAGTATGATGGCCGGTTTCCGTTAGCGGTCGGCGTACTAAAAGGGGCGATGCCGTTTATGGCCGATTTGCTAAAGCATATTGATACATATTTAGAAATGGATTTTATGGATGTGTCTAGTTACGGGAATGCGACTGTATCGTCCGGTGAAGTGAAAATTTTAAAAGATTTAAATACATCGGTGGAAGGAAGGGACATTTTAATTATCGAGGATATTATTGACAGCGGCTTGACGTTAAGTTATTTAGTCGACCTGTTCCGTTACCGCAAGGCAAACTCGATTAAAATTGTGACGCTGCTAGACAAACCTTCGGGACGTAAAGCGGACATTCAAGCGGATTATGCTGGGTTTATTGTTCCTGATGAATTTGTTGTCGGCTATGGTTTAGATTATTGCGAAAAATACCGCAATCTTCCTTTTATCGGGGTGTTAAAGCCGGAAGTATATAATAAATAAAATTGCTTTTTCGGCTGCTAGTGAATCGTTTGTATTTATGCAAATTTCTATGATAGTATTGAGTATAGTGTGTTTGATATGGGAGGAGGCAAGAAATGAATCGGATTTTCCGAAATACAATATTTTATTTATTGATCTTTCTCGTTGTCATCGGCGTCGTTAGCTTCTTTAACGGAAGCAACCAGCGGACAGAACCGATGACATACGATGCGTTTATTACCCATTTGGAAAATGGCGATGTGAAATCATTTTCCATGAAACCGGAGCGCGGCGTATACGAAATTAAGGGGCAGCTTAAGACATACAATGAAGATCAATACTTTTCTACTTATGTCATGAACAGCGATACGGTGTTAAACCGTATTGATGCGGCGGCGAAGCGGACGCGAGTGGAAGTCATGCCGGCGGATGAAACGAGTGGATGGGTCACCTTCTTCACTTCGATCATCCCATTTGTCATCATTTTTATCTTGTTTTTCTTCTTGCTGAATCAAGCGCAAGGCGGCGGCAGCCGGGTGATGAATTTCGGCAAAAGCCGGGCAAAGCTATATACGGACGATAAAAGGAAAGTTCGTTTCCGTGATGTCGCTGGTGCGGACGAAGAAAAACAAGAGCTCGTGGAAATTGTTGAATTTTTAAAAGATCCACGCAAGTTCGTCGAGCTTGGCGCCCGTATTCCAAAAGGGGTGTTGCTCGTAGGTCCTCCGGGAACGGGGAAAACGTTGCTTGCGCGAGCGGTTGCCGGAGAAGCAGGCGTGCCGTTTTTCTCCATCAGCGGCTCGGATTTCGTGGAAATGTTCGTTGGTGTCGGTGCATCGCGTGTGCGCGATTTGTTTGAAACGGCGAAGAAAAACGCCCCATGCATCATTTTCATTGATGAAATTGATGCGGTCGGTCGTCAGCGCGGTGCAGGACTTGGCGGTGGACACGACGAGCGCGAACAAACGCTCAACCAATTGCTTGTTGAGATGGATGGTTTCAGCGGCAATGAAGGAATTATCATTATCGCGGCAACCAACCGTCCAGACATTTTAGACCCAGCATTGTTGCGCCCTGGACGCTTTGACCGGCAAATTACGGTAGACCGTCCAGACGTCAAAGGCCGTGAAGCGGTATTGCGTGTACATGCTCGCAATAAGCCGCTCGATGAATCAGTCGACCTAAAAACGATTGCGATGCGTACGCCAGGTTTTTCCGGCGCGGATTTGGAAAACTTATTGAACGAGGCGGCCCTGGTGGCAGCACGGCGGAACAAAAAGAAAATTGATATGAGCGATATTGATGAAGCGACGGACCGCGTCATTGCCGGACCGGCAAAGAAAAGCCGCGTCATTTCCGAAAAAGAGCGCCGCATTGTCGCGTTCCACGAAGCAGGGCATACCGTCATTGGCATGGTGCTGGCTGATGCGGAAATGGTGCATAAAGTAACGATCGTACCCCGCGGTCAGGCGGGCGGTTACGCGGTGATGCTTCCAAAAGAAGACCGCTATTTTATGACAAAACAAGAGCTAATGGATAAAATCACTGGCTTGTTAGGCGGACGGGTAGCAGAAGAAATCGTGTTTAATGAAGTCAGCACAGGCGCGCATAACGATTTTCAGCGTGCAACCAATATTGCCCGCCGCATGGTGACGGAATTCGGAATGAGCGAAAAACTCGGTCCGATGCAGTTTGGCCAGCCGAGCGGGCAAGTATTTTTAGGCCGCGATTTGCATAATGAGCAGAATTATAGCGATAAAATTGCTTATGAAATTGATTTAGAAATTCAACGCATTATGAAAGAATGTTATGAAAAGGCAAAAAGTATTTTAACGCAATATCGCGATAAATTGGATTTAATCGCTACAACATTGTTAGAAGTAGAAACGTTGGATGCCGAACAAATTAAACATTTGTTTGAGCACGGTACATTGCCAAACCGCGATAAAGGCGATGCCAGCAACAATCAAGAAGACCAAAGCGGCAACAACGACATCAAAATTAATATTCAAAAGAAAGAGGAGTAAAGGTGTCTCTTTTACAGGGACATCTTTTTTTATCCGGGAAAAGCAATGTATGATATGATGTAAGAAGTAATATTTGTGAAAAGTGGGGATGAGGCAATGATTTTTGTATTAGATGTTGGCAATACGAATACTGTGTTAGGGGTATATGACGGGGATGAATTAAAACATCATTGGCGCATTGAAACAAGCCGCAGCAAAACGGAAGATGAATACGGCATGACGATCAAGGCGCTATTGAACCACGTCGGGCTTCAGTTTTCCGATATTGATGGCATTATTATTTCTTCCGTCGTTCCGCCAATTATGTTTGCGCTTGAGCGCATGTGTTTAAAATACTTCCATATTAAGCCGATTATTGTCGGGCCAGGGATTAAAACAGGGTTAAATATTAAATACGACAATCCAAGGGAAGTAGGCGCCGACCGGATTGTCAATGCGGTTGCCGGCATTCATTTGTACGGCAGCCCGCTCATTATTGTCGATTTCGGTACGGCGACGACGTATTGTTATATTAACGAACATAAA
Organism: Parageobacillus sp. NEAU-HV-2; assembly: GCF_059115485.1. Classification (NCBI taxonomy): domain Bacteria; kingdom Bacillati; phylum Bacillota; class Bacilli; order Caryophanales; family Anoxybacillaceae; genus Parageobacillus; species Parageobacillus sp. NEAU-HV-2. The sequence continues at coordinate 41,987 of NZ_JBXUJJ010000017.1, forward strand.
CAATATATGGGGGGCGCGATTGCTCCAGGGATTATGATTTCGACAGAGGCACTGTTTGCGCGGGCGGCGAAATTGCCGCGCATCGAAATCGCCCGCCCTGACGATATTATTGGGAAAAATACGGTTAGTGCGATGCAGGCGGGAATTTTGTATGGCTATGTAGGGCAAGTAGAAGGCATTGTGTCGCGAATGAAGGCAAAAAGCCCTATTCCGCCAAAAGTGATTGCGACAGGAGGATTAGCGTCCTTAATTGCCAGCGAATCAGATGTCATTGATATTGTGGATCCGTTTTTGACGTTAACAGGATTAAAAATTTTGTATGAGAAAAACGTCGATAAAAAACAATGAAAGGTTGAGTTGGTATGGGAGATTATTTAGTGAAAGCGTTGGCTTATGACGGGCAAGTAAGAGCGTACGCGGCCCGCACGACCGAAACGGTTAGCGAAGCGCAACGCCGCCACCAAACGTGGCCGACTGCCTCCGCAGCGCTTGGCCGGGCTATTACCGCGGGAGTCATGATGGGAGCCATGTTAAAAGGGGATGATAAATTAACGATTAAAATTGACGGCGGCGGTCCGATCGGCACCATTCTTGTCGACAGCAATGCGAAAGGAGAAGTACGCGGGTATGTCACCAATCCACATGTGCACTTTGAGTTAAACGAACATGGGAAATTAGACGTGGCGAGAGCCGTAGGAAAAAACGGGATGTTAACGGTCGTGAAAGACCTAGGGTTGCGTGATTTCTTTACTGGACAAGTACCGATTATTTCCGGGGAACTCGGTGAGGATTTTACGTACTATTTTGCTTCTTCGGAACAAGTTCCGTCTTCTGTCGGGGTCGGTGTACTTGTGAATCCAGACAACACGATATTGGCGGCAGGAGGCTTTATTATCCAGCTGATGCCGGGAACGGAAGAGAAGACGATTGAACAAATCGAACAGCGTTTACAAACGATTCCTCCAGTTTCGAAAATGGTTGAAAGCGGGCTAACACCGGAAGAAATTTTAGAAAAGCTGCTTGGAAAAGGAAATGTCAAAGTGCTTGAAACACTTCCTGTTGCATTTGTATGTCGCTGCTCGCGGGAACGAATTGCTGATGCGATTATTAGTTTAGGTCCACAAGAAATTCAGGACATTATGGAAAAAGAAGGGTATGCGGAGGCATCTTGCCATTTTTGTAATGAAACATATCATTTCACAAAAGAAGAGCTCGAACAATTAAAACAACTTGCAGAAGCAAAGGGAGAATAAAAAATTCAAAAATTAAAATGATTGACAATTCAATCGATAACTGATACATTTTAAACAAATTCTATAAAATTAATCGGGATTAGGGGTGGAAAGATGGCAAGAACAGTAAACTCCATTACAGAACTTATTGGCGACACGCCTGCGGTGAAATTAAACCGTATTGTTGATGAAGACAGTGCCGATGTTTATTTAAAACTGGAGTTTATGAACCCTGGCAGCAGCGTCAAAGACCGTATTGCTTTAGCGATGATCGAGGCGGCAGAAAAAGCAGGAAAACTAAAACCTGGTGACACGATTGTCGAGCCGACAAGCGGAAATACAGGAATTGGCTTGGCTATGGTTGCTGCCGCTAAAGGCTATAAAGCGGTTTTAGTCATGCCAGACACGATGAGTTTAGAACGTCGTAATTTGTTGCGCGCATATGGCGCCGAATTAGTGCTAACGCCGGGAAGCCTAGGAATGCGCGGTGCCATTGAAAAGGCAGAAGAATTAGTTAGAGAGCATGGCTATTTTATGCCGCAACAGTTTAAAAACGAGGCTAACCCAGAAATCCACCGTCTAACGACAGGGAAAGAAATTGTTGAACAAATGGGCGACCAATTAGATGCATTCATTGCCGGCGTTGGTACGGGCGGAACGATTACCGGAGCAGGACAAGTTCTTCGTGAAAAATATCCAAACATTAAAATTTACGCCGTAGAGCCTGCGGATTCACCGGTATTATCGGGCGGAAAACCAGGCCCACACAAAATTCAAGGAATCGGCGCCGGATTTGTGCCAGACATTTTAGATACAAACATTTACGATGGAGTCATTACGGTGACAACGGAGGAAGCGTTTGCCGCTGCTCGCCGCGCTGCCCGCGAAGAAGGAATTCTTGGCGGAATTTCTTCTGGCGCTGCCATTCATGCTGCGTTGAAAGTCGCGAAACAACTTGGAAAAGGAAAGAAAGTATTGGCGATTATCCCAAGCAATGGCGAACGCTATTTAAGCACACCGCTTTACCAATTCGAAGAGTAAATCGTCTTCGGCAGGGGAAAGAAACCCTGTCGAACTTTTTTTATAATGATATGTTTGCCGACTCGTTGTACAATAGGAATATATAGCGGTGGAAGGCAAGGAGTGATGTTGCTATGGAGCAAAAACGAAAAAGGAAGAGGCGGACGGTTTCTTATGTATACCGAGACTGGTTTTCGCAATATAAGATGCTTGCACATGAACAGCCGTATCACGTTTTATTAGAAAGCGGCCAAGGCGGACGGTATAGCATCATCGGATTCGCCCCCAATGGCATCATTCGCGCGACGGAAAATCAGCTCCAAATTGTTTATCATGGGGAAGAAAAACGGTATGAAGGCAACCCGCTATTATTGTTGAAGCAGTGGTTTGCCGGTGTCTCTCTTTCCGCCGCTGATGACGACATTCCTTTTCAGGGTGGATTGATCGGTTATATCAGCTATGATGGTATGCGGTATATTGAAAAAATCCCGTCTTATGCCAAAGACGACTTGCAGCTTCCGTATATGTATTTTTTCATTTTTGACGATGTATTTGTATATGACCATCAAAATCAGCTGCTGCATATGATTGTTCATTATAGGGATGGAGAAGAATTAGAAGCAGAGCGGCGCCTTTCCTTTTATGAAAGGTGTTGGCTGCAGGAAAAGAAAGAAGACGTTCATTGGTCATTTCAAGCTAAAAAAGCCGATCCTTCGGTTTCGATGACAAAAGAGGAGTTTGTGCAAGCCGTTCGCCGGGTGCAGCAATATATCGCCCAAGGCGACGTCTTTCAAGTCAATTTATCGGTGCGCCAATCAGAGCCGCTGTTGGTACATCCGTTTCATATTTACGAGCAGCTTCGCGGCATCAATCCATCTCCGTATATGGCGTATATTCATTTTCCAGAGTTTCAAATCGTTAGCGGTTCGCCTGAATTGCTCATCAAAAAACGGGGAAATGACATTAGCACAAGACCGATTGCCGGAACGCGTTCACGCGGGAAAATAAAAGAAGAAGACGAGCGGATCGCGCAAAAGTTGCTGGCCAACGAAAAGGAAATCGCCGAACACGCCATGCTCGTCGATTTAGAGCGCAATGATTTGGGGCGCGTATGTCAATACGGCACGGTGAAAGTGGATGAGTGGATGACGATTGAACGATACTCCCATGTGATGCATATCGTTTCACATGTATCTGGAAAACTGCGACAAGGCAAAGATGCATTTGATGTGATCCAAGCCGTGTTTCCTGGCGGCACCATTACTGGTGCACCAAAAGTGCGAACGATGGAAATTATCGAAGAACTCGAGCCGGTACGGCGGGGATTGTATACCGGTTCGATCGGATGGATCGGATTTAATGGAGATATGGAATTCAACATTGCGATTCGCACGATGATCGCGAAAGATGGCATAGCCCATGTGCAGGCAGGAGCTGGAATTGTCATTGACTCGCATCCGGAACATGAATATGAGGAATGTTTGAAAAAGGCGGCAGCCCTTTGGAAAGCGAAAGAGCTGAGCGAAGCAGAGAAACTATATAAGAGCATGAGGTGAGATAGAAATGATTATCATGATTGATAATTATGATTCCTTTACATATAACTTAGTGCAATATTTAGGTGTGCTAGGCGAAGAGTTGATCGTGAAACGAAATGACGAAGTGACCATTAAAGAAATAGAGAGGCTAAATCCAGATTTTATCATGATTTCGCCTGGGCCTTGCACGCCAAATGAAGCTGGCATCAGCCTCGAAGCGATTGCATATTTCGCTGGGAAAATTCCGATTTTTGGCGTCTGTCTTGGCCATCAAGCGATCGCGCAAGCATTTGGCGGAAAAATTGTTCGCGCCGACCGTTTAATGCACGGCAAGACATCGCAAGTATTTCACGATGGAAAAACGATTTTTAGCGGCATTCCTAGTCCGTTTACCGCTACTCGCTACCATTCCCTTATTGTTGAAAAAGAAACGTTGCCGGATTGTTTCGAGATTTCCGCTTGGACAGAGGAAAACGAAATCATGGCGATTCGTCACAAGACGTTGCCGGTGGAAGGAGTACAGTTTCACCCAGAGTCGATTATGACCAGTCACGGAATGCAGTTGTTGAAAAACTTTATAGAAATATATAAAAGGGTTCGATAGTGGTATGTACGTATATATCAACGGAAATGTCGTCCATAAAGATGAAGCGCGCATTTCTCCTTTTGACCACGGCTTTTTATACGGGCTTGGCGTATTTGAAACGTTTCGCACCTATGATGGTCATCCGTTTTTGCTCGATGACCATTTGGAGCGGTTAAACGGCAGTTTACGGGAGATGAATATTGTCAAAGTTTTTACTCGCGATGAAGTGAAAGAAATACTTTACCGATTATTAGAAGTGAACGGGTTAAGAGACGCCTATGTTCGTTTGAATGTTTCTGCAGGCATTGGCGATATTGGCTTGCAAACGGCTGCTTACGGCGCGCCGACGATTATTATGTATATGAAACCATTGTCTGCGCCATCCTTTACAAAAGGAAAAGTAGGAATTATTTTAAAAGCGAAGCGAAATACCCCGGAGGGAGCCGAACGGTTAAAATCGCATCATTATCTCAACAATATTATAGGGAAACGGGAAATTGGCAGCCGCACGGATGCGGAAGGAATTTTTCTGAATGAACATGGATATGTCGCCGAGGGAATCGTTTCAAACATTTTTTGGGTGAAAAACAAAACGGTATATACACCAGCAATTCGTACAGGAATTTTAAATGGTGTCACAAGACAGTTTGTGCTTGCGATGTTGAGGGCGCTAAACATCGTTTATGAGGAAGGGTTTTATCCACTAACGCATCTAGAGCAAGCTGATGAAATCTTTGTGACGAATTCGGTTCAGGAAATCGTTCCGATTTATCAAATCGAGGACCGCACCTATCCAGGCGCCGATGGGGCCATTACATCATTATTGCGGAAACATTATAGACGCTTTGCGCCCTTTTTATGGACAAGACATGAATTGGCAGAAAGGATTGGGGACTAATGAGCATAGCAAATGCAGCTTCTCTTGTACTACGTTGCGGGGATTATGAGTTAGATTTACGTAAAAAAACGATGATCATGGGAATCGTCAACGTCACACCTGATTCTTTTTCTGACGGCGGACGGTTTTATGATGTCGACCGCGCTGTCGAGCACGCCAAACGGCTGGTGGCAGACGGAGCCGATATCATTGATATCGGCGGTGAGTCGACTCGTCCGGGAGCGGAAAAAGTATCGTTAGAAGAAGAATTGCGCCGCGTCATTCCAGTCGTAAAGGCCGTCGCAAAAGAGGTGAAGGTTCCGATTTCCATTGATACGTATAAAGCGGAAGTCGCCAAACAGGCTATTGAAGCGGGGGCTCATATCATTAACGATGTATGGGGAGCCAAAGCGGATGCAAAAATGGCGGAAGTCGCCGCTTCCTATGATGTTCCGATTATTTTAATGCACAACCGCCATCATTTAGAGTATCAAGACTTAATTTCCGATATGATCGCAGATTTGATGGAAAGCGTTGCGATCGTAAAACGTGCGGGTGTGAAGGACGAAAACATTATTTTAGATCCAGGTATCGGATTTGCGAAAACATTTGAGCATAACCTAGAAATCATGCGCCGTTTAGACGAATTTACCCAGCTCGGATACCCGCTGCTGCTTGGAACGTCCCGCAAGCGGTTTATCGGACATGTGTTGGACTTGCCAGTTGATGAGCGGGTCGAAGGAACAGGGGCAACGGTATGCCTCGGTATTGTGAAGGGTGCACATATCGTGCGCGTGCATGATGTATTGCCGATTGCGCGAATGGCGAAGATGATGGATGCGATGTTAGGAAAAGGAGTGGAGGGCGATCGATAAAATTTATCTTCAGCGTATGGAGTTTTATGGGTATCACGGTGTTCTTCCAGAAGAAAATGTGCTTGGGCAACGTTTTCTTGTCGATGTTACCTTGGAAACGAATTTACAGAAAGCTGGAAAGAGCGATCGGTTAGAAGATACGATTAATTATGCGGAAGTGTACAATATTTGCCGCCACATTGTTGAGAAAAGGAAATTCGCACTGATTGAAGCAGTAGCAGAGACGATCGCCGAGCAAATTTTGTCTTCTTTCCCAACGGTTATTCGCTGTACTGTGAAAGTCACCAAACCAAATCCGCCTATTCCAGGCCATTATGAATCCGTAGCGGTAGAAATCGTAAGGGGTCGTTAGATGGAAAATTATGCGTATATTGCGTTAGGGTCTAACATCGAGAACCGCCTATATTATTTGCGAGAAGCGGTCAAAGCATTGGACAATCATGAACAAATTTCTGTCATTGCTGCCTCGTCTATTTACGAGACAGAGCCAGTCGGTTACATCAATCAAGATAAATTTTTAAATATGGTTATCAAAATTATTACTGCCCTTTCTCCTTTTGCATTGCTTGAGGTGACGCAAAAAATCGAACAAAAATTTGGCAGAAAGAGGGAAATACGCTGGGGACCACGAACGTTAGACCTTGACATTTTACTTTATAATCACGAAAATATTGAAACAGAGCAGCTTATCATTCCACACCCGCGCATGACGGAACGGGCGTTTGTGATGATTCCATTATTAGAAGTAAATCATGATATTCATATCCCAAATGTTTCCCAATACCTGAAAGACCTCATAGATCGACTACCTGACAAAGAAGGAGTTCGTGTATGGAAGCAGAAAAATGGGGAAGACGTATTCGCGCTTTTCGAAAGCTAAAAGGATATACACAAGAAAGGTTAGCAAAAGAACTGGGGATTTCCGTATCGATACTGGGGGAAGTGGAACGAGGAAATCGCTTTCCGTCGGAGCAATTAATTCAACAAATTGCCGAACGGTTAAATATATCTGTAAAGGAGCTTACTCCGCCGCAGTTAGAGTCGGAAGAATAGGAAAGGAGGTAAAAAAATGTTTAAAATCGGCGATGTAGAAATTAAAAACCGCGTCGTTCTTGCTCCAATGGCCGGAGTGTGCAATTCCGCATTCCGCCTCACGGTGAAAGAATTCGGGGCAGGGCTTGTTTGTGCGGAAATGGTAAGCGATAAAGGAATTGTCTACAATAATGAAAAGACGTTAGAAATGTTATATATTGACGAGCGGGAAAAGCCGTTAAGCCTGCAAATTTTTGGCGGGGAAAAAGAAACGCTTGTCAAAGCGGCCAAATTTGTCGACAAAAACACGAATGCCGATATCATTGACATTAATATGGGATGCCCTGTTCCGAAGGTCACAAAATGTGATGCGGGAGCGAGATGGCTTTTAGATCCAAATAAAATTTATGATGTGGTTGCCGCTATTGTAGACGCGGTGGAAAAGCCAGTAACCGTAAAAATGCGGATCGGCTGGGATGAAAATCATATTTATGCGGTAGAGAATGCCCAAGCCGTCGAACGGGCCGGCGGTAAAGCAGTCGCAGTCCATGGACGAACAAGAGTGCAGATGTACGAAGGAAAAGCAGACTGGAATATCATTAAACAAGTAAAAGAAGCTGTCAACATCCCTGTGATCGGAAACGGTGACGTAAAAACCCCGCAAGATGCCAAGCGGATGTTGGAGGAAACAGGGGTTGACGGAGTAATGATTGGACGCGCGGCTCTTGGGAATCCATGGGTCATCTACCGTACGGTTCGCTATCTAGAAACAGGGGAACTCATTCCAGAACCAACGGCAAGAGAAAAGATTGACGTATGCCTTTTGCATTTAGACCGTTTAATTGCGTTAAAAGGGGAACATATTGCCGTCAAGGAAATGCGCAAACATGCGGCATGGTATTTAAAAGGAGTGCGCGGAGCGGCAAAAATTCGCAACGCGATTAACGAATGCGAAACCCGCGAACAACTTGCAACGCTATTGCTTCATTTTGCCGAAGAAGTGGAAAACAGATCGGAAACAGATGCACAGGCTGTATAAGAAACGAATGAAATGATCGCAGTGACGACTGCCAGCCTTCGCTGGCAGTATTTTTCATAAAAAACTTGTTAAATGGAGTGAATGATGTATGAGTCACGAAGAATTAAACGATCAATTACTCGTCCGTAGAGAAAAACTGAAAAAACTGCAGGAAATGGGAGTAGATCCGTTCGGAAAACGGTTTGAACGCACACATAAAGCGCAAGAGTTGTTTGATTTATATGGCGATTTATCGAAAGAAGAGCTAGAAGAGCAGCAAATACAAGTGGCTGTCGCGGGACGGATTATGACAAAACGCGGCAAAGGGAAAGCAGGGTTTGCCCATATCCAAGATGTGACCGGGCAAATTCAAATTTACGTTCGCCAAGATGATGTCGGCGAAGACCAATACGAACTTTTTAAAATTTCCGATTTAGGCGATATTATCGGCGTTCGTGGAACAGTATTTAAAACAAAAGTAGGGGAGCTTTCGATTAAAGTATCGTCTTATGAATTTTTAACGAAATCGCTGCGCCCGCTTCCAGAAAAATATCATGGCTTAAAAGATATTGAACAGCGCTATCGTCAGCGGTATTTAGACTTAATTATGAACCCAGAAAGCAAAAATACATTTATTACCCGCAGTTTAATTATTCAATCAATGCGGCGCTACTTGGATAACCATGGTTATTTGGAAGTAGAAACGCCGATGATGCATGCTATTGCTGGGGGAGCGGCAGCGCGTCCGTTTATCACCCATCACAATGCACTAGATATGCCATTGTATATGCGAATTGCGATTGAGCTCCATTTGAAACGTTTAATTGTCGGCGGATTGGAAAAAGTGTATGAAATTGGACGCGTGTTCCGCAATGAAGGCATTTCGACACGGCATAATCCAGAGTTTACAATGCTTGAACTATACGAAGCATATGCCGACTTCCGTGACATTATGAAATTAACGGAAAATCTAATCGCCCATATCGCCCAGGAAGTGTTAGGCACGACCAAAATTCAATATGGCGAGCATATAGTAGATTTAACGCCAGAATGGAAACGGCTCCACATGGTCGATGCGATTAAAGAATACGTAGGGGTTGACTTTTGGAAGCAAATGAGCGATGAAGAAGCTCGGGAGCTAGCGAAAGAACATGGTGTAGAAATAGCGCCGCATATGACATTTGGGCATATTGTTAATGAATTTTTCGAGCAAAAGGTAGAGGACAAGCTTATTCAGCCAACATTCATTTACGGCCACCCGGTAGAAATTTCGCCGTTAGCGAAGAAAAATCCAGATGACCCGCGCTTTACCGATCGTTTTGAACTGTTTATCGTCGGCCGTGAACATGCAAATGCCTTTACCGAATTGAACGATCCAATCGATCAGCGCGAACGCTTTGAAGCGCAATTAAAAGAGCGTGAACAAGGAAATGACGAAGCGCACGAGATGGATGAAGACTTCCTCGAAGCTCTTGAATACGGAATGCCGCCAACAGGCGGTTTAGGCATTGGTGTGGATCGTCTCGTGATGTTGTTAACCAATTCTCCGTCTATCCGCGATGTATTGTTATTCCCACAAATGCGCCATAAATAGGATGTTCCTTTCCCCTATGGGCGTTTAGCTCATAGGGGAAATATTTTAAGAAATAGTTGACTTTCAAATATAAATTATATAAAATGATAAACGCTGCTTTTGGAAAAATAAAAGGTTGACAATAAGATTTTTAGATGATATATTATTAAAGTCGCTTTGAAAAGCGAATGACCGTGAATCAAAGGCGAATTCCATACATAAAAACACCTGCAATAAAGTGAGAGAAATTTTGCTTTCGCAAACAGTGAGAGGCGAATTTTAACGAAATTTGACGAAATAAAATAGTTCTTGACAATGCTATCAGTTGAACTATAATAAAATTTGTCTATCACTTGCCTAGTGACAATGGCGGAGAGGAAACACCCGTTCCCATCCCGAACACGGAAGTTAAGCTCTCCAGCGCCGATGGTAGTTGGGGCCAGCGCCCCTGCAAGAGTAGGTCGTCGCTAGGCAGGTATTGTGGAGGATTAGCTCAGCTGGGAGAGCACTTGCCTTACAAGCAAGGGGTCGGCGGTTCGATCCCGTCATCCTCCACCATTTTCAATAAAAAACTACTATCTCGGTGGGAAGCGACGAGCCTAAGCTTCTATGAATTCGCTACGAGTTGTCCCGACGCATCCAGCATCATTGAATAAGCTAGAAGAGGAAGGGACAACGAAAACAACGAGTGTCTTGATTTATCATAATGAGCCATTAGCTCAGTAGGTAGAGCATCTGACTTTTAATCAGAGGGTCGGAGGTTCGAGTCCTCCATGGCTCACCATCTTGCGGGTGTGGCGGAATTGGCAGACGCGCTAGATTCAGGGTCTAGTGCCCTTTACGGGCGTGGGGGTTCGAGTCCCTTCACCCGCATTCATTCTTGATAATGCGGAAGTAGTTCAGTGGTAGAACACCACCTTGCCAAGGTGGGGGTCGCGGGTTCGAGTCCCGTCTTCCGCTCCATCATTCGCCGGGGTGGCGGAATTGGCAGACGCACAGGACTTAAAATCCTGGGGTAGGTAACTACCGTGCCGGTTCGAGTCCGGCCCTCGGCACGTGCGCTCGTAGCTCAATTGGATAGAGCATCTGACTACGGATCAGAAGGTTAGGGGTTCGAATCCTCTCGAGCGCGCCATAGCGGGAAGTAGCTCAGCTTGGTAGAGCACATGGTTTGGGACCATGGGGTCGCAGGTTCGAATCCTGTCTTCCCGATTTTAGTCAATATGGGGCCTTAGCTCAGCTGGGAGAGCGCCTGCTTTGCACGCAGGAGGTCATCGGTTCGATCCCGATAGGCTCCACATTCTAGGTAAGTTCCTTGAAAACTGAACAAAACGAAGCGTCCACATAGAAAAGCGAAGGCGAGCGTCTAACGCCGGAAGGAAAATGTTCTTCCGACGAGACATGCTTGCATGTCGACGGAGGAAGGTTATTTTCCGCAAGGCGTTGCGAGCCGGAGCTGGACAATAAGAAAAGCGAAGGCGACAAGACACCATGTGGTGTCGGTGCTGAAGCTGAAAAGAAGCCAATCAACTTTCTATGGAGAGTTTGATCCTGGCTCAGGACGAACGCTGGCGGCGTGCCTAATACATGCAAGTCGAGCGGACCGAATGAGAGCTTGCTCTTGTTTGGTTAGCGGCGGACGGGTGAGTAACACGTGGGCAACCTACCCGTAAGACCGGGATAACTCCGGGAAACCGGAGCTAATACCGGATAACACCGAAGACCGCATGGTCTTTGGTTGAAAGGCGGCTTTG
>NZ_JBXUJJ010000018.1:0-33869 GCF_059115485.1 Parageobacillus sp. NEAU-HV-2
GATGGACGCACCGCTGGTGTACCAGTTGTCCCGCCAGGGGCACCGCTGGGTAGCTATGTGCGGAAGGGATAAGCGCTGAAAGCATCTAAGCGTGAAGCCCCCCTCAAGATGAGATTTCCCATCGCGTTAAGCGAGTAAGATCCCTCGAAGATGACGAGGTCGATAGGTCCGAGGTGGAAGCGTGGCGACACGTGCAGCTGACGGATACTAATCGATCGAGGACTTAACCACGAAAAGCGCAGGCGACTGGTTAGCCCCGCTGGGCGCTGGAAGACCTGCGAGGAGGCTGTTGCCGCCGCAACGGGCCGAAGCGTCGCGAGCCGATGGCGTCCGGAGCTAGACAGCGCGCAGGCGCCCGGCTTCTTCCCAACAAACGGTTATCTAGTTTTGAAGGAATGAACTCCTTCTTGACAAAATCGATCAGATGGATATAATAATACATGTCCAATTGAACAGCTTGCCTAGTGACAATGGCGGAGAGGAAACACCCGTTCCCATCCCGAACACGGAAGTTAAGCTCTCCAGCGCCGATGGTAGTTGGGGCCAGCGCCCCTGCAAGAGTAGGTCGTCGCTAGGCAGGCAAAAATTAGAGAGCTGAATGGGTTCTCTAATTTTTTTGCCTATCTCTGATTAGGTCATTAAAGTTTTAATGACGCCATTTAAATCCTCTCCCCCAAAACTAGAAGCGTTATCATCGTTTCCTAGACCCCCTTTTTGATTTAGTATAGGAAACGGAACATTGGAACAGGGTGTCCCAAAAATATCGGGACATCCTCTTTTTTATTCCCCTTTTTTAATTTCGATTTTCTTTTTTTGCTCATCCGGAATCAGACGGTGCAGATGAATGAACAGCAAACCGTTATGGTACGTTGCTTCAATGCGGTCTTCCTTTATTGCAAATGGAAGGGGAATCGTTTTTTCCCATGTGCCTTGAAAGATTCCTTCCTCCACTAACTCGAATCCTTTAAAGTTTAAGTTAATATTAGCCTTGATTTCTAATGTTTTATAGTATATATAAAGTTCTGCGTCTTCCACTTTTTCTAATCCGGGCAAACTGACAACGATCAGCAGTTCGTTGTCTTTTTTATATATATTAATGCCAGATTGTTGTTTATTTGTCGCTGGCAAAAATGATTGGAAATTCCCCCAAAAGTCTCCTTGGAAAAATTGCTGCCAATGTTTTGTCCAATCGGAAAACGGATCAAATGGGTTCCCTTTCACAATGTCTCCCTCCTCCGCTATTTCATCATATGTTTGCTCTATCGTTTGGTGAGGAAGAAAACACGAACATTTAGATTATATATAAATTAAATGTTCGATTTTTATTGACAGTCCATGAAAAAGATTGATAAGATAATAGTAGCTTTATAGTGTGGATGAACCCTCATATAATTTTGGGAATATGGCCCAAAAGTCTCTACCCAATAACCGTAAATTATTGGACTATGAGGGAAAGGATCGGTTTGGCTTTTTTACGGCAAGATGGTCGAAGTGTGCCCAGAGCGATACTTTCCCTTATAAAGAAATGGGAACGTACGTTCTGGGTTTTGTTATAAATGATGAAGGAGTGAATATCGTATGCCGCCGCTTGTTGGAGTGGTCATGGGCAGTCATTCAGACTGGGAAACGATGAAGCATGCTTGCGATATATTAGAGGAACTGCAAATTCCATATGAGAAAAAGGTCGTTTCGGCCCATCGAACGCCTGATTACATGTTTGAATATGCCGAAACAGCGGAGGAAAGAGGAATTAAGGTGATTATCGCTGGGGCGGGAGGAGCGGCCCATTTGCCGGGAATGATAGCGGCGAAAACGACCATCCCTGTTATTGGGGTGCCGGTGCAGTCAAAAGCGTTAAACGGGTTAGATTCCCTTTTATCGATTGTGCAAATGCCAGGCGGGGTGCCAGTCGCCACCGTTGCCATTGGAAAGGCAGGAGCGACAAATGCGGGGCTTTTAGCGGCTGCCATATTAGGCATTCATGATCCGCAATACATGGAGGCATTAAAGGAGCGAAGAGAGCAAATACGAAAACAAGTGATGGAAAGTAGTGATCAACTTGGATAAGCAGCAAATTCTTCCCGGACAGACGATCGGAATTATTGGCGGCGGACAGCTTGGGCGGATGATGGCACTTTCGGCAAAAGCGATGGGATTTCGTGTCGCCGTGCTCGACCCAACACCTGATTCTCCTTGTGGCCAAGTGGCTGATATCGAAATTACTGCCGAATATAGCGACCGCGGGGCGATTGCAGAGCTGGCGAAAGTAAGCGATGTGATTACGTATGAATTTGAAAATATTGATGCTGATGCTTTACATTGGCTCGTTGAACACGCTTATGTACCGCAGGGAAGCAAGTTGCTCGCCGTCACGCAAGATCGCGCGACCGAGAAGCAGGCAATCGTCGCTGCAGGTCTTCCCGTCGCTCCGTATGCGGAAGTACAAACGAAAGAAGAGCTTGCTTTGGCAGTTGAAAAAATCGGCATTCCGTGTGTGCTGAAAACGTGCCGCGGCGGCTACGATGGAAAAGGGCAACACGTGATTCGCTGCCAAGAAGATGTCGAAGCGGCGCTTTCTTTGTTAGAAGTTGGTCCTTGCGTATTGGAAAGCTGGATTTCGTTTGACAAAGAAATTTCCGTGATCGTCGCAAGAAACGGATTCGGTGAGATGGCGGCATTTCCGGTTGCTGAAAACATTCATATCGATAATATTTTGCATCAGACCATTGCCCCGGCGCGTATCGCTGCGGATGTCGCAAAAAAAGCGGTGCGCTATGCGGAAACGCTCGCCGATTACTTTTCTTTAGTCGGAACGCTGGCAGTCGAAATGTTTTTGACAAAAGAAGGGGATATTTATATTAATGAGCTTGCCCCTAGACCGCACAACTCGGGTCATTATACAATTAATGCTTGTGCGACGTCCCAATTTGAGCAGCATGTCCGCGCCATCTGCAATTGGCCGTTAGGCAGCACCGCCTTGCTAAAGCCGGCAGTCATGGTCAATATTTTAGGGGAACATGTCGAGCCGATACGGCAAAGCATTGGAAAACTTGGTGCGGCGCATTTGCACCTATACGGCAAAAAAGAGGCAAAACCGAAACGAAAAATGGGGCATGTCACAGTGCTTGCCGAACATGTGGATGACGCGCTGGAAATGGTGAATTCATGGCAAATTTGGAAGGATCGGAGGCAAGAATACGTATGATCGAACGTTACACAAGACCGGAAATGGGAGCGATTTGGACGGAAGAAAACCGCTTTAAAGCATGGCTCGAAGTGGAAATTTTAGCTTGCGAGGCGTGGGCCGAGCTTGGCGTTATTCCAAAAGAAGATGTCGAGCGCATCCGCCAAAACGCTTCGTTTGATATCGCGCGCATTAAAGAAATTGAAGAAGAAACGCGCCATGATGTCGTGGCGTTTACGCGCGCTGTTTCAGAAACGTTAGGCGAAGAACGGAAGTGGGTGCACTACGGGCTGACATCGACAGACGTCGTAGACACCGCTCTATCTTATTTACTAAAACAAGCGAACGAAATTTTATTAAAGGATTTAGAAAATTTCATTCAAGTATTGAAAGAGAAAGCGTTGGAGCATAAATATACGGTCATGATGGGACGCACGCACGGCGTTCACGCGGAACCGACAACATTTGGGTTGAAAATGGCATTATGGTATGCGGAAATGCAGCGCAATTTAGAACGGTTTAAACAAGCGGCGGAAATGGTGCGCGTCGGCAAAATTTCCGGCGCGGTCGGGACGTATGCGAACATTGATCCGTTTGTGGAGCAATATGTTTGCGAAAAATTAGGATTGAAACCAGCGCCGATTTCCACACAAACGCTGCAGCGCGACCGCCATGCGTATTATATGGCGACGCTGGCACTGATTGCGACATCAATTGAAAAATTTGCCGTCGAAATTCGCGGTCTGCAAAAAAGCGAAGTGCGGGAAGTGGAAGAGTTTTTTGCGAAAGGACAAAAAGGTTCGTCGGCGATGCCGCACAAGCGCAATCCGATTGGTTCGGAAAACATGACGGGAATGGCACGCGTCATCCGCGGATATATGCTGACGGCGTACGAAAATGTTCCGCTTTGGCATGAACGCGATATTTCCCATTCTTCTGCCGAACGCATTATTTTGCCAGATGCGACGATCGCCTTAAACTATATGCTCAACCGCTTTACGAACATTGTCAAGAACTTGACAGTCTACCCGGAAAACATGAAGAAAAACATGGACCGTACGTTAGGATTGATTTATTCGCAACGCGTCCTGCTCGCCCTTATTGATACGGGAATGACGCGGGAAGAAGCATACGATTTAGTGCAGCCGAAAGCGATGGAAGCATGGGAAAAACAAGTGCCGTTCCGTTCCTTGATTGAAGCGGACGAGCGGATTACAAACCGTTTGACAAAAGAACAGCTCGACGATTGCTTCGATTATCGTTACCACTTAAAGCATGTCGATACGATTTTTGCACGGTTAGGGTTAGCGTAACGACAGATCGGCAAGTAGCTTCTTGCCGATCTGCACTAAAGAAAATTGCCAATATTCTGTATCGGGGGCTTTGGAAATGGTGAAAAAACTAGAATTGCTGTATGAAGGAAAGGCAAAAAAAGTGTATACGACGGATGAGGCGAATACGTTATGGGTGGAATATAAAGACAGCGCGACGGCGTTCAACGGAGAGAAAAAAGCGACGATTGCTGGCAAAGGACGTTTAAATAACGAAATTACTAGTTTGCTCTTTTCTAAGCTTTGTGAGGCGGGAATTCCGAATCATTTTCTGCAAAAAATATCTGCTACCGAGCAACTTGTCAAAAAAGTGACGATCATCCCGCTTGAAGTAGTTGTCCGCAACGTGGTGGCCGGGAGTCTGGCGAAGCGGCTTGGCATCGCAGAAGGCACCCCTTTGGAAACGCCTCTTATCGAATTTTATTACAAAAATGATGACCTTGGCGACCCTCTCTTATTAGAAGACCACATCGCCATATTAAAGCTGGCCACTTCCGAGCAAATTGCCGTTTTGAAGGAAATGGCTTTCAAGGTCAATGAAGTATTAACGCAGCACTTTGCCGCGCGGCGGGTGCGATTGGTTGACTTTAAACTGGAATTTGGCATCGATGCAAAAGGAGACATATTGCTTGCTGATGAGATTTCGCCGGATACGTGTCGCCTGTGGGATATGGAAACGAACGAAAAGTTGGATAAAGACGTGTTCCGCCGCGATTTAGGAAGCTTAACGGATGCATACGAAGCGATTTTACAACGATTAGGGGGAGAATCAGCATGTATAAAGTAAAAGTTTATGTAACGTTGCGTGAAAGTGTGCTTGATCCACAAGGAACGGCGGTCAAAGGAGCGCTTCATAGCTTATCGTATACGGAAGTGCAGGACGTCCGGATCGGAAAATTTATGGAGCTTGTCATCGAGAAAAGCGACCGCGATATCGACAAACTGGTACGGGAAATGTGCGAAAAGCTGTTGGCCAATACGGTTATTGAAGACTACCGTTATGAAATTGAGGAGGTAGTCGTGCAGTGAAATTTGCTGTGATCGTGTTTCCAGGGTCCAATTGTGACGTTGATATGTATCATGCGATTGCCGATGAGTTGCAAGAAGAAGTCGAATACGTATGGCATGATGAGGAAAGTCTTGACCGTTTTGACGCGATTTTGTTGCCGGGAGGATTTTCATACGGCGATTACCTTCGCTCCGGAGCGATCGCCCGCTTCTCCAACGTCATGAAAGCGGTCCAAAAAGCGGCGGAGGATGGAAAGCCGATATTAGGCGTATGCAACGGGTTTCAAATTTTGCTCGAAGCAGGGCTGCTTCCGGGGGCAATGCGCCGCAACAACAGTTTGAAATTTATTTGCCGCCCGGTGTCGTTAAAAGTAGAAAACAACGAAACGATGTTTACGTCTTCGTACGAACAAGGCGAAATCATTACGATCCCGATCGCCCATGGCGAAGGCAATTATTATTGTGATGAACCAACACTAAAGCGGCTGATCGAAAATCGGCAAATCGTTTTTCGCTATCACGGTGAAAATCCAAATGGAAGCTTAGCCGATATTGCTGGAATTGTCAATGAAAAAGGTAATGTACTTGGCATGATGCCGCATCCGGAGCGGGCGGTGGACGTGCTGCTTGGCAGCGCTGACGGGTTGAAGCTGTTCCAATCGATCGTGAAATACTGGAGGGAAACACATGTCATTACTACTTGAGCCAGGTCCAACAGTGATTAAAGACGAAAAATTATATCGGGAAATGGGATTGACGGACGAAGAATTTGCGATGATCGAAAAGATTTTGGGCCGTTTGCCGAACTACACGGAAACAGGAATTTTTTCCGTTATGTGGTCTGAGCATTGTAGCTACAAAAACTCGAAGCCGGTATTAAAAAAGTTTCCGACGGAAGGAAAGCATGTGCTTCAAGGCCCGGGCGAAGGAGCGGGCATCGTGGATATCGGCGACGGCTTGGCGGTGGCATTTAAAATTGAAAGCCATAACCACCCATCGGCAATTGAGCCGTATCAAGGGGCGGCGACCGGTGTCGGTGGCATCATCCGCGACGTCTTTTCGATGGGGGCGCGCCCGATTGCGCTATTAAATTCGCTTCGCTTCGGGGAATTAACGTCCCCGCGTGTCAAGTATTTATTTGAAAATGTAGTGGCTGGGATCGCTGGTTACGGCAATTGCGTCGGCATTCCGACCGTCGGCGGTGAAGTGCAGTTTGATCCTTCGTATGAAGGCAACCCGCTTGTCAATGCGATGTGCGTCGGTATTATTCGCCATGAAGACATTCAACGCGGCGTGGCAACCGGGGTAGGAAACACCGTCATGTATGTAGGGGCGAAAACAGGGCGTGACGGCATCCATGGTGCGACGTTTGCTTCGGAGGAGTTGACGGAACAATCCGAGACGAAACGGCCCGCTGTGCAAGTCGGCGATCCGTTTATGGAAAAATTATTGCTCGAAGCCTGTTTGGAAGTAGTAAAATCCGATGCGCTTGTCGGTATTCAAGATATGGGCGCGGCTGGGTTGACGAGCTCTTCGGCGGAGATGGCGAGCAAAGGCGGTTTTGGCATTGAAATGAATTTGGATCTTGTGCCACAGCGTGAGGCGGGCATGACGCCGTATGAAATGATGCTCTCGGAATCGCAGGAGCGGATGCTGCTTGTCGTCAAACAAGGACGTGAACAAGAAATTTACGATTTGTTCGCCAAATACGGCTTGGAAGCAAAAGCGATCGGCAAAGTGACAGATGATAAAATGCTCCGCCTCTATTTCCGCGGCGAGGTCGTCGCTGAAATTCCAGTAGACGCCTTGGCAAAGGATGCGCCGGTCTATCATAAACCGGCAAAAGAACCAGCTTATTATCGCGAGTTCCAAGCGATGGAGCCATACGTTCCTGCTGTCACCGACTATGCAAAAACGTTGCTGGCGTTGCTAGCGCAGCCGACGATCGCCAGCAAAGAATGGGTATATGATCAATACGATTACATGGTGCGAACCAATACGGTAGTTGCGCCGGGATCAGATGCGGCCGTCGTGCGCATTCGCGGCACAAATAAGGCACTGGCGATGACAACGGACTGCAACTCGCGCTACCTTTATTTAGATCCGGAAACCGGCGGGAAAATTGCCGTAGCCGAGGCGGCGAGAAATGTAGTTTGTTCCGGGGCCAAACCGCTGGCATTGACGGACTGCTTAAATTTCGGGAACCCGGAAAAACCGGAAATCTTCTGGCAGCTCGAAAAAGCGGTCGATGGAATGAGCGCCGCTTGCCGTGCGTTGGAAACACCGGTCATCAGCGGGAACGTTTCCTTATATAACGAAACGAACGGAGAAGCGATTTATCCAACTCCGATTGTCGGAATGGTCGGTCTTATTGAAGACATTCGTCATATTACGACGCAATCATTTAAACGTGCGGGCGATCTCATTTATGTCATCGGCGAAGCGCAGCCGGAGTTTGGCGGAAGCGAGCTGCAAAAATGGCTTGAAGGCCGCATTTTTGGCCAGGCGCCAGCCATTGATTTAACGGTGGAAGCGAAGCGGCAAAAACAACTGTTAACGGCGATCCAGGCAGGGGTGATCGCATCGGCGCATGATATCGCGGAAGGCGGCTTTGCTGTTGCCTTGGCGGAATGTTTGATGGGTGCGGATGGACTTGGCGCGAAAGTCACGATCGCTGGGGATGTGACTAGTGAGCTATTTAGTGAAACACAATCACGTTTTATCGTTTCCGTGAAAAAAGAACATCGCGAAACGTTTGAACAATTGGTCGAAGCAAAGCAAATCGGTGAGGTAACCGACGACGATACGCTTCTTATTGAAGGCGCAAACGGAGAAACGGTCATCCAACTTTCCGTCGCGGAAATGAGAAGCGTGTGGAAAGGGGCTATTCCATGCTTGCTGAAATCAAAGGATTAAATGAAGAGTGCGGCATTTTCGGCATTTGGGGACATGAAAACGCGGCGCAGCTCACATATTACGGCTTGCATAGCCTTCAACACCGCGGCCAGGAAGGAGCGGGGATCATCGTTGCCCATCAAGGAACGCTGCAAGGCCATAAAGGGTTGGGGCTTGTCACCGAAGTGTTTCACAACGATACGCTTCAAGCGCTAAACGGAGCGGCAGCGATCGGCCACGTCCGTTACTCAACGGCAGGGGGAGGCGGCTATGAAAACGTTCAGCCGCTTCTGTTCCGCTCGCAAACGGGAAGCATTGCCCTTGCCCATAACGGCAATCTCACGAATGCGATCGATTTAAAACTGCAGCTTGAGGCACAGGGGAGCATTTTCCAAACGACTTCTGATACGGAAGTGTTGGCCCATCTCATTCGCCGCAGCCAGGCGCCGACGTTCAAAGAGCAAGTGAAAGAGGCGCTCTCTTATGTGGAAGGAGCGTTTGCATTCCTGTTATTGACGGAAAAGGAGCTATACATCGCTCTTGATCCACACGGATTTCGTCCGCTTTCGATCGGAAGGCTTGGCGATGCTTATGTCGTTGCTTCCGAGACGTGCGCCTTTGATGTGATCGGTGCCACGTACGAAAGAGAAGTCGAGCCGGGAGAGTTAATTATCATTAGTGGCGAAGGAATGCGTTCAGAGCGGTTCGCCCCGACGCGGCCACGTTCGATTTGCAGCATGGAATACATTTATTTCGCCCGTCCGGACAGCAATGTGGATGGCATTAACATTCATACGGCAAGAAAAAATTTAGGGAAACGCCTGGCGCTAGAGGCACCGGTAGAAGCGGATATTGTCACCGGCGTGCCTGATTCAAGCATTTCTGCTGCAATCGGCTACGCGGAGGCGACCGGCATTCCGTATGAGCTGGGGCTGATTAAAAACCGTTACGTCGGCCGTACGTTTATTCAGCCGTCCCAGTCATTGCGGGAGCAAGGGGTAAAAATGAAATTATCGCCGGTGCGCGGCGTGGTCGCCGGAAAACGCGTTGTGATGGTCGATGATTCGATTGTGCGCGGCACGACAAGCAGACGGATTGTGACGATGCTTCGCGAGGCGGGAGCGACGGAAGTGCACGTCCGCATTAGCGCGCCACCGATTACGCATCCATGTTTTTACGGAATTGACACATCGACGCGCGAAGAGCTGATTGCGTCCAAGCATACGGTCGAGGAAATTAGGCAAATCATTGGCGCCGATTCGTTGGCATTTTTAAGTCAAGAAGGGCTGTTAGAGGCGATTGGTCGGCCAGATCATCTGCCATTACGAGGGCAATGCCTGGCTTGTTTTACCGGAAGCTACCCGACCAATGTCAGCAGAACGTGTTTGCCGTTTATGACGGTGAAATAAAAAGGGGGACTTGACGTGGCAAAAGCATATAAACAAGCGGGCGTGGACATTGAAGCAGGATATCGAGCTGTCTCTTTGATGAAGCCCCACGTGCAAAAAACGATGCGTCCGGAAGTGCTTGGCGGGTTAGGTGGATTTGGCGGCTTGTTTGATTTATCGACGCTTGGATATAAGGAACCGGTGCTCGTTTCCGGGACAGATGGCGTGGGAACAAAGCTGAAGATTGCGTTTATGATGGACCGGCATGATACCATTGGCATCGATTGTGTGGCGATGTGCGTCAATGATATTGTCGTCCAAGGAGCAGAGCCGCTCTTTTTTCTTGACTATATTGCGTGCGGCAAAGCGGTGCCGGAAAAAATCGCGGATATTGTCAAAGGGATCGCCGATGGCTGCGCCGAGGCAGGCTGTGCACTGATCGGCGGGGAAACGGCGGAAATGCCGGGGATGTATGAAGAAGAGGAATATGATGTCGCTGGATTTGCCGTCGGGATTGTGGAAAAATCAAAGCTTGTGACGGGGAGCAATATTCAAGAAGGAGACGTGCTCATCGGACTGGCCTCTAACGGCCTTCATAGCAACGGCTATTCGCTCGTGCGTCGCGTCCTGCTAGAAGAGGCGAAACTGGAGCTGGACCGCATCTATGAACCGCTGACGGTTCCGCTCGGCGAAGAGCTATTAAAGCCGACGCGCATTTACGTCAAGCCGCTTCTTCAAGTGATGAAACAATTTGATATTAAAGGAATGGCACATATTACGGGCGGCGGCTTTATCGAAAACATCCCGCGCATGCTTCCGGAAGGGCTGGGTGCGGAAATCGACGACGGCTCATGGCCGGTGCCGCCGATTTTTGAGCTGCTGCGGGAGAAAGGAAACCTAGAGCGCGGCGAAATGTTTTCTATTTTCAATATGGGAATTGGCATGGTGCTGGCAGTAGACCGCGAAGTGGCAGATCGTGTGGCTGATCTTTTCAAAGAGATGGGAGAAAAAGCGTATGTTATCGGCCGCGTGAAACAAGGAAAAGGCGTTTCATTTGTTGGAGGGGCGATGGCATGAAACAACTTGCTGTTTTTGCCTCCGGCAGTGGCACGAATTTTCAGGCGATTGTCGATGCGGCCAAAAATGGGATGCTGCCGGCGCGCATCGCACTATTAGTATGCGACAAGCCGGGAGCGAAAGTCATTGAGCGGGCGGCGCGCGAGCATATTCCCGCGTTCGTTTTTTCGCCGAAAGATTATGCTTCTAAAGCGGAATTTGAACAGGCGATTTTAGCCCAGCTGCGAAAACATCACATTGATTTCATCGCGCTTGCCGGTTATATGCGTCTCATCGGTCCGACGCTGCTTGACGCCTATGAAGGAAAAATCGTCAATATCCATCCATCGCTGTTGCCCGCGTTTCCGGGCAAAGACGCGATTGGGCAGGCGTACCGGGCGGGGGTAAAAGTAACTGGCGTAACGATTCATTATGTCGATGAAGGAATGGATACCGGACCGATCATCGCACAGCGCGCTGTCCCGATTCACGACGGAGAGCCGCTGGAACAGCTCGAGGAGCGGATTCACGAAGTGGAGCATGAGCTATATCCCGCTGTATTAAAAACATTACTCGAACATCAATAGAAAGGATCGAGAGAGTCATGGCAGTGAAACGGGCGTTGCTAAGTGTATCGAACAAGGAAGGAATTGTATCGCTGGCGAAACAATTGGTGGAACTAGGTGTGGAAATTATCTCCACAGGCGGAACGAAAAAAACGTTGGAAGAAGCGGGAGTTCCCGTCATTGGCATTTCCGAAGTGACGGGGTTTCCGGAAATTTTAGACGGGCGCGTCAAAACACTGCATCCGGCGATTCATGGCGGGCTGCTGGCGATCCGCGACAATGAGCGCCATCAAGCTGAACTTCATGAGCATCATATTACTCCGATTGATTTAGTGGTTGTCAATTTATATCCGTTTCAACAAACGATTGCCAAAAGCGATGTGACATTTGCTGAGGCGATCGAAAATATTGATATCGGTGGACCGACGATGCTGAGAGCGGCGGCGAAAAATCACGCCTATGTAACGGTCGTCGTAGACCCGGCCGACTATGATACGGTCATACAGGAGCTAAAAGAACATGGCGATGTATCCGCAGAAACGAAACTGAAACTGGCAGCAAAAGTATTCCGCCATACGGCCGCATACGACGCGATGATTGCCGAATATTTAACCAACAAAACAGGAGAAGAATATCCGGAAACATTAACGGTCACTTTCGAGAAAAAACAAGCATTGCGCTATGGGGAAAATCCGCATCAAACAGCGGCGTTTTATAAAAAACCGCTCGGTGCCTCTTTCTCGATTGCGCAAGCAACACAGCTGCACGGAAAAGAGTTATCGTACAACAACATTAATGATGCGAACGCCGCACTACAACTAGTAAAAGAATTTACCGAACCGGTAGCAGTGGCGGTGAAGCATATGAATCCGTGCGGCGTCGGCACAGGCGCGACGATTTATGAAGCGTTCCTAAAGGCGTACGAGGCTGATCCGACTTCGATTTTTGGCGGCATTATCGCTTTAAACCGCGAAGTCGATAAAGCGACGGCCGAAAAAATGCACGAAATCTTTTTAGAAATCGTCATCGCTCCATCTTTTAGCGATGAGGCGCTCGCGATTTTAACGCAAAAGAAAAACATTCGTCTCTTGACAGTGGATTTCGCGGCTACAAAGACGAAAGAAAAAATGTTTGTTTCCGTGCAAGGCGGGCTGCTTGTACAAGAAACGGATACGCACACGCTTGATGACGCTGATTTGAAAGTCGTGACGAAGCGAGAACCGACAGAAGAGGAATGGAAACAGTTGCAATTCGCCTGGAAGGTGGTCAAACACGTCAAATCGAACGCCATCGTGTTGGCGAGAGACGGGATGACGATCGGCGTCGGCGCCGGACAAATGAATCGTGTCGGCGCGGCGAAAATCGCGATTGAACAGGCGGGAGAGAAAGCAAACGGGGCAGTGCTTGCCTCCGATGCGTTTTTCCCGATGGACGATACTGTTGAAGCGGCGGCCAAAGCCGGCATTACCGCCATCATCCAGCCGGGCGGCTCAATTCGTGACGCCGATTCCATTCGCAAAGCGGATGAATACGGAATTGCCATGGTCTTTACGGGAATTCGCCATTTTAAACATTAAGTTGGAGGGAGCGCCATGAAAGTATTGATTGTCGGCCGCGGCGGCAGGGAGCATGCGATTGCCTGGAAGGCCGCGCAAAGCCGTCTTGTTACTAAGCTATACGCCGCCCCGGGCAATCCGGGCATCGCGCAAGTGGCGGAGCTTGTTCCGATTGACGAACACGACATCGACGCGCTTGTTGGCTTTGCCAAGCAGGAAGGCATCGATCTTACGATTGTCGGTCCGGAAGCGCCGCTGCTTGCCGGTATTGTCGACCGTTTCGAGGCGGAAGGATTGCCTATTTTCGGCCCGCGTAAAAACGCGGCGTTAATTGAAGGAAGCAAAGCGTTTGCCAAAGAGTTGATGAAAAAATATGGCATTCCGACGGCTGAACATGCGACCTTTACTTCGTATGAGGAAGCGAAAGCATATGTCGAGAAAAAAGGCGCGCCGATCGTCATTAAAGCGGACGGATTGGCAGCAGGAAAAGGCGTGATTGTCGCTGCGACACTTTCTGAGGCCATCGAGGCGCTAGATGTGATGATGATCGAAAATCAGTTTGGCGATGCGAGCAAAAAAGTGGTCGTGGAAGAATACTTAGAAGGCGAAGAGTTTTCGTTTATGGCGTTTGTCCATGGCGAACGTGTTTATCCACTCGCAATTGCTCAGGACCATAAGCGCGCATATGACAATGATGAAGGGCCAAACACGGGCGGAATGGGAGCATACTCCCCAGTGCCGCAAATTTCCCAGCAAACGGTGGAAACCGCGCTGTCCACGATCCTTCAGCCGATGGCAAAAGCATTGGCGGCGGAAGGACGACCGTTCACCGGAGTATTGTACGCGGGATTAATGGAAACAAGCCAAGGCCCGAAAGTGATCGAGTTTAATGCCCGCTTTGGCGATCCGGAAGCGCAGGTGGTGCTGCCGCGGTTAGAAAGTGACCTTATTGAAGTGATCACCGCCGTCATGGAAGGGCGGAACATCGAACTTCGTTGGTCGGATGAGGCCGTCATCGGCGTGGTGCTAGCAGCGAAAGGATATCCAGGGGCATATGAACGCGGAGCGGTTATTAGCGGCTGGGATCAGCTAGAGGAAAAAACATTATTGTTTCACGCAGGAACGAAGATGGAAAATAACACTTTATATACAAACGGCGGCCGCGTGCTGCTTGTGGCGGCGAGAGGGGAGACGCTCGAGCAGGCAAAGAAGGCGGTATATGCGCAAATTGCCCATATCGCTTGCGACCAGCTGTTTTACCGCCGTGACATCGGCAAAAGGGCTATCGAACGCGCTTCCGGCGCACATAGACAAACACAAGGGCGATAATGCCGCCAACCAAAGCAGCAAGTACAAACGACATATCTGTCATGTATTCGAGCAACATGTTTATTTCACTCCTTTGAACGGACTGGCGTTATGCAAACGCCAGTCTTTTTACGTAGGATTGATTGTAGCATTCTCTTTTATGCGAATCGCTTGCTCATGGCGATAATTTTCAAATAAAGCAGTCATTGGACAAAAACGGGTGATTCCTTCGCCTACTTTCATGGCAGCGAGCAACGCGACAATAAGATAAGAGGTGCACCAAGGACGTCTTACCATTTTTGCCGTCGCCCATGCAAGCATCGTTAGCCCGAATGTGATGCGAATAAGCGCATTTACAATACCGATATTTGCCATTGGTATTTTTTCCTCCTTATTTTTCATTGTGAAAATGACTTTAATACGGTAAAATGATTATATGGCATGATTAGGAAAAAAAGGGGACGGGGTGTATATGAGCGAACAACGTTATCGTTGGAAAAGTTATGAACTACGTGAACATGCCGCGATTATTGACGGAAAAAAATCGCCGACAATAGTGTTAACGAATGCCACGTATTTACATTCATATTTTCGCGAATGGTTAAAAGGAAATATTTGGATATATCATGATCGAATTGTGTACGTCGGGGAACGGTTTCCCGATCGGGTCGATGATCAATGCGAAATCATTGATTGCAGCGGTTATGTGTTAGTTCCTGGCTATATTGAACCGCATGCACATCCATTTCAGTTATATAATCCCCATACGTTTGCGCACTATGCATCGAAATATGGAACGACAACATTGATTAACGATAATTTATTCCTTATTTTGCAATTGTCAGATAGCAAGGCGTTTTCTTTGTTGGAGAAAATGAATACGCTTCCATCATCGATGTACTGGTGGTGCCGATTTGATGGACAGACGGAGCTGGAGAGAGAAGAAGAACAGTTATCCAACGCCAGAATAAAACGGTGGCTCGAACAAGAAACGGTATTGCAAGGCGGGGAGTTAACAGGATGGCCGAAGCTTCTCGCTGGAGACGATCTTATGCTCCATTGGATTCAAGAAGCAAAGCGGATGAAACGAAAAATTGAAGGCCATTTTCCTGGTGCTTCTGAGAAAACGCTTACAAAAATGGTGCTGCTTGGCGCTGATTGCGATCATGAAGCGATGACAGGGAAAGAAGTATATACGCGGCTCTTGCACGGATATACCGTGTCATTGCGCCATTCGTCCATTCGCCCGGATTTACCGGTACTTCTCCAAGAAATAAAGGAACTTGGCATTCATCAGTATGATAAGTTGATTCTTACGACAGACGGTTCGCCGCCAGCGTTTTATGAGGATGGAGTTATCGACCGTTTGATTCGTATTGCGTTGGATCATGGTGTTCCTGTCATTGACGCCTACAACATGGCTACGGTGAACGTCGCGCGTCATTACGGAATCGAGCATCTCCACGGCAGCATTACGACAGGAAGAATAGCAAACATTAACTTTTTACGTGCGAAAGAAGACCCGACTCCTGTGCAAGTACTTGCAAAAGGACAGTGGGTAAAGCGGGAGGGAGACGGCTCGATAACATGGCCATCGATATCGTGGAACGACTACGGAATTGAACCGCTTCGTCTATCTTGGAATTTATCGATGGACGACTTGCATTTTTCAATGCCGATGGGAATGCATATGCAAAACTCGGTTATTATGAAACCATATTCTATTTCGATTGACACCTCTCGCGATGTACTGTCTACGGATCATGATGAAAGCTTTTTGGTGCTTATCGACCGCCATGGAAAATGGCGTGTCAATACGATATTGAAAGGATTTGCTACTCGTGTTCACGGACTTGTTAGCTCCTATTCGACTACAGGGGATATTATTTTAATCGGAAAAAGCAAGCAGGATATGTTTCTTGCTTTCCAACGAATGGGTGAAATCGGCGGCGGAATTGTGCTGGTGGAAAATGGCGAAATCATTCACGAAATTCCGCTATCCCTCAGTGGCATGACATCGGAACAAAGCGTAGAACAACTGATTGATGAGGAGAAAAAGTTCGTTGAACTATTAAAGCAGCGCGGCTATCGTTTTGTTGACCCAGTTTATTCGCTATTCTTTTTGCAATCGACACATTTACCGTATGTACGTATAACACAACGAGGAATTTATGATGTAATGAACAAAACAGTACTCTTTCCGTCGATAATGCGTTAAAATAGAAAAGAAAAAGGTTGTGTGACTGGTGAAAAAACGTTGGTTGGTTGCGTTTAGTGCGCTGTACCTTTTCATGGGCGGTTGTATGCATGAAGAAAAACAACAAGCCTCTCAGCCGAAACCGGCACCCGTGGAAACACCAGAACAACAGGACATTTCCAAACAGCAAGTGTTTCCGCTAACCGGGCTGCCAGCGGAAGGTGCGGTGAACCATCGCGTTGTTGCGGTAATGGTAAACAATCATCCAAAAGCGCGGCCGCAGTCAGGACTGCAAAAAGCAGATATCGTTTATGAGGTGCTGGCAGAAGGGGATATTACGCGCTTTTTAGCATTATATCAGAGCGAATTTCCAGAAAAAGTAGGTCCAATACGCAGTGCGCGCGACTACTATATTGATTTGAGCAATGGCTATCATGCGATCTATGTTTGCCATGGCTGGAGTCCAGAGGCAAAAGCCTTATTGGAAGATGGAACGACGGATTATTTAAACGGCTTGTTTTATGACGGAACATTGTTTAAACGCGCTTCGTTCCGTAAAGCGCCGCATAATTCCTATATTACATTTGCTAATATTGAAAAAGGGGCAGCCGAAAACGGCTATGCGCTGCAAGACGATGTCCAGCCGCTTTCATTTCGCCAAGATACTGCCACAGGGGAGAAGGCGGAAACCATTACGATTACGTATTCGCATCGCAGCTATGCGCAAGTGCAGTACAAGTATGTCCCCGCTCAAAAAAGCTATTATCGCTATAGCGCAGGGGAGCAAACAGTCGATTATGATACGCATGACCCGATCGCCATGCAAAATATCATGGTCATTGCCGCCAAGCACCGGGTGATGGATGCGGCGGGGCGGCGCAGTATTGATCTCGATTCCGGGGGAGACGGTTACTTATTCCAAAATGGCGTGGTACAAAAAATACAATGGAAAAATGTCGATGGCCGCATTTTGCCGTTTATAAATGGCAACTTAATCGGCTTTGTACCGGGGAAAACATGGATCAACGTCGTTCCCGACTTAAATATAGTAAAATGGTAAAGGAGGGTCTCCATTTATGCAAATTGATAAATTACGCGGCAGAGAAGTAGATCAGCTGTTTAAAGCGATTCTTTCTTTGCGCGATTTAGAGGAGTGCTATCGCTTTTTTGATGACTTATGTACGGTTAACGAAATTCAGTCGTTAGCGCAGCGCCTCGAAGTGGCACGCATGCTTCGCGAAGGCTATACGTATCATAAAATCGAAACGGAAACAGGAGCAAGCACGGCAACGATTTCGCGCGTCAAACGCTGCTTAAACTATGGGAACGATGCGTATGCGATGGCATTAGACCGCATTAAAGAAGAAACAAAACAACCTTCCGAAGAAGCGCACAACGCCTAATGAAAGCAAGGAGATTCCTTCCAATGAAAAGGAACTCCTTTTCTTTTTGTCGATTTGTTATAATGAAGAAATGGATAAATCAATGGAGGGTTTTATCATATGTATGATATTCGCGAGTGGCGCCACGTATTTAAGCTAGACCCAAATAAAGAAATTAGCGATGAACATCTTGAACGCGTTTGTGAATCAGGGACCGACGCCATTATTGTCGGCGGAACGGACGGCGTTACATTAGAAAATGTACTAGAGCTGTTAGGGCGCATCCGTCGCTTTTCCGTTCCATGTGTTTTGGAAATCTCCAATCTAGAGTCTATCACTCCTGGTTTTGATTTTTATTTTATCCCGATGGTACTGAACAGCCGCGAAACAAAATGGATCATCGATCTGCATCACGAAGCGGTGAAACAGTTTGGCGACATCATGAATTGGGATGAAATATGGATGGAAGGGTATTGCATTTTACATAAACATTGTAAAGCGGCTATGCTTACCGCGGCGAACACGGAGCTTGGGGAAGAAGATGTGGTTGCGTATGCGCGTATCGCTGAGCATATGTACCACTTGCCGATTTTTTA
The DNA here is from genome assembly GCF_059115485.1 of Parageobacillus sp. NEAU-HV-2. Lineage (NCBI taxonomy): Bacteria > Bacillati > Bacillota > Bacilli > Caryophanales > Anoxybacillaceae > Parageobacillus > Parageobacillus sp. NEAU-HV-2. The sequence continues at coordinate 18,468 of NZ_JBXUJJ010000018.1, forward strand.
TTTGGAATATAGCGGTGTTTACGGAGATCCGCAGCTCGTCGAGCGCGTCAAACAAGTATTAATGAAAACACAGCTGTTTTACGGCGGGGGGATTAAAACAGCAAAACAAGCGAAAGAAATGGCGCAACACGCTGATACGGTCGTTGTGGGCAACATCGTTTACGAAGACATCGACCAAGCGCTGGCCACGGTCAAAGCGGTAAAGCAGTAAGCTGGTCAGGGCGCAAAAATTGGTGTAAAATAGAACATATGTTTCCTGGTGGTGATAAAAGTGAATTTTTTGTCGGAAAAATTACTGGCTAATTTAAATAAGGAGCAGCAGGCCGCTGTGAAAACGACGGAAGGGCCGCTTCTCATTATGGCGGGGGCGGGAAGCGGAAAAACGCGCGTATTAACACACCGGATTGCCTATTTAATGGCAGAAAAGCATGTGGCCCCATGGAATATTTTAGCGATTACGTTTACGAACAAAGCGGCTCGGGAAATGAAAGAACGCGTGCAGGCGCTGTTAGGCGGCGCAGCGGAAGAGGTATGGATTTCCACGTTCCATTCGATGTGCGTCCGCATTTTACGCCGCGATATTGACCGCATCGGCATCAACCGCAATTTTTCCATTCTCGATACGACCGATCAGCTTTCGGTAATTAAAAATATTTTAAAAGAGGAAAACATCGACCCGAAAAAGTTTGAGCCGCGCAACATACTTGGCACGATCAGCAGCGCGAAAAATGAATTGCTCACTCCAGAGAAATTTGCCAAACGGGCAGGCAGCTATTATGAAAAAGTCGTCAGTGAAGTGTATGAAGAATACCAACAGCGCCTTTTGCGCAACCATTCTCTTGATTTTGACGACTTAATTATGACGACGATTCAGCTGTTTGAACGCGTGCCGGAAGTATTGGAGTACTACCAATATAAATTCCAATATATTCACATTGATGAGTACCAAGACACCAACCGTGCGCAGTATACGCTTGTCAAAATGTTGGCGGCGCGCTTTCAAAATATATGCGTTGTCGGCGATGCGGATCAATCGATTTACCGCTGGCGCGGCGCGGATATTCAAAACATCTTATCGTTTGAACGGGACTATCCGAATGCGAAAGTAATTTTGCTTGAGCAAAACTACCGTTCCACCAAGCGGATTTTGCAAGCGGCAAACGAAGTCATTGAAAACAATATCAACCGTAAGCCGAAAAGGCTTTGGACGGAAAATCCGGAAGGAAAGAAAATCGTTTATTATGAAGCGATGAATGAAGCAGATGAAGCGCAATTTGTCGCCGGCAAAATTAAAGAATATGTCGATGGCGGAAAACGCCGCTATTCCGATTTTGCTATTTTGTACCGCACGAATGCCCAGTCGCGGATCATCGAAGAAGTATTCCTCAAGTCCAATATCCCGTATCAAATTGTCGGCGGTTTAAAGTTCTATGACCGTAAAGAAATTAAAGATATTTTGGCCTATTTGCGCGTCATTGCAAACCCGAATGATGATATTAGCTTGCTACGCATCATTAATGTGCCAAAGCGCGGCATTGGCGTGTCTTCGCTTGATAAAATCGTAAGCTATGCTTCCGAAAACGGATTATCGGTATTTGAAGCGCTCGGTGAACTGGAGCATATTGGACTCTCTGCCCGCATTGCCGCTTCCTTGCTGGAATTTCGCCGCCAGCTCGAACAATGGGCACAGCTGCAAGAATACGTTTCCGTCACCGAGCTGGTCGAAGAAGTGTTGGACAAGTCCGGTTACCGCGAGATGCTGAAGGCGGAAAAAACGCTGGAGGCGCAAAGCCGCTTGGAAAACATTGACGAGTTTTTATCGGTCACCAAACATTTTGAAAATGTGAGTGAGGACAAGTCGCTTATTGCGTTTTTAACGGATTTGGCGTTAATTTCGGATATTGACCAGCTCAATGAGACGAATGGTAATAACGAAGATTCCGTCGTGCTCATGACGCTTCATTCCGCAAAAGGATTGGAGTTCCCAGTTGTCTTTCTCATCGGAATGGAAGAAGGAATTTTTCCGCATAACCGTTCGCTTAACGATGAGGACGAGATGGAAGAGGAGCGCCGTCTCGCGTATGTCGGCATTACCCGCGCGGAAGAAGAGTTGTTTTTAACGAGCGCGCAAATGCGCACGCTGTTTGGAAATATCCATGTCAATCCGGTATCGCGCTTTATTGGCGAAATTCCGGAAGAATTAATCGAAACCGTCAACCGCCGGACATTGCACGCCGCTGCTTCCCCAACAAAACATACCGGTTTCCGTACGCCGGTCTTAGGATCGGCTGGCGGCGGGACGACGGTGTGGAAAGTTGGCGATAAAGCAGACCATAAAAAATGGGGAATCGGCACGGTGGTCAGCGTGCGCGGAGAAGGGGAAGACCAGGAATTGGACATTGCCTTCCCAAGCCCGATTGGCATTAAACGGCTGCTTGCCAAGTTTGCTCCGATTACAAAAGTGTAAAGAAAGGAGAACGGATATGGACCGACAAGCTGCGCAAACACGTATTGAAGAGCTGCGCGAACTGTTAAATAAATACAATTATGAATACCATGTTCTCGACCGCCCATCCGTGCCTGATGCGGAATACGATCGGCTCATGCAAGAGCTGATCGCGCTCGAAGAACAATATCCGGAATTCAAAACAAAAGATTCTCCTACGCAGCGGGTCGGCGGACAACCGTTAGATGCGTTTCAAAAAGTGGAGCATCGCACTCCGATGTTAAGCCTCGCCAATGCGTTTCATGAAGGCGATTTGCGCGACTTCGACCGCCGCGTGCGCCAGGAAGTCGGCGATGATGTCGCCTATGTGTGCGAGCTGAAAATCGATGGGCTGGCCGTTTCCGTCCGTTACGAAGACGGCTATTTTGTCCAAGGGGCGACGCGCGGCGACGGAGTGACCGGCGAGGATATTACGGAAAACTTAAAAACGATCCGCTCTTTGCCGCTTCGCCTGAAGGAAGCCGTGACACTGGAAGCCCGTGGCGAAGCGTATATGCCGAAAGCGTCGTTTGAGCGGCTGAATGAACAGCGAAAGCAGCGCGGCGAAGAGCTGTTTGCCAATCCGCGCAACGCCGCAGCCGGTTCGCTGCGCCAGCTCGATCCAAAAATCGCGGCGTCCCGCCATCTTGATTTATTCGTCTACGGTCTTGCCAATGCCGAAGAACTAGGGATCGATTCGCACAGCGCCGCCCTTGATTATTTACAAACGCTCGGATTTAAAGTCAATCCAGAACGGCGGAGATGCGCCAATATCGATGAAGTCATTCGCTTTGTCAACGAATGGCATGAAAAACGCCCGCAACTCCCATACGAAATCGATGGCATCGTCATCAAAGTGGATTCATTTGAACAGCAGGAACAGCTAGGCGCAACCGCAAAAAGCCCACGCTGGGCGATCGCGTATAAATTTCCGGCCGAGGAAGTGGTCACGAAGCTGATTGGCATTGAATTAAATGTCGGGCGCACGGGTGTTGTAACGCCGACTGCGATTCTTGAGCCGGTCCGTGTTGCGGGCACGACGGTGCAGCGCGCCACTCTCCATAATGAAGATTTCATTCGCGAAAAAGACATCCGCATCGGCGATTCCGTCGTGATTAAAAAGGCGGGCGATATTATTCCGGAAGTAGTCAATGTCGTGTTTGACCGGCGGACAGGAGAAGAAGTACCGTTTGTCATGCCGACGCATTGTCCGGAGTGCAGCAGTGAATTAGTCCGGCTCGAAGGCGAAGTAGCGCTTCGCTGCATTAATCCGAAATGTCTGGCGCAAATCCGCGAGGGACTCATTCATTTTGTTTCGCGCCAAGCGATGAACATTGAAGGGCTTGGCGAAAAGGTCATCTCCCAGCTGTTCCGCGAAGGGCTCATCCACGATGTTGCCGATATTTATCGTTTGACAAAAGAACAGTTAATTAACTTGGAACGGATGGGGGAAAAGTCGGCAACTAATTTGCTCAGCGCCATTGAAGCATCGAAACAAAACTCGTTAGAGCGCCTTCTATTTGGGTTAGGCATCCGCCATGTCGGCGCGAAAGCGGCAAAAGTGCTGGCAGAACATTTTGAAACGATGGACCGTCTGCAAAATGCGACAAAAGAAGAATTGATGTCAATTCACGAAGTTGGCGAGAAAATGGCTGACTCTATTGTCACCTATTTTGCGAAACCGGAAGTAAAAGAGTTGTTAAATGAACTGCGCGTTTACGGTGTCAATATGGAATACAAAGGTCCAAAAACGCCGAAAGCTGGCGATGTCGATTCTTACTTTGCCGGCAAAACGGTTGTGCTGACCGGGAAGCTGGAATCGCTGTCGCGCAACGAAGCAAAAGAAAAAATTGAGCAGCTCGGCGGCAAAGTCACCGGCAGCGTCAGCAAAAATACCGATTTAGTCATCGCTGGCGCCGATGCTGGTTCGAAACTGACAAAGGCCCAGCAGCTAAATATCGAAATCTGGGATGAAATGAGATTTCTGCAAGAAATTGAGCAAAATAAGTAGGTGTGAAACATGAAAAAACAGTTCATGATCTGGTTGGCTCTGCTTCTGCTTCTTTCCGCTTGTGCGCCAAAATTCGGCGAGGAAGAGGTAGTGCAGAAAAAAAATAATAAAGAGCAAAAGGCTGTCATTCCAAAATACAATATTTCCGACTCCTATTACCGTGTTGTGCTACCGTTTAAACCATCAGGAGCGCGTGGCGAAGTAGTCGAAGATTTGAATACGCGCCTAGACGTCGATGAATTTGAAACCGGACTGATGCGCGTCGCGCAAGAACGTTTTTCTCCGGAAGATTATTTATTTCAGGAAGGCCAATATTTAGATAAAAAAACGGTGAAGAGCTGGCTGCAACGACAAAAGGAAAAGGAAAACGTTGGGTTAAATCCGCCTATTAGCGGCAAAGGAACGAATGAAGAGAAAAACAAAAAAAGTCCGATTTATTTGGCTGGCATTTTAGAACATGATTATTTAACGAAAATAAGCGACGATAAAGTGAAATTAGGGGGAGTTGTCATCGGGCTGGCGCTGAACTCGGTTCATTACTATGAAACGGAAGAAGGCTATCCGCGCGAAGTAAAAATAAAAGACGAGGACATCGAACGGGAAGGGAAACGCATCGCCGCGGAAGTGCTCTCCCGGCTCCGCAACATGAAAGGTTTGAAAGAAGTTCCGATTACGATTGCTTTATATAAACAGGCACCGAGATCTTCCGTGATTCCGGGACACTTTTTTGCCGTTACCCATGTCGACGAAGGAAGCAGTACCATTGATGATTGGGAGGCGATTAAAGAGGAATATTATTTATTCCCGTCAGATGAGGCGGAGGAAAATCACCGCGACGATTGGTTAAAATTTAATAACTTTAAATCCGATATTGAAGAATTTTTCCCGAATTATACTGGGGTTGTTGGAAAGGGATTATATGTAAATGACCAGCTGCAGCAATTAACAATTAATATTACAATGCCATTTTATGGAAAAGCAGAAGTAATCGGATTTACGCAATACGTGACCGGATTAGTGATGGAAAAGTTTCCAGATTATATTAATGTGAGCATTTATATCACTTCCACCGTTGGTCCGGAAAGCGTTATTGTTCGGAAAGCGAAGGCAGATCAGCCGTTTGTCCATATTTATCAATAGTTTTTTCGCTTTTCTAAAAAATTGAATCATACCGATTTATTCGTTAGAATGGTAGATAGAGGTTGTAAACGCTTTTTTGCAAATTCGGTAAAGGAGGAAATCACGGATGGTACAACCTTATAAGCATGAACCGTTCACAGATTTTACGGTTGAAGCGAATCAAAAAGCGTTTGAAGAAGCGCTGAAAAAAGTCGAAGCGGAGCTTGGCAAAGACTATCCTTTAATTATTGGCGGTGAACGGGTTACAACTGACGAGAAAATCGTTTCGATTAACCCTGCGAATAAGACAGAAGTAATCGGCCGTGTGTCGAAAGCGAATAAAGAACTTGCCGAAAAAGCAATGAAAGTTGCTGATGAAGCGTTTAAATGGTGGAGCAAAACAAAACCAGAAGCGCGTGCTGACATTCTGTTCCGCGCCGCTGCGATTGTGCGCCGCCGCAAACATGAGTTTTCGGCATTGCTGGTAAAAGAGGCAGGAAAACCGTGGAAAGAGGCGGATGCCGATACGGCAGAAGCGATTGACTTTATGGAATATTACGCGCGGCAAATGCTGAAATTAAAAGACGGCATTCCAGTTGAAAGCCGCCCGGGCGAAACGAACCGGTTCTTCTACATTCCGCTTGGCGTCGGCGTTGTCATTTCGCCGTGGAACTTCCCGTTTGCGATTATGGCCGGTACGACCGTCGCATCGCTTGTTACTGGCAATACGGTACTGTTAAAGCCTGCGAGCGCAACGCCAGTGGTTGCATATAAATTCGCGGAAGTGTTGGAAGAAGCTGGCCTTCCGGCGGGAGTATTAAACTACATTCCGGGAAGCGGCTCGGAAGTAGGGGACTACCTCGTTGATCACCCACGCACTCGCTTTATCAGCTTCACTGGTTCCCGCGATGTCGGCATCCGCATTTATGAACGTGCGGCGAAAGTGCATCCAGGCCAAATTTGGCTCAAACGCGTCATCGCGGAAATGGGCGGAAAAGATGCGATTGTCGTCGACAAAGAAGCCGATTTAGAATTAGCGGCACAATCGATTGTCGCATCGGCATTCGGCTTCTCCGGTCAAAAATGCTCGGCTTGCTCGCGCGCGATTGTGGTAGAAGATGTGTATGATCAAGTATTAAACCGCGTCGTTGAGCTGACAAAACAATTAAAAGTTGGCGATCCGGCAGAACAAAGCACGTTTATGGGCCCGGTCATCGACCAATCGGCGTATAACAAAATCATGGAATATATCGAAATTGGCAAACAAGAAGGCCGTCTCATGACCGGCGGTGAAGGAGACGACTCCAAAGGCTTCTTCATTCAGCCAACCGTAATTGCCGATGTGGATCCAAACGCACGCATCATGCAGGAAGAAATTTTTGGTCCAGTTGTGGCGTTTGCGAAAGCAAAAGATTTCGATCATGCGCTTGAAATTGCCAACAACACGGAATACGGCTTAACAGGCGCCGTGATTTCCCGCAACCGTGCCAACCTCGAAAAAGCGCGCGAAGAGTTCCATGTCGGAAACCTTTACTTCAACCGCGGCTGCACCGGCGCGATCGTCGGCTATCAGCCATTCGGCGGCTTCAACATGTCCGGCACCGACTCGAAAGCAGGCGGTCCTGACTACTTAATTCTTCATATGCAAGCAAAAACGGTATCGGAAATGTTTTAATGGAAAACCCTCTCTGCGTAGGCAGGGAGGGTTTTAGCTTTATGGAAACAGGTATAAATTCATTTTGAAAATCAGGCATGTCTAACTACTACTGCTCTCTTTGAATACTTCTCTTAGAAGCAGAAGCGGCCGCTGTATTTTACGGGTGTAGATGTTCAGCAAAAAAAGGAGAATTTGTTTTCGGAATTCCTCGAGTCTTATTTAACGGGTCCGACCAAACAGAAGTTTGTCGATTTTGAAAAGCGGGCGATCGAGGTTTTGATTGCAGTCGATAAACGGAAAATCAAGCGTTCGATGCGCCAAAATATAAAGGAAGAGATGGAAAGTAAGGGCATGGAATTGATTGAGGAACTCAAACAGCAGCGTTTCCCGAACAGCAAGATTTATAAAATTGTCCTCCGGACGATAGAAAATAGAGTAGATTACTTGAAAGCAACTTTAGAAAAAAGCTTCTCGAAACTTTTTGAGTATCGGGACGCATTAATGGCAAAAAACCTAGAATTTTTAGCACAGGAAATATACCCAAATGAAAAATTTATCATTTGGGCACATAACATGCATATTAGCAAAAACACTTCCGCCAAGTGCCTGTCTGCCTATAAATCGTTTGTGGAAAACCTCTCCCAAACGATTAAGGAGAAAAGTTTTATATTGGGGTTGTATGCAAAGGAAGGAAAAATGTTGGATTATACAGGTAAGGAATATTCAATAAAAAAACCGAACAAAAAACATTTGGAAAGCCTTCTTGACCATTCTTCTTATCAAAATAGTTTTATTCAATGCAATGGAAACTGGGCACAGAAAAAGTGGCGGGCCTATGAAGGCGGGGGAATGCCTTCTTCCTTTGTACCTGCACAACAATATGATGGGATTTTATTTTTTAAATATGTTTCCCCGGCTTACTTTGACGTTTCTGAGAAGAACAGAGAAAACTAATTTAAAGCGAAGGACCAACGACATTGTGGAATAGTCAGCTAAAAGGTGAGTTTGGAATAAATCAATTATTTTCCATGATGATAGTTGTATTTGTTTATCTATTAGCCCCAATATTGCTGATACTGAGGAACGTAAGGGGTTTGTGGGTATTGCCGGAATATATTGTAGGTGTTGATTTGAATACTGATGAGGTATATTTTTCTTTGCTTTGTTGCAGTTTTTGTATGGACCGATATATGTTGTGGGTTTAACTGGTGCAATTGCTTATTTCCATTGATTTTCATCAAGACAATAGGTATGCGACATGATATTTGCAGGAGTAAATTTTAAGATGTCAGAACCTAAAATCACTTCTGGAGTTGGTGCATCAAAAATTGCCAAAAGATGAGTGTTATCAACTTCAGCTACTTCGTAATGCCACCAACCTCGTGGAACGTTTGCTACTTGTCCGGGTGTGATAGAATAACTGAGAATTTGTTTTGTAAATGGGTTCAGCATCGATACAGTAGCAGCACCAGAAATACAATAAACTAGCTCGGCTGCATTTGGGTGATAGTGCGGTTCTACGACATTATTAGCACTTAGGAAAATGTCAAGCAGAGACACATTTTCCAATGTATTCAACTGTTTCACACCTAATACGTTAATATAGTTGTTGTTGTCTTTTTTAAACAAGGGACTTTTATTTACGTCAAAAGTGTATTGAGAATCCATATATGAAACCATAAATTCTCTTCACCTCTTTACATTAGCTATAAAAACAAACTTTATATGCATGTTATGAGCTTAAAATTAGTTTGGTGTGCGTAGTTATTAAGAATTAATTAGTGTGCAGTTTGAAGAAAGTGTGACAAAACATGATTTGGATTATAACCAAACTTAAAGAATATCTCACTATATAATCCGAATATCCTTATTTTCTTAATCGTATCCAAAAATTATGATTTTCCCTTCATGTGATTGCAATATTCATTTTAGAAGCTATTCTATTTGATGAAACATTACACGGAAAAGTGATAGATGCCATTTTTTATATGGATAACTTTATTTTCCGGCATTCCGGTGATTCCGCATAAAAACGGACGGTTGATAAGAGCGCTGTCGATGGCGGCAGTGAGGCTTTTTGCCTCATACAAGCGGATCGCTATGTTTCCGATTGGAAGTTCGGAATAGGTGCCAAATTCATCGCTGCTTTCCGTTACAGATTGGCGAGGCACACCAAATAAGTGGCAATATTTTTGCAACGACTTGTCAAGATGGCTTACATTCATCCCGATATATGAAAAGGATGGGGTTCCGATGCTGTGCTGCATGAGAGGGGCCATTTCGTTAGCGCGGGCCTCTTCGGGCTCTCCCCATTGGATAAAAAACGGATAGCGGCATGTGTGATCTTGTTCGTCCTCGATAAACAGCATCGACCAGCTTAAGACTTTACCATCCTCACGTTTTCGGCTTCCGGCAAACGGACCAATCGGCTTTAGTCCTTTTGCCTGGATGTGGGCGATGACAGCATCGATATCATCCGTGCGGAATGCCAATTGCGAAAAACCTTCTCCTTTGGAGGAGTCCGCGACGATTTGCTGGATCAATACGTTATCAGAGTTTTTCGCTTTATCAAAGTCCGTAAAGCCGATCCATTCAATGTACCGCAGCCCTGTAAAGTAGTTCAGACAGTTATACGTTCCCCAAGAAGGATGCTTTCCTCCATTTATAGCATGAAAGCCGATGAGCTGAAACGCGGTTTTCGCTTCTTCTGGTTTTTCCGTATAGTGAACGATATGATCAAATGTGACATTCATGTTTGCTTCTCCTTTTTAGCAAAAATTTTAAAGCAGCCTGTTTTTTATTTTATATAGCTCTCGCTCGTTCGCCGCCATTTTATGAACGGCAAAATCGACATCAAGCTGAATGTTGTCTAGCCGTTCGTTTAGCTGCTGGTAGTGGGAATCTCCTTTTTCCTTGAGTTTGTGAAGACTTTGTTTGAGAGAAGCGATTTCACCGTGGATGTTGTGTACGTCTGTTGTGAGGGTTTCGAGTTTGGCATCTGTTTCATCTTGCCGGTAAAGAAGTGCCGTCATTAATTCGTTCAGTTCTTTTAGTCCGGATTTCAAATAAGTTTGTTCTTCTTCTAATCGCTTTTGTCCTTGAAGCAGTATTTGCTGTTCCTGTCGGATCGTTTGCTGTTCTTTTCGGATAGCTCCTTGTTCTTTTCGAATGGCCTCTTGCTCTTTTCGGATAGCCAGCTGTTCTTCTTCTAATCGTTTTTGACCTTCGACAAGATAGTGCAGTGTGCCTTCGATATTGCCAAGCCTGTCAAGCACTTGCAGGAAAACCGCCTCGTTCATAAAAAGTCCCCATTTCACGCATGCTTTGGCTATTTGAAACAATCATAGCACATATGTTCGTTTTTATCAAGAATATAGCTGGAAGTCATTTTTATATTCTTGTACAGAACGCATGGCAAATGTTGCTTCATTCGATGAAAGTTTGGTATCATCATAGTATTGTGGTAGGTCGAACACGTTGGAGGTGAAAAGGATGTCAAGAATTTCTATCGAACAAGTAAAACATGTGGCGCATTTGGCGCGTTTGGCGATTACAGACGAAGAAGCAGAAATGTTTACAAAGCAGTTGGACGCGATTATTACATTCGCGGAGCAATTAAACGAGCTCGATACGGAAAACGTTCCGCCAACCTCGCACGTCTTGGATATGAAAAACGTGATGCGCGACGATGTCCCAACGCCGGGGCTTCCGCGCGAAGAAGTGCTGAAAAACGCGCCAGACCACCAAGACGGTCAGTTCCGCGTACCGGCGATTTTAGAGTAAGGAGGGGGAAGCAATGTCATTATTTGACCATAAAATTTCCGAATTACATCGTTTATTACATAAAAAAGAAATTTCCGTTTCCGATTTAGTCGATGAATCGTTTCGCCGCATTGGCGAAGTGGAAGAAAAAGTGCAAGCGTTTTTAACACTAAATGAAGAAAACGCGCGCGCGAAAGCGAAAGAGTTAGATGACAAACTAGCGAAAGAAGAAAACGATTTCGGTACGCTTTTTGGCATGCCGATTGGCATTAAAGATAATATTGTGACAAAAGGATTGCGCACAACATGCGCAAGCAAAATTTTATATAACTTTGACCCGATTTATGATGCAACGGTCATGGAGCGCTTGCACGAAGCTGGTGCGATTACGATTGGAAAATTAAATATGGACGAGTTTGCGATGGGGTCTTCCACGGAAAACTCCGGCTTTCAGCTGACGCGCAACCCGTGGGATTTAGAGCGCGTACCAGGCGGTTCAAGCGGCGGCTCGGCGGCGGCGGTGGCAGCTGGAGAAGTGCCGTTTGCGTTAGGCTCTGATACGGGCGGTTCGATTCGCCAGCCGGCAGCGTTTTGCGGAGTTGTCGGGCTGAAACCTACATACGGCCGTGTATCACGTTTTGGTCTTGTTGCGTTTGCCTCTTCGCTTGACCAAATCGGCCCGATTACGCGTACGGTCGAGGATAACGCCTACTTATTGCAAGTCATCGCTGGTTTAGATCCGATGGATTCGACCTCGGCAAACGTGGAAGTGCCAAATTATGTAGCGGCGCTTACTGGCGATATTCAAGGCTTGAAAATTGCCGTGCCGAAAGAATATTTAGGCGAAGGCGTCGCGGAAGAAGTGCGCCAGTCGGTGCTTAATGCGCTGAAAGTGCTCGAGAAATTGGGAGCGACATGGGAAGAAGTATCGCTGCCGCACTCGAAATACGCGCTAGCGACGTACTATTTGCTTGCGTCTTCGGAAGCATCGGCGAACTTGGCCCGTTTTGACGGCGTCCGTTACGGCTACCGCACGGACAATGCGAAAAACTTAATTGATATGTACAAACAAACAAGAAGCGAAGGCTTCGGCAATGAAGTGAAACGCCGCATTATGCTTGGCACATTCGCGTTAAGCTCCGGCTATTATGACGCGTATTACAAAAAAGCGCAAAAAGTGCGTACATTAATCAAACAAGATTTCGAAAAGGTATTTGAAAAATACGATGTCATTATCGGGCCAACGACGCCGACACCAGCATTCAAAATCGGTGAAAAAACAAGCGACCCGTTAACGATGTACGCAAACGACATTTTAACGATTCCAGTAAACCTTGCCGGTGTTCCTGGCATTTCTGTACCGTGCGGCTTTGTAAACGGTCTGCCGGTCGGTTTGCAAATCATCGGCAAACATTTTGATGAAAGCACGATTTACCGCGTTGCCCATGCGTTCGAGCAAGCAACCGACTACCATAAACAAAAACCAGCATTATAAGGGGGGAACGTGATGAATTTCGAAACGGTCATTGGTCTTGAAGTTCACGTCGAGCTGAAGACAAAATCGAAAATTTTCTCGAGCAGCCCAAACGCGTTCGGAGCGCCCCCAAACACGCAAACGAACGTCATTGATTTAGGCTATCCAGGGGTTCTTCCGGTCTTGAATAGACAAGCAGTAGAATTTGCGATGAAAGCGGCGATGGCGCTTAACTGCGAAATCGCGACGGAGACGAAATTTGACCGCAAAAACTACTTTTATCCGGACAATCCGAAAGCATACCAAATTTCGCAATATGACCAGCCGATTGGCAAAAACGGCTGGATTGAAATCGAAGTGAACGGCAAAAAGAAAAAAATCGGCATCACGCGCATTCATTTGGAAGAAGACGCTGGAAAACTAACGCACACCGGCGACGGCTATTCACTGGTCGATTTTAACCGCCAGGGCACGCCGCTCATTGAAATCGTGTCAGAGCCAGACATCCGTTCTCCGGAAGAAGCGTACGCCTACTTGGAAAAATTAAAGTCGATCATCCAATATACAGGCGTATCCGATTGCAAAATGGAAGAAGGTTCGCTTCGCTGCGACGCCAACATTTCATTGCGTCCGATCGGTTCGGACAAGTTCGGTACGAAAACAGAGTTGAAAAACTTAAACTCGTTTAACTTCGTGCGCATGGGGCTTGAATACGAAGCAAAACGCCAGGAGAAAATTTTGCTTTCCGGCGGCGTCATCCAGCAAGAAACGCGGCGCTTTGACGAAGCGACAAAAACAACGGTGCTCATGCGTGTGAAAGAAGGTTCGGAAGACTACCGCTACTTCCCAGAACCAGACCTTGTTATGCTATATATCGACGACGAGTGGAAAGAACGAGTTCGCGCGTCAATTCCAGAGCTTCCGGATGCCCGTAAAAAACGCTACATCGAAGAACTTGGCCTGCCGGAATACGACGCGAAAGTGCTGACGCTAACGAAAGAAATGGCCGATTTCTTCGAAGCGACGGTCGCAAACGGAGCCGATCCGAAACTGGCGTCCAACTGGCTCATGGTCGAAGTATCTGGCTATTTAAATGCCGAACAAAAAGAACTGCATGAGATCGCGCTGACGCCGGAAAGCTTGGCCGGCATGATTAAGCTCATTCAAAACGGCACGATTTCATCGAAAATCGCGAAAAAAGTGTTCAAAGAGCTCGTCGAAAAAGGCGGAGATCCAGAACAAATCGTCAAAGAAAAAGGACTCGTGCAAATTTCCGACGAAGCGACATTGCGCAAAATCGTCATCGAAGTGCTCGACGCCAATCCGCAATCGATCGAAGACTATAAAAACGGTAAAGACCGCGCGCTTGGCTTCTTAGTTGGACAAGTCATGAAAGCGACAAAAGGACAAGCCAACCCGCCGCTTGTCAATAAGTTGTTAATAGAAGAAATGAATAAACGATAAATAACCAAAAGCTGGCTGCATCAAGCCAGCTTTTACTTTATTCATGGATGTTTTTGATAATTTATATGCGTGAAAGAAACTAACTATTATTACCACAAAAGCGGAGGAAATAGGATTGTTTTCTTCCGTCGAAGAACAATCTGTTTCGTCTTGTTAACCATTGGATGAGGTCGAACTAATATTATCGTTTCTACCATGGTTATTTGGCTTTTTCATTTTCGGTTTTCTGATCGTTCTCTTCACCGTGATCGCTCCACGTATGGAAAAGTTTGTTCCGTAAACGGGTTGTTTTCGAAGGAACTTTGACCTGTTTAGCATGAGAGAATAATGGATGAGGAAAAAGTCCTAATAATCATCTGGAAAAATAGGGATATATCATGATTTATACTTATTTTCCTTGTGTTACCATTTAAATAAGTGTGTAATAGGGGGAGAGGAAATCAAGGTGTCGTCTTTATTGGAATCGGTCGAAAAAGAAGTGAAACGCAGGGCCTACGGGACGATCATCCATTGTCTCCATTCTTATCAGAGACAGGTCGAAGAAGCGATTAGAGAATTTTATCATGGCACTCGCGCATTTTATCGCGCAAATGCCGAGTATGTTCCACATTGGCAGGGAGAATCGATATACGGGGACTTGCGGCAAATCGAAGCGCATATTGATGCGACCACATACGATCTTCTTTATGAAATAAGCAGGGAAATCGCCGAAATTCGACGAAAGATAGAGGAGCTATAATGACTACGATTCGAGTCAAGCCGGAAGAGCTGGAAACGGTAGCGAAGCATGTCCCCGATGCGGAAGACGCCTGCTGTCGCGCACGGACCTCGCTTTCCTGGGAACTTCCTTCTTTAGTGATGGAGATTCCCGGCATCGGCTCTGCCGCTATCCAGGAGCTTACAGACGAACTGCTTCATTGGCTTCGCCGCTATGAGGAAAAGCTGAATGAAGCGGAGGAACTGCTGTATCGAACAGCCGCGGCAATGCGCCAGGCGGACCAAACGCTTGCCGATAATATGAGAGAATTCGGTCTGGAGCTTCTTGGCTGGTATGATGTGCAGCGATTGTTTGGAGAATACGATCCAGTGACTGGAGAACGGATTTCAGGATGGGGCCGACTGCTTGCGGGAGGAATGTTATTGGCTTCTTTTCTTCCTCCGGTCAAAGGAGCAGGCATCGCCGGCAAAGCGGGGATCAAAGGAGCGAAAGCAGCAGCGGATGTTTCCAAATTAGTCTCGCAAACGAGACATGTTCTCCGCTATGATAAAATTATGCCTGCCCTTCAAGCGGTGTACCGCCAAGCCGTAAAAGCGCCGATTAGCAATACGATCCGCTCGTTCAAAAAGCAATGGGACGACCTTCTTGATAGCGTTCCATCTGTTCAATGGCAGCCGGCATTTGCCGGGATAGGGCCAGTGTCAAGGACAGG
>NZ_JBXUJJ010000019.1:0-33417 GCF_059115485.1 Parageobacillus sp. NEAU-HV-2
AAAAGCTCTTAAAGATGTGAAAGGGGGAATGGAAGCAGTACCAGCTCACAAGAAGTTCGCGATTATTCAAGAAATGGCTGGGTGTTATGGTTCGATTCAACCATTATGTGAGATAGCAGGCGTGTCTCGAAGTGGATATTACAAGTGGGTAAAACGACAGGAACGCCCTTCTCAGAAGCAATTGGAAGATGCGCAGTTAAAGAAAAAAATCAAGGAGTGCCATGAAGAACTGAAAGGAATCTATGGGTATCGGAGAGTCAACGTTTGGCTGAAACGGAAATACAAACTGGATATCAACCATAAACGAGTACAAAGGCTGATGAGGGAGATGGGAATCCGGGCGGTGATTCGGAAGAAACGGCCTTATTACGGAAAGAAAGAGCCTTATGTGATTTCAGACAACCATCTAAACCGAGATTTCCATGCGTCCAAGCCAAACGAGAAGTGGGTGACAGATATTACCTATTTAATTTTTAATGGGCAAAAGCTCTATTTGTCTGCCATTAAGGACCTATACAATAACGAAATCGTGGCCTACCATATCAGTCAAAGAAATGACATCAAACTGGTCATCGACACGCTAAAAAAGGCCATAAAAAAACGGAATGTAAATGGACTCCTCCTACATAGTGATCAGGGGTTCCAGTATACATCCCGTCAATACAACAACCTACTAAAAAGATACAATATAAAGGCCAGTATGTCCAGGAAAGGAAACTGTTTGGACAATGCCTGCATGGAAAACTTCTTCAGCCATTTCAAGGCAGAGTGTTTTAATTTGTACTCTTTCCGCACGGCCGAAGAGGTGAAGGATGCTGTACACAAATATATTCGTTTTTATAACCATCAACGTTTCCAAAAGAAATTAAATAACCTGAGTCCTTATGAATATAGGACTCAGGCTGCTTAAATGTGCTTTTTTATTCCTGTCTACTTGACAGGGGTCACTTCATTGGCGGCGAAGGCTTGTTTTTTGCAACATTAACCGGGCCGGGAACCGTCTGGGTGCAGTCGCTTCCGTTCAGCCGGCTTGCTGACCGAATTATCGCCGCCGCGCCAAGCACGGGGAGCCGTTCTGTTGGAGAAGGCAGCATCCTCGGAAGCATCGGCGACTGGTTGGATGGTGATGATTAAGAGAGAGGACAAAACCTCTCTCTTTATATATGCTAAATAAAGGTATCTTGTAAAAAAATAGGAGGTGTTTGTTATAATGATAGAAGCTTTAGGCTACTTCTTTAGCGCAATCGCAACGGCTCTATTAGGTAAAAAACGTAAGAAAAAATAAGGATGGCTTTTTTTTAAATACTCGGACGCCTTCTAAACCGCCTTTTTTATTTAACCGGATGAATGTCCCATATTTCATTCGCATACTCCCGAATTGTCCGGTCGCTTGCAAAATAACCGGAATGAGCGATATTGGTCACGCTCATTTTCAACCACCGTTCCCGCTGCTGATACACTTGTTCTACTTTTTCCTGTGCCTCGACATAAGCGGCGAAATCGCGCAAAACAAAATATTCATCGTTCTGTGCTAAAAGCGAATCGTAAATCGGCTCGAAATGGTCGTGGGCATCTGGGAAAAACCCGTTGATGAGCTGATCGACGACTTGTTTAATCCGCTTGTCATGGTGGTAATATTCATGGGAGCGATACCCCCCATGTTCATAGTAGCTTAGCACTTCATCGGCCGTAAGCCCGAACAGAAACATATTTTCTGCGCCAACCGCTTCCAAAATCTCGACGTTGGCGCCGTCTAGCGTACCAAGCGTAATCGCTCCATTCATCATAAACTTCATATTGCCAGTGCCGGACGCTTCTTTGCTGGCGGTGGAAATTTGCTCGCTTACATCCGCGGCAGGAAAAATTTCTTCTGCTAGCGAAACGCGATAGTTTTCCAAAAAAATAACTTTCAGCTGTTCGTTTGTCTGTTTGTCCTTATTGACTTTTTCGGCGACGGAATGAATCAGCTTAATAATGCGCTTCGCGTAATAATATCCTGGCGAAGCTTTGGCGCCGAAAATAAAAGTGCGCGGGTAAATGGAAAAGCTCTCATCTTCTTTCAGCCGGTTATACAAATACATGATGTGGAGGACATTTAATAACTGCCGTTTATAAGCATGAAGACGCTTCACTTGCACATCAAAAATCGATGATTCATTCACGACGATCCCCGTCTTTTCATAAATGCGCTTCGCTAATTTTGTTTTGCGTTGCCGTTTAACTTTTTCAATCGCCTGCTGAAACGCGGGATCGGAAGCGTACGGTTTCAACCCGATCAGCGCCTGCGGATCTTTCATCCATCGGTCTCCAATGGCATCGGTAATCAATGCAGAAAGCTCAGGATTTGCCTTTAACAGCCAGCGGCGGTGGGTCACTCCGTTTGTCTTGTTATTAAATTTTTGCGGCTCGAATTCGTAAAACAGCCTCATTTCCCGTTTCTTTAAAATCTCGGTATGCAGTTTGGCAACGCCGTTGACGCTATGGCTACCGACAATCGCCAGGTGCGCCATTTTAACAAGCCCATGGGCGACAATCGCCATTTCTTCAATTCGTTTCCAGTCACCCGGATAATGATTCCAAAGCTCGCGGCAAAACCGTTCGTTAATCTCCTCGACAATCATGTAAATGCGCGGCAACAGCGGCTGAAAAATGCGAATCGGCCATTTCTCCAGCGCCTCGGATAGCGTTGTATGGTTTGTATACGAAATCGTGTTCGTTGTAATATGCCAAGCGTCTTCCCAGCTCATTCCTTCCTCATCCAGCAAAATCCTCATCAATTCCGGAATCGCCAAAACCGGATGCGTATCGTTGACATGAATGGCGACATATTTATGAAGTTCATACAGATGCCCATGCTGGCGGCGATGGGCGCGAACGATGCTGCCAATGCTGGCGGCGACGAGAAAATATTGTTGTTTTAGCCGCAAAATCTTCCCTTCATCATGGGTGTCATCGGGATACAAAAACTCGGAAATCGCCTCCGTTTCCCGTTTATATTGCATTACATCCTTATGGACGGGAAATGTTTTTGCCGGCTCTGCGCTCCAAAGCCGCAATGTATTGACCGTTTTCGTATGATAGCCGATGACCGGCATGTCATAAGGAACGGCCATGACCTTTTCGCTGTCGACATGGCGGAACGTGAGCCTGCCGTTTTGCTGCGATATTTCCACTTTCCCCCAAAAGTTCACTTCTACTGCTAATTCCTCTTTGCGAATTTCCCATACGTTGCCATGACGCAGCCATTGCTCCGGGAGTTCCACTTGATATCCATCGACAATTTTTTGGTCAAACAACCCATGTTTATACCGAATCCCACAGCCATGTCCGGGCAAATCGAGCGAAGCAAGCGAATCTAAAAAACAGGCGGCAAGGCGGCCGAGACCGCCATTGCCTAAACCCGCGTCCGCCTCGCTTTCTTCGATATCCTCAAGACGAATACCTAAATCGCGCAATCCTTCTTCGACGACATCGCGAACGCCAAGGTTCAGCAAATTGCTGCCGAGAAGCCGTCCTAATAAAAATTCAATCGACAAATAATAAACTTGTTTCTGCTGGCGCGCGCGATTTCGCTCGTTCGTCTGAATCCAGTTTTGGCTGATATATTCGCGGACCATGTTCCCTAGCGTGTTGTATTGATCGCGCAATGTCGACTCTTCAAACCGTTTGCCACACAACGTCTCCAGCCGTTTTAAAAACGCTTTTTTAAACTCGTCTTTATTCGAGAACATGGCGCTACCTCCTGTTTACTAAATCCTCATATACTTCGTTGTACTTAGCCGCCGATTGAGCCCAGCTATAATCGCGGCTCATCGCCTCCTTCATCAGTTTTTCCCATATCGGCTTATCGTTATAAAAAGAAAGTGCTCGGCGAATCGTATATAACATATCGTGGGCGTTAAAGTTGGTAAAACTAAATCCGTTTCCTTCTCCCGTCACCTCATTGTACGATTGCACCGTATCGTTTAATCCTCCTGTTTCCCGTACGATCGGGATCGTGCCGTAGCGGAGCGCTATCATCTGGCTCAGGCCGCACGGTTCGAACAGGGAAGGCATTAAAAACAGATCCGCCCCCGCGTAAATTTGATGAGCCAATGGTTCGTTAAACCCAATATATACTTTTACTTTATCGGGATACGCTGCTGCCATCTGGGAGAAAAACTGTTCAAAATGCCAATCTCCTGTCCCAAGTAAAATGAATTGAACGTTCTCGGCCATTATTTCATGAAAAACGCATTTTACTAAATCAAGCCCTTTTTGCGCTGTCAGCCTAGTAACCATGGCAATGACCGGGACGTCCTCCTGCGCAGGTAGGCCAAAATATTGCTGCAGCGCATGTTTGTTACATCGTTTTTTCGCAATGGTCTGTGCGTCATATTTCATTGCAATAAAAGGGTCGGTTTTCGGGTTATATATTTCCTCATCAATGCCATTTAAAATCCCGATGAAATCACGCTGCCGCGCCCGCAACAGCCCATCAAGCCTCTCCCCGTAATATTCGGTCTGAATTTCTTCCTTATATGTAGGACTGACCGTAGTAATGACGTCGGCGGAAACAAGCGCTCCTTTCATAAAGCTGACATTCCCGTAAAATTCTAAGTGTTCGATTGTAAAATAACGGTCGCTTAAATTTAAAAGATCTTCTAAAATTTCGCGTGGAAAAATGCCTTGAAACTGCAAATTATGAATGGTAAATACCGTGCGGATTGGCGCATAAAAGGAATCCTGCCGATATTCTTCCCGCAATAAAAACGGGATCATCCCTGTATGCCAGTCATGGCAATGAATAATGTCGGGACGGAACGGAATGACAGGGAGGGCGTCCAAAACCGCGCGGCAAAAGTAGGAAAACCGCTCCCCATCATCATACTGGCCGTATAACTGATGACGCTTAAAGTAGTATTCATTATCGATAAAATAGTAAACAACCCCTTGATGCTCCAGCATTTCGATTCCGCAATACTGCCGGCGCCACCCGACTCTGACGACCATCTCAGCGATTTTTTTCATCGCGTTTTTAAATTCTAGCGGAATGGTTTCATATTTAGGCATGATGACACGAATATCAATCCCTAATTTGCGCAATTGTTTCGGCAGCGCTCCCGCGACATCTGCCAGCCCCCCCGATTTGGCAAATGGGACGCATTCCGATACAACAAATAACACCTTCACCGATTCATCAGCTCTCCTTGTACCGTTCCTTTGCGAATCACAAACGGATGCCGCTCTGTTCCTCGTAAAGAAACTCCATTTTCAATTTTTGCATCTTTATCCACAATGACCGAATCAAGATAGCATTGCTCGCCAATTTGACTTTTTTGCATAATAATGCTGTTTTTGATCACTGCACCCTTCCCAATTTTAACTGAACGGAAAATAATGCTGTTTTCTACATGTCCTTCAATAATGCAGCCGTTGGCAATCATCGAATTTTTCACCACCGCTTTTTCCGTATATTTCGTCGGTGGCTCATCTTTTACTTTCGTATAAATTGGGCGCTCGGGAAGAAATAACTGCCGCCAAATATCCCTATTTAGCAATTCCATACTATGCCGAAAATAGCTCTCCACCGAGTCGATGACAGCCGCATATCCGTTATGTTCATAAGTGCAAATTTTGAAAGAATGACGATAATCACGTACAACATCAACAATGCTACAATATCCCGTCTGCTTATAATTAGCAATTAAATCAAGCAGCAATGACGTTTCTAACACGTACATCTCCAGTGAACGCCCTTGATAACGAATTTCGGTAATATCGCATCCGTTCGCGACATGCCGCTCAAGCACCGCTTCATAATCGATATTGCAAACGGTATGACTATGGCAAATAATCGTGTATTCTTGTCTGCTGCGCAAAAAATAGTCGATATGTTGTTCAAAATGGGCGAACGCCCCGACATGATGGGATGAAATGGACAAATCCGGAGATGGAAAGAAAAATAATCCGTCACGTTTGCGGTTTAAATCCCAGTTTTTTCCCGAACCTAGATGATCCATTAACGAGCGGTATTGATATTTTGGAAAAATGGCCACACTCTCAATTCCGGAGTTCACCATGCTCGACAATACAAAATCAATCAATCGGTACCTTCCCGCAAACGGCACCGCCGCTACAGAGCGATGCAGCACCAACGGCTGAAGCGGCTCCATATACGCCGTTGCATCAATAACTCCTAACATCCATTTATTACTCATTGCTGCCCATCCTTTCCAACTATCTTCTCTCTTCTCTGCTCTGTTCCTGCAGCCATTCCTTTGTGACAAGAAGAACATCATCGGAGCGAATAATCGCATATGGCGGAATTTCGACGTTCGGCGGCACGATCGCCCTTTCGATATATACCCCTTCGCCAATCACCGCGTCCGGCATAATGACGCAATCTTTCACTATCGCTCCCTTCCCGATATGCACCCCTTGAAACAATACGGAGTGTTCGACATTCCCTTCCACCATGCATCCTTCGTTCACAAGCGAATGCATGACGACGGCTTCATCGGAAATGTATTGTGGCGGCTGATTCGGATTGACAGAATAAATCCGCCATGAATGATCAAATAAATTCAACTCGTTTTCTTCGTCTAATAAATCCATGTTCGCCTCCCATAAACTTTTCACCGTGCCGACATCTTTCCAATAGCCTTTAAACGGATACGCAACGAGCCGCTTTTTCTCACGAAGCAATAACGGAATTACATCTTTACCGAAATCATGGCTCGAATGCGGATCGGCGTTATCAATTTGCAAATATTTCTTTAAAAGCGGCCAATTAAAAATATAAATTCCCATCGAAGCGAGGTTGCTTTTTGGATTCGCCGGCTTTTCCTCAAATTCGATAATTTCCATTTGTGCGTTTGTGTTCATAATGCCAAACCGGCTTGCTTCCGACCACGGTACTTCGATGACGGAAATGGTTATATCCGCTTGTTTCGCAATATGGTAATCCAGCATTTTGCGATAATCCATTTTATAAATATGGTCGCCTGATAACACTAGCACGTAATCAGGGTCATATTGTTCAATATAATTGATATTTTGATAAATCGCATTTGCCGTTCCCTCATACCACTTCACACCGGATGATACCGAGTACGGCGGAAGAACGGTAACACCGCCATTTTTGCGGTCCAAATCCCAGGCGCTGCCGATGCCGATATAAGAGTGGAGAAGAAGCGGCTGATACTGCGTTAACACTCCGACCGTATCAATGCCTGAATTGGTGCAGTTGCTCAAGGTAAAATCAATAATCCGATATTTCCCACCAAACGGAACGGCCGGTTTCGCAATGTTTTTCGTCAAAGAACATAAACGACTACCTTGCCCTCCGGCCAATAACATGGCGATGCATTTTTTCTTCCGCATCCTTCTTTCGCTCCCCTCGTTTTTTCACTGGGCATAAAATAGAAATGCCAAACGGCGGAATCGTCATCTGAATATGGTATGGTTTTCCATGAAACGGTTCGTTAATTGCCGCCATTCGTTTTGTATTGACATTTCCCCATCCTCCGAACTCGACGGCATCGCTATTAAGGATTTCTCGATATGTCGTAAACAGCGGGACACCGACTTTATAATCGTGATACGTTTTGTTTGTGAAATTGCAAACAATAACAAGCAATTCGTTCTCTTTTTTTCCGCGGCGAATGAAGGAAAAAATGCTCTGCTCGGCATTATGCACATCAATCCACTCAAATCCGTCCGGAGAATGATCTAGTTCATAAAGAGGCCTATAACGCTTATAGCATTTTAATAATTGCTTCATATAATGATTCATATTGCGGTGCATATCAAAATCAAAAAGCATCCAATCAAGCTGCTCTAAATATTTCCATTCGTCAAATTGCGCGAATTCCCCGCCCATAAACAACAGCTTCTTGCCAGGATGCGTCAACAAATACCCATACAATAACCGCAGTTGTGCAAACTTTTCCTCATAGGATCCCGGCATTTTATTTAAGAGCGACTTCTTGCCGTACACCACTTCATCGTGAGAAAAAGGCAAAATGAAATTTTCCGAATATGCATACAAAAGAGAAAATGTTACTTTATTGTGCACATATTTGCGCTGTTCCGGCGAAGTTTCCATATACGTCAAAATGTCGTTCATCCAGCCCATGTTCCATTTATAGTTGAACCCTAATCCACCGTCATACGTCGGCGCCGTCACACGCGGCCAGTCTGTTGAATCTTCGGCAATCATTAATATGTTCGGATCATAGGCAAATACCGTTTCATTTAATTTTTGCAAAAACTCGACTGCATACGTATTTTTATATAGCACGTCACTGTTTGGCCAATATAACATATTGGCAACAGCATCTACGCGAAATCCGTCTATATGGAAATATTCCATCCAAAATAACGCATTGGAAATCAAAAAGCTGCGGACTTCCGGTCTGCCAAGGTCAAAGTTTGCCGTTCCCCATACGTGATTTTCCCGGTCCTGCATGTTGGCATATTCATAGGTAGGAGCGCCATCAAACATATATAGCCCATGGGCATCTTTGCAAAAATGACCTGGAACCCAATCGAGAATGACACCGATCCCCGCTTGATGACAGCGGTCGATAAAGTGCATCAAATCGTGTGGTGTCCCGTAGCGGCTCGTTGCGGAGTAATATCCTGTTCCTTGGTATCCCCAAGAGCGGTCGAGCGGATGCTCGACAAGCGGGAGCAACTCAATATGAGTAAATCCGTGTTCCAACACATACGGAATTAACTCATCTGCCATCTCTTGATATGTATAAAAACTCCCATCCGCTTTCTTTTTCCACGAACCAAAATGGAGCTCATAAATGAACAAGGGATTTTCATAAATCCGCTTCCGCTGCTTCTTCCGCTGCCAGGAGTGGTCTTTCCATTGATATCCTTTTATGTTGTAGACAATGGAGGCAGTATGAGGACGCAACTCGGAGTAAAATGCATAAGGGTCGGATTTTAACAAAACATTCCCATCCTTCGTAACGATCTCATATTTATATAAATGCCCTTCTAAATTTTCCGGAATAAAAATCGTCCATACACCTTGATCGCTGACTTTGATAAGATGAAAATTAGTTCCGTTCCATTCGTTAAAACTGCCGACTAATCGAACTTCGCGGGCGTGTGGAGCCCATACACAAAAACGCGTTCCAACCATTCCATCCTGTTTAATGACATGAGCGCCAAACAGTTCATAACTTTTATACAAGCTGCCTTCATGAAACAAGTAAATTTCTAAATCAGTAGGGCTGACGGCAATCAATTAGTATCGCATCCTTTCCTAAAGGTTCTTACAGTATGTTACTTATATTCTACAAACGGGGATAAATTCCTTGATAAAGAAATTTATATTTTTTGACAATATTCAACATTCACTATTTTTATCAGACAAAAAATTTTTTTGCACCAATACTAATGTTTATATTATAATATATATAAAATAATAATTATTATAAAAAGAGGTGTACTATGCCACCAATTCAATACGATTACCATCATCTTCCGCATGTCAAAACACAAAGCCAATCGAAAAAAGCGCTTTGGATTACCCTTGTATTAACATTGTTTTTTACGATTGTGGAAATTGTCGGGGGATTGCTATCGAACTCGCTGGCACTGCTTTCCGACTCGGCCCATATGGCATCCGATGTATTGGCGCTCGGGCTTAGCATGGTTGCTCTTTACCTTGCGACACGTCCGCCCAACCGACGCTTTACCTTTGGCTATTTGCGCTTTGAGATTATTACATCGTTTTTAAACGGGCTGACGTTAGCCATTATTGCCATTGGAATTCTGTGGGAAGGCATTCAACGTTTTATTTCTCCTGAACCGATTAACTTTCGCTTAATGTTGATGATTTCTTCCATTGGTTTCATCGTGAATCTCATATTGACCATCGTCCTAAGCCGCAGCACAAAAGAAGAGGAAAATTTAAATATTAAAAGCGCCTTATGGCACTTTATCGGCGATTTGCTCAGCTCGATCGGCGTGATTATTTCGGCAGTGCTCATTTACTTGACTGGCTTTTATTTCTTCGATCCGCTCATCAGCATTATTATCGCTGGCATCATTTTTACAGGCGGGGCGAAGATTATTCGCGAGTCTTACCTCATTTTAATGGAAGCCGTTCCCGATCAGTTTGATCTTGACCAAATTCGCAAGGACATTCACCAAATCGAAGGCGTCGAGGATGTGCACGACATGCATTTATGGGCCGTCTCCACCGACCATTATTCGTTAACCGCGCACGTTTTTATCAACGAACACATTCAGCCGTTTTGCGTCATCTTAGCCATCAACGAGATGCTAAACGAAAAATATGGCATTAAGCATACCACCATCCAAGTGGAACACGCCATGATTCATGACCATGGCAGCTACGGAAAAGAGTTTCTTAACAAAAGAGAAAATATAGAATAAAAGACCACCAATTGTGAGCGAATCCCCTTATAGCAGACAGAAAAAGGGAAGACCGTTAATCTGTTTGCTATGGAGGGGATTTTTATAGAAAAACATATGATATCACGTTTCATTGAAGTAATTTCGATAACATAATGTTAGAAAATGCTTATGTTCTGGTTCATGCAATTGTATAGCAGATCGAAGCCGTTCTTTCTGCTCTTTATGGAGATAATCTTTTACCACCATAATTTAGCGGAATTATCAGGTAAATCACCTCATCCCCCAAGTGGATGGGACGATTTTTCTTTTCATTGCGAATGGCGGTCATGCTCCGCCTCTATTTTCGACTAAATGTGTTCGAATGTTAGGGATAATAATATGCAAAAATCCCGCGGCTTTTCGCCGCGGGAGAAAGGTGCCGATAATTTATTCTGGTTTATAGATCCCATATTTCATAATCTTAAGATATTCATTCAGTTCCCTTATCAAAGACTCCGTACCATTCATGATATCCATTTGCTTATTTTTGTATAGAGCCATATACTTATTGGACAGCTGCTCAGCAATCAACATGGTCATGCGGATCACGGTATCCACGGAAATATCTTCTCTAAGTTTTTCTTTTTGGATAAGGTCTTTAATATAAACATGCTCTAGCAGAAAATCTTCCTGGTAATTTTCGTAGTATTTCTTAATGATTTCTTCCATTTCCTCCTTTACTGCCACAGGAGGATTGGTGAAGGCATCCGTAATAAACTGAGTTTCTTGGAGATACCTCGCTGTCACTTTTTGTTCCAACAGGACGATTTCTTTGATCCTTTCAAAGAAATCATCAGATTGAATTTTTTTTATTTCTTCCATTGCTATTTCCGTCAGAAAGTCCTTCACATAATTCACTAAATAAAGGTATAAGTTTTTCTTGCTCTTAAAATAATGAAAAAGGATCCCCTTGGAAATTCCCGCCCGCTTCGTAATGACATCTGTAGAGGCTTTTTCATAACCATTCTTCACAAATTCCTCGATGGCCACTTTGATGATCAAGTCTTTTTTTTCTTGCGGCTGCTTTTCAAAAGCTGCATACAATTCTAACACCTCTAATTTTTTCATCAGACTGCAATATCTTTCTTTCTATATATTATATATGAAGTGAATATACTAATCAAAATGACCGCAGCCATAATAAAAATATACAGAGGCTCAATCTCGTTATCATTGATAATAGAGGCAGCGTCCACATATTTAAACGGGCTGAAATATTTTAGGAACTCTAAGTCTTCCGATATCCCTGCCATCACATTCATAAAGTACGCAGCTAGGACAATCCCCAGTGAGATGGAAAGGATGTTTCGCGTTTTTTTCATGAGCGATGACAACATAAACGCAATAGCACCAAAAGTCAAATGAAGCAATATCGTTGCGACGATTAGCAAACTAAACGTGTCTGTCGGAACATCTGGATCTTTTGCAAATTGAAATCCAATGATGCTTGCTATCGTCGACACCCCGTTAAAGATCAAAATATTTACCAAAACGGCCAAAAGTTTTTCTGTTACGATTTTACTTCTTGTGATCGGCTTTGACAGTAAAAATTCAATCGTTTTTTCATTTTCTTCCTTGGCAAGGATATTGGATGCAAGGATTGCCGAGTATATGCTTCCCAAAAGGGTAGTCATCATGTAAATTTCTACCCCGTAAAACCCCATCAAATCTCCCATGTTTAGCTCATTCATTCCAAACGCTTTTTTAATCGATTCCGGATAGGCCTTAAGGAGCTTTGTCATTTCTTTTTGCTGCTCTGCAAACTGAGGATAAATGCTTAACGTCAATAAAATAAGCCCGCTGAGTACGATACACCAAATGATCAATGATTTTAAATTCCGTTTCAATTCTCTTTTAAAAATCATTTTCGATCCCTCCCTCACTTCTCATAGTAATGCATAAATACTTCTTCAAGAGTCGGCTCTCCGATTAATAGATCCTGAACCGGCAGGGTATTCAATTTATCTAGAAGCGCCTTTATATCCCCGCTGTAAAGCAGCGTTATTTCATTTCCCTTTACTTCTTTCTTCACTACTCCTTCTATATGGAAGTCTATTGATTCTGATTGTTCAAATGTAATTGTGATATATTTCAAATTTTTCTTCGTAAGATTTTCAATCGTTTCTACTTTAACAAGTTCCCCTTCCTTAATAATGGCGACCCGATCACACATCTTTTGCACTTCAGAAAGAATATGGGAGGAGAAAAAGATCGTTGTCCCCTTCTCTCTTTCCTCTGCAAGAAGTTCAAAAAAGGTGTTTTGCATCAGCGGATCGAGTCCGCCTGTCGGTTCGTCCAAAATAAGAAGTTTTGGCTCATGCAACAGTGCCTGGATAATCCCAACCTTTTTTCGATTACCAAATGAAAGATCCTCAATTTTTCTATTAAGATCCAAGTCAAGCCTTTCCGCCAGTTCGGTCATTCTCTTCGAATTAAATTTTTTGTAAAAGCCAGCGGAGTATTTTAATAAGTCGACCACCTTCATATCATCATAACAATGGACTTCAGACGGCAAATAGCCCACGTTTTGTCTTATTTCTTTTGAGTCTTTGATGATATCCTTTCCGAAAATAGTCGCACTCCCGCTAGTCGGATAAATGAAATTTAACAGTGTTCGAATAGTTGTGCTCTTGCCTGCTCCGTTCGGACCGATAAATCCAAAAATTTCTCCTTCCTCAATGGAAAATGTAAGGTTTTTAATTCCCCGGTTCTTTTTATAAGTCTTGGTCAAATTCTTGATATCTACAACTTTCATACCTTTCCCTCCTTGGGCGGCTTTGCATTAATTGACTTATCAGTCAATCTGATTATATAATCCATTGACTCATAAGTCAACACATTTCAAAAAAGGCCGGCATGATTAAGCAATCTCTACGAAGAATAGGACAGCACTACAATGATGGAAGTGATCACACCTGCGATGTATTTTTTAGATAAAGCTATATGAACTGCTGATCAAAATCCTGAAGCATTCACCGTTTGGAGAGCAGCAGCATCCGTATGTCCAAGTTTTATAGTTGCACCAGAACTAAAAGAAGCAGCCTGTATGCTGCTTCTTTTTTGCATAACTGTACTTTCTGGCTGAATAAGATGGCAGTAAGCCATCTTTTTGTCAGCTCACGGTTGGATGAGCATTGCTGAGGAGGAAAAGCATGTTAGACTACGTATTTCCTAAGTTATCATCTGATCAAATGATTTCGATCATCAGAAATGGACTTCCAAAAACTAAAATTCCTAAGAAGATCATCATCGTTGGCGCAGGTATGGCAGGACTAGTCGCGGCCTCTTTGCTTAAACAAGCTGGACACGATGTCACAATCCTTGAAGCTTCTGAAAGGGTGGGAGGACGGGTCTATACGTTGCGGGCCAACTTTCGGGATGGGCAGTATCTTGAAGCGGGTGCGATGCGTATCCCTCATACTCATTTATTAACTTTGGAATATATAAAAAAATTCCGTCTCCCGGTTAACCGTTTTATCAACACGACTCCTAACGACATTATCTATGTTAGAGGAATCAAAACTCGTTTAAAGATATATGAAAGAAACCCTGACATTTTGGGCTTTCCGGTAGCCCCGCATGAAAGGGGGAAAACCGCTACGGAGCTGCTTCAATTAGCAATAAAACCCGTGACTGATTTTATCAACCAAAACCCGCGAAGAAATTGGCCTTTGGTCATAAAAGAATTGGATAAATATTCGATGGACGCTTATTTGAGATACAACCCGTTTGGAGTCAGATTATCTCCGGGTGCCATCGATATGATCAAAGTACTTCTTTCACTGGAAGGATTAGTGGAGCTTTCTTTCCTGGAGCTGTTACGTGAACTAATGATCTTGTTTACCCCTAATATTCGCTTCTATGAAATTACGGGCGGCAACGACCAACTTCCTAAAGCATTTGTCCCTCAATTGAAAGAGAATATCATGTTCGGACAAAAAGTGAGAAAAATTGTCCAGCACAACAACCAGGTAACCATTCATTCTGTCCATACAAAAATCTTGGAGCCATTTCAAATCACCGGTGATCTTGCAATTGTGACCATTCCATTTTCCGTCTTACAATTTGTCGAGATTGAACCATATGACTCTTTTTCTTATAACAAATGGAAGGCGATTCGGGAACTTCACTATGCTGGCTCTACGAAGACCGGCATCCAATTTAAAAGTCGGTTTTGGGAAAAGGAAGGCATGTATGGCGGGAAAACTGTTTCGGATCTTCCTATTACGTATACTCAATACCCGAGCCATGACCTCGGTACAACAGGATCGGGCGTTATTTTGGCTAGTTATACATGGGAGGATGATGCTATACCTTGGGACAGTTTGGACAGTGAATTTCGCTTGGAATATGCATTAAAAAACTTGGCCGCCATCCATGGTAAACAGGTATATCGTGAGTTTGAAACAGGAGTGAGCCACAGCTGGGTTCGATATCCGTATTCTGCTGGAGCTTTCACGATGTTTAAACCAGAACAGGCAACAGAACTATCTCCTTATATTTCCACTCCCGAAGGAAGAGTTCATTTTGCTGGCGAACATACCTCCACTACCCACGGTTGGATCCAAGGTGCAATCGAGTCCGGAATACGTGTTGCATATGAAGTCAATGACTTACCAAAAACTTTCTTTCAGTCCTAACTTCCCCATAAAAAAGCGGGGAATGTAGAAGAAACATTCCCCTCCAATTCTTGATCACTATGAAGGAAATCGAGTTCCATATGCACTACAAATTATCTTTACTAATTTAAGAATAATTTCCCTCCTTAGGTAAATGATCACCTGGTTGCAGAATTGGCCCCTCGATATCCACAGTATGCGCATATTTCAATCCAATTCCCGTATTAAGAACGACAACTCTTTCTCCCTTGCGAATCCATCCCCTCTCGCGCAGACGACGTGCAGCTACAAACGCAGCAGCCCCTTCCGGACAAATAAAAGCCCCCTCGAGACGAGCAACGTTTCGCTGCTCATTAATGATGGCATCGTCTTCTACAGCAATCGCGCACCCATCTGTCTTATATAGAGCATCTAATACGAGGAAGTCCCCCAAAGCTTTCGGCACATTAATCCCGAAAGCAACAGTCGAAGAGTTTGGCCAGAATTCCGATACCTGTTTCTTTTCGTTCCAGGCTTTTACAATTGGAGCACAATTTTGCGCCTGTACAGCCACCAGCCTTGGCATCTTTCCTTGTACCCATCCAAGAGCCTGCAATTCTTTCAGTGCCTTATAAATTCCTATTAGCCCGACACCTCCTCCGGTCGGATATAAAATTACATCAGGGAGTTCCCAGGAGAATTGCTCCGCTATCTCCAATCCCATCGTTTTCTTGCCCTCAATACGGTAAGGCTCTTTGAGCGTGGAGGCGTCATACATATTTCGCTCCTGGATTGCTTTGCTGACTATGGCTCCCGCATCGCTGATTAAACCGTTTACCAAGTAAAGATTGGCTCCAGCGATAGCGCATTCGTTCCTTGTAATCGCAGGAGCGTCCACTGGCATGACAACAGTCGCCTGAATTCCTGCCCTAGCTGCATAAAGCGACCATGCTGCTCCTGCATTTCCATTCGTCGGCATAGCCAACTTTTTGACTCCCAGTTCTTTTGCTTTTGATATGCCAACAGCTGCTCCTCTCGCTTTAAATGTGCCTGTCGGAATTATCCCTTCGTCCTTCATATATAACTGCTCGATATCCATGTCTTTACCAAGTCGAGGCATAGGAACAAGCGGAGTCATGCCTTCCCCTAAAGAAACGATATACTCAGAACTTTCTACGGGTAATAATTCGTGGTACCGCCATATGTTAGGCTCCCTGTTTGCAATAATTTCAGGCGTTAAGTCTTCACGTAATTCGTCAAGCTTGTATGCAACAAGCAGAGGCGAACCGCACTCGCATAGCTGATGCTTTTCATTTGTGCCATATGTTTGTTTACACTTCGGACAGTACAAATGGGATACATAACTGAATGGCATAATACACTTTCTCCTTATGTTAATTTGCTGCAAACCTACTTTTTTTCAAGAATAAACATCCATCCAAGGAACGAGTGCTGAGGATTCATTGCTTTCACCTTTCCTAAAAACGGAAAATCTTCCGGGGTTACAGATAATTTTGCCAGTGGTTTCACTTTGTGTTCACATACCCATTCATCTTTAATACCGCCTTGTTTGAAATTGTAAGGCTATTAAGGTTTTATCTTTATCTCATATTCTAATTTCAGAATTGAATAATTCGCCATATCCCGAAACTTTCCTTTAATAAAACCCGTGGTGCTGGTTGAACTTTATTGTTCAACTAGTACCACGGGTTTTTTCTATTATGGAGTTAATTTTAAATCAGCCCAATGCGGGTGTGTCTCAAGTCTACGTTCCATATCACGGAACGCTTTGAGTGAACGGCTTAGCTTACTGTAAGCGTCGCCGCCTTCACTCCAACCTTGGTAGCCAATCATTCCATTATAACCTATCTTTTTTAACTGCCCGAGTAACGCAAAATTATCTAACTCCCCGACGTCCAAAGGCTCGATTGTTGCCACTCCCCCAAAACCATGTGGATCGCGGCGGCTGCCAGAAATGTTCACTTGTTTCAAGTAAGGGGATACCGCTCTAAGCGTAGCTGATAGATTTGTTCCATCGACTGCGTACCAATGGTAGCCACAAAATACAATGCCGAGATTAGGATGATTGAGACGCTTGCAAAGTCTTACTGCATCTTCATGGCGTTCAACCCAGAATGATAGGTGTGTGTAAAGTAAAATATTAATGTTTCTTCGTTCAGCAATCTTCAGTGCTTTTTCCAGCCACTTCACTGCGATGTCGTCCCCTTTAGGGTCTGAAGGGCGTATATGATGTCCGACAGATTGAATCGCCAGCTCGACCGTGGAGCACCCCTCCATGATCTCCATCATTTTTAAAATGCCCGTATTTCTTGGATGGTCCTCACCTAATGAAAGGTCTAATACAACATACACGCCAGCGACGTCCAGGCCATATTTCTCCTTAACGTTTTTGAGCTTCTCTACATCTCTCCACCGTTCTCCGTGCCAGACGGATAAATGGGTCGCATCATACCCGATCTCTTTTAACATTTCACACCGAGTCTCAAAGCTATAAATGCCCATCGAGTTATAGAAAGCAAAATCCATTGCATAAAATGGGTAACCCATATTTTCAATTTCTCCTTTCCAGTGAACGGTTCATTGCAGCGATTTCAACGCTTCAGCAATCTCTGTATCCCCTGACATTAAATCGAATGCTTTTTTATACGTATTTGGTTCATCAAGTGATTGAACGATTGTTCTTGCTACATCTTCACGTGGAATGCTCCCACCATTTAAGTTTTCTGCTATAGTAACCAACCCAGTACCTTTTTCATTACGAAGATATCCAGGACGAATAATCGTATAATTTAAACCGCTATTCATTAACATACGGTCAGCATAATGTTTGGCGACATAATAAGGTTTGAGGTTTTCAGGCCAGTTCTCACGGTTGTGGGCTTGGAACGAGCTCACCATGACAAATCGTTTAATTCCGACTTTTTCTGCAGCTTCCATTGCTTTTACAGCACCGTCTAAATCGACAAGCAATGTTTTATCTGCTCCTGTGTGTCCACCTGAACCAGCGGAGAATACGATCGCGTCACAACCTTTGGCTGCTTCGGCAATTTCATCGACAGTACCTTCAAGATCAGCGAGTACCGCTTCAATTCCTTTTTTCTGAAAAGCCTCCAATTGCTCTTGTTTTCGAACCATCGCACGAACGGTGTGTCGTTCATGCGCATGAAGCATGTTCACCACTTGTTGACCTACTTGTCCGTTGGCGCCAATGACCAAAACTTTCATCCATATCCTTCCTTTCTGCTTAAAGGTTATCAACCAATGGATTGTCTCTCATCATGATAAAGCCGGAAAATGTGGAAGCACAAATTCACCTAATTCTTCGATCACTTCTTCTACTGGGCGTTGGCCATATTTTAAGTTGATGATGACATGGTTCACACCTGCATCTTGTAAAGCTTCAAGAAATTCGATAAGGAAAACGCGCCCCGTACGGAATCCAAGATGAATCGGTATTGGTACATGATATGGGTCTTCCGCTAAATCAACATAAAGCGATTGGGTAAATGGCTTAAATTCCTCTGTTAACGAACGCCAATTCTCAATTAATGCTCTTTGAAATTTGAGTGCACGTGGATAGTAAATCCAGCCATCACTATGTTCAGCAATCCATTCTGGAGACTGTCCACTGTGACCTGTCACCATTAATGGTATGTCTGACAATTTTGGTTTTGGCAAAAGATCTCCACTTGTCATATGCACTCGTAAAGAGTCAATGGCAGGAAAATGCTCGCGCCATACTTTTCTCATAACAGACACTGATTCTCGGAATAATTCGCTCCGATCTTCTGGATTCACAGAGAATGCTGGAAACTCGATTGGACGGTCACCTGTTGCGACACCGAGAATAAGTCTTTCACCAGATAATC
This sequence comes from Parageobacillus sp. NEAU-HV-2, assembly GCF_059115485.1. Taxonomy (NCBI): domain Bacteria; kingdom Bacillati; phylum Bacillota; class Bacilli; order Caryophanales; family Anoxybacillaceae; genus Parageobacillus; species Parageobacillus sp. NEAU-HV-2. Next base: position 18,914 of record NZ_JBXUJJ010000019.1, read on the forward strand.
TGTCTAAAGAAGCCGCAGCTTTTGCGACATGAAGAGGATGGCGCAACGTTAAAATAATACTTCCCGTTCCTAAGGCAATCTTTTCTGTGTTGGCAGCAACATACCCTAAATACGTAAACGGATCATATATTTGTCCGACATCCCCGAAATTAGGATCGCGTAACGGTACATCTCTCACAAATAATGAAGCGAAATTGAGTTCTTCTGCTCGTTTTGCTAACTTCATTTGCTTTTCTATATTCATCTCAGGGACGTCACCCATATACGATTCAATCGGAAAGAATAATCCCACAGTCAGTTTGTTTTCTTGATACATGCGTGAATACCCTTTGTGATTTTTGAATTTTTCCATTTTAACATCTACCTTCCAATTGTTTTTTAATCTTGTTTTATCTAGAAAAGCCTACCTGCTATTCAAACATAAAGTAAATATCTTAAAGATGATTCAGTATGATGTTTTGTAATTACTCTTTGTATGATAGCCAATAAAAATCCCCTAGATTTCATTGATTCATATGGTTAGAAATTGAAATTCATTTATGTCGAGTTGTTGAAAACTGAATTACATTACTCATCACAACACTTATTATTCCTGACAAGATAACTATATATTTTAAGAAAAGCGTGCGTGCATACATGAGGATGTCATCCCATATCTGTCAAATAGTGTAGTTATCTATACCGTTTTAAGATGCCACAGTGACAGTTGAAACATCCATTTTTATCACTTCGTCAATAATCGCACTGCCAAGACAAACATCATTGTCATAAAATACCGCTACTTGTCCTGGAGTAACAGCTTTAACTGGTTTTTCAAATTCCACAAAAGCCGTTCCATTCGGACGAATATGAATGGTCACCTTCTGATCTTCTTGACGGTATCTAAATTTAGCTGTACATGCAAATGTACGTGGACGAACATCTCCATTAATAAAGCTAATGTTCGATGCAATAAGACCGGTAGAAAACAGAGCAGGATGATTCTTACCTTGAGCGACAAGTAAAACATTGTTTTCTAAATCTTTATCGACGACATACCAAGGTTCACCTGTTCCTTTTCCACCGATTCCAAGTCCTTTTCGTTGGCCAATTGTGTAATACATTAACCCATCATGAGTACCTAGCACTTCCCCATCGAGTGAACGAATTTCTCCGGGCTGCGCCGGTAAATAATTCTTTAAAAAGCTTTTGAAATTTCTTTCTCCAATAAAACAGATTCCAGTACTATCTTTTTTATTGGCGGTAATAAGGTTCAATTCTTTAGCGATTTTTCGTACCTCATCCTTCGTTAATTCTCCTAGTGGAAATAGAACTTTAGACAAATGGTCTGCCGTTAACTGGCTAAGAAAATAAGTTTGATCTTTATTGGAATCTTTTCCACGTAGTAAGGTGATTTGTCCATTTTCTCTGTTGATTCTTGCGTAATGACCAGTCGCGATATAATCCGCATCTAGTGAAAGGGCGTAATCAACGAACGCTTTAAACTTAATTTCTGTATTACATAAAACATCTGGATTAGGTGTTCGCCCTCGCTTCAGCTCATCCATAAAGTACGTAAATACACGATCCCAATATTCTTTTTCAAAGTTCACGCTATAGTAAGGAATCCCGAGTTGATTGGCAACTCTCTTAACATCTTCGTAATCTTCCGTTGCTGTACATACACCATCATCATTGGTATCATCCCAGTTTTTCATAAATACACCGATGACGTCGTACCCTTCTTTTTTAAGAAGGTAAGCAGCCACAGAGGAATCCACTCCACCAGACATTCCGACGACAACTCGTTTTTTCTTCAAACTTATTCACCTCTTTAAACTGAAATATTTTTTGTTACAGTTATACCTAAAAAAAAATTTATGGTGCACAACTAACACAAAGTATTAGCTGTGCTTTTGTTTCAGGCATGAAAAAAAACTAACTATTATTGATTTCATCAATGATATCTTTGATCGTCACACCTTTTAAATAGTTTAAAAAGTGTTCTTCCGCATTGTGACAAATGCGAATGAGTATACCTGATAGATGTTTGCCTATTGGGCAATTCTCATTGGAATCAGGGCATTTCGGTACAAGCGTTTCCTCACTAGTGATTTTAAATATTTTGTCTAACGTAATATGTTCAGGTCGATCGTTTAAAGAGAATCCGCCTTTTGCCCCTTCTTTGGAAGTAATAATATTTTCTTTCCTTAATATGCTCAAAATTTTCCTTAACCTTACTGGGTGGACAGAAACACTTTGAGCGATGTCTTCACTGGTCACTCGCTGGTTTTGCTTTTTGGCTAGATAAGCAACGCAGTGAACGGCAATCGAAAAATCGCTGTTCATAATAAACCTTCCTCCTAAATGTAATAATAATTGTTACAGTTTATATTGTCAACTCGTAAATAACTTCTTTTGGTCTACCGTGGATGGTCACGATTGTCTCATCGTAATCATTGTCAATATCTAGAGATACTTTCATTCTGCCGGCTTCCTTTACATTCGTTTTTTCTATTTAAATTGTATTCGCTATGTTAACTGTTGTCTTCATGATAAAGGTGAAAGGTTGTTTTTCAATCCCATCCGGCAAAAATCGTCCTTTTAAATGCATGCGATACCGAAAAAATTATTTATTCAAAAAGAAAATTGCTTGCAAAGAGAAGATAAGAGAAACGGGGCTTAGGCCTAGTCTTTTATTATGAAGGTAGGACAAAGAAGAAATACATGGGAAGAACGATGCTTCGTCCACACCAAGAAGATGGGCGCTATACCGAACCTACAGTGAAACTGGATGATCTGGTTCCAAAGAATCACCTAGTAAGAAACTGGACGCGGCGATTGATTTTTCTTTTATTTACGACATAGCGAAAAATCTCTATCCTGGAATCGTATTCGGTAAATAAAAAACAAGGGATTCCTCTTATATAGAATTCCTTGTCTCTAAAGCCTTTTCCTATTTTCAGTGCCGATGGTGAGAGTCGAACCCACACTCCTCGAACAACAAAAAACACCAATGGTGCAAATTCTGCCGTAAAATGGAATTATTTTAATCGGATTTCAATATATAATCAACAGCTTCTCGCAGTAAACTTGTAAAATCATTAGGGAAAAAGTGGCCCAATCCCTCTTTAACAATCAATTTACATTGGCTTCATTAAGGGTAGAAAGAGCTTTCTCAATCTCTCCCTGAACTGAATAAACGCAGGCTTTCCAAAAATTTGTTTTTTCTAATCTTTCAGGAAATTCTATTTGTGCTTTATTTAGTGAATGTAGCTCATCAAAATTCCCTTTTTCAAATAAACTAAACAGTTGTTTTTATAGTTCTACAAATTTTGTTTCCAACACAATCCCCCTTAACCTTTTCCATAATTATACCATTTTATTTGAGTATTTTGAAAAAAATATTCTAAATATTAAATGTTTTAGCGATAAATACCCCTTATATTTTCAGAGTGATGTTATTTGAATAAAATATAATACCTAATTGTTGAGCAGGAGTTAGCCTCTTCTTTCTCTGTGTCTTCATTACGAAACAAAAATTATAGTAAGATCATAGTATGGTAACAGCAATCTGAGCATACTTTCGACTAAAATTACATAGGCATAATTTTTGCCTTCACCTCTTATAGTTACAAGTCAGCCCCGCTAGCCAACCATGAAGTGAGCTTCGCCATAGATGATGGAAGTTCATTCCTTCTTCCCTGAAGTTGAATAAGATCATAATTAAATTAATTTTTTCACAAATAAAACTCTATCTTGATTTGGTCCATCATAATCAGTATATACAGAAACTCCGTCCATTTCTTTATCTCCATTTTTTTCGATTTCAAATCCCATTTTCGTATGAAATGCAATGGACACTTTGTTCACTGGTGAAGTTACACAACGGACGATATTCCGACCATTCTTTTTAACAATATTAAAAAATTCATTGTAAAGTCGTTTTCCAATACCGTGTTTCCTATAATCCGGATGAACCCCAACAAAGTGTATATATGCTTCTTCTGGATATGTTTGAGATAGAAAACCTATCAAAAATCCAATGATTTTTCCATCTTTTTCGGCAATGAAACTTGTATTTTTAAAATGGTCGAAGAATAATTTTGGTAACTTATCAGACATTTGTCTTCCGCCCCACCACTCATTGATTAGTGGAGAGATGACATAGTAGTCTGACCCTTTCACTGAACGGATTTCCATCTTAATCCCCCCTGAATTATGTAAAAATCTATTGAAACTAATAATATCATAAGGAAAAATTTAGTATTATACCTTCTTCAACTAAAAGTGTATTGTCCAATATGAGTTATAGCAACAACAATCAAAGAAAAGATTATTGCTAATATTACATCGTGTCTTGTAGTTGTTTTGGCTGTCGGCATCCAGTTAATCCTGCTTGTTAAGCTAACAAGTCTTGCGACAACAAAAAAGACAATAAAATAGCTGAAAAATGGACCAATCATAAAATCACCCTAACCAATTTTCTTTATTGTACCATTCTTCTCAAACTAACCTGCCCGCAGCCAACCATGAAGTAAACTTCACCACAGATGATGGAAGGTAATTCGTTCTTCCATGAGAAACAACCATGCCGCATCTATGCGGCCACCATCAGAAGATTTTCAGGATAGTTGAGAACACTTGAAACTAATTCACAAAATAAGCCATTAAGATTAAGTCATAATAAGTCTGTTCATCTATCTTAATCGCTTTTGTTTTCAGACCTTCTTCCACAAATCCAAAATTTCTGTATAAATGAAGGGCGCTCGTATTGTCAGCAACTACTTCAAGACAAACCTTCTCAATTGAAGGATTTTCCTTTGCCCAGTCTAATAAAACAGTTAACAATGCTTTACCTACCCCTTGATTTCTGAAATCTTTTTTAACGATCATACCAAAAGAGCCTTGATGTTTTATCCGTTGCCTATGTCCATTATAAAAATCTAAAAATCCGATAATTTCTTCATTATACTCAGCTAAAATAGCTAATTTTCCATTGTCATCCAACATTTGCTGCAACAATTGTTTTTGCTGTTCACTTGTCACCATGAACCTCTCCCACCTACACTCCGTTAAGAGGTGGGAGTTTCTTACCATCTCCATCGAAGAAGCTTCTGCGTAGAAGAAGGCCGTCTCCTTCTACTCGATGAATTCATCGGAAGTCTTCCCGATGGGTCCAGTAAGCAACATCGGCATCACACCGATGGGGCGGTCCAACCCTTCTACTACTTCTTGCTTACGCAATCCGTAGATACGTTAGCTTCGTTTGTACGTCCCAATGAACAAAGGTACCATGCAGCGCCTTGCTTAAGATATTTCTTGCGCCGTGAACATCACGATGTTCCTCATACCCACACCGGCACACAAACAGTCGGGAAGATACTTTTTTTCTCTTTTGGCAGACAGGACATGTCTGACTCGTATATGACTCCTCGATTTCATGCAAGCGAATGCCATGTTGGGCCAGCTTATAAGCGAGATACTGCTTCACTTTCCCGAATGACCAATTCGAGAGTTTTTGCGCTTGTTTACGGCTTGCCCGCTTTTTCTTTCTTGTGTTTCGCTGCACTCCTTCAACGTTTCCGATATACACATCGGAGACGGACTGCTTCAAACACCAGTCGACAAACTGTTTGGTCGTTTTATGAAGCGCATCCCGCAACTGTCTTTCGGATTTGGATAACACGTATTGTTTCGCCCGCTCATACTTTTTCCATCGACGCGATCCTTTTTGACATTTCGATTGACGACGCTGGATCTCCGCCAGTTTTTTATTCCGCAGCCGATGAAGGGAGCGTATTTTTCTTCCGGTGATGAGGAGGGCTTGGCCGTTTTCGCAAAACGCACCTATGGTATGCACTTCCCCAAGATCGACTCCGACGGAGGAACCCGGTTTGTACGCTTTTGCCTTTTGTCCATCTTCATACGTCACGGCCAAATAAAGACCTTGATCCCAGCAGCATTCGATTTCTTTGATCGTTCCCTTGGGCAGATGCGACGCATACACAACGATTGGCTTTTCCCGTTTTCCGTGATGAATGCCCATCGACAGTTCGATTTTTCCGTTTTTGTAAACCTTGAAACCGTCTTTCGCCCATTTCGTTGGGAAGTACTTCTTTTTCTTGTAGGGGTAGCGAGCAGCATGTCCTTGTTGGATCGCGTGGTGAGCAGATTGTCTAGCGAAGAGATATTTGTGGCAGACGGCTTGAATCGATTGGCTGTGAAGATGGAATCGCCCTTTCGTTTGTTTTTGCAGCTCGCTTTTCGAGATCGAGCGGCCGTGTGGAAGGAAATGCTCTTTGGCCAATCGGAGGCACTCATTCCAGACACGAGCCGACTCCCGGTTGCAGGCCCGAAGCCGCTCGAGGTCCGCCTTCGATGCCCGGAAGGCCACTTTTTGCCCACGAAGCATGGTGGATCCTCCTTTCACCAAATCATGGATAAGAATAGTATAGCACATATGTTCTGTTTTTGGGAGAAAAAACAACCGATTCATCTCCCACCTACACTCTGTTTAGAGGTGGGAGACTTCTCGGTAAATATGTTAAAGTTGCTTTTTTATCCTTGTTGAACCAACGATGAAGTGAACTTCATTGCAGATGATGCAAGGTAATTCGTTCTTCCATGGGAGTTGAAGAAGACAAAGTTCCTATACATAAAAAAAAGCCAGCATTATTTGCTGACTTAAAATTTTAATTTCACTTGTCTTGGTACTACGATAGTTTAACGTTAGAAGCTGCCATGACCATGATGATAGCCATGACCAGGATAATACCAACCATGACCATGATGATAGCCGTGACCAGGATAATAACCGCCGTGACCATGATGGTAGCCATGACTAGGATAATAACCACCGTGACCATGATGATAGCCGTAACCAGGATAATAACCGCCATGACCATGATGATAGCCATGACCAGGATAATACCCACTGTGACCATGATGATAACCATAACCAGGATAGCCACCGTAATCTCCAATGAATTGTCTTTCCATTTTGTATCTCCTCCTTAACTGTTTTAAAATAGTGTATGCACCCATATTCAAAGAGGTATAGATTCTTGCCCATTATGACGCTTGCGGAATTGCTGTTTTGATTATGGTTATCTAATGTGTCACAGGAAAATAGCCACTTCTTCAACTAGCCTGCCTCGTAGCCAACCATGAAGCAAGTTTCATTACAGATGATGGAAGTTGATTCGTTCTTCCATGAGAGATAATCATGCCACATAATTGCGCCACCATCTGAAGGATGAAAATATTGATTTTCAGGATGGTTCAAGAAAAGAAGCGATTTCTTAATTTAAAAGCAGAATAAATAAAAAAGCCTCTTTGGGAAGTAAGAGACTAATCAAGGTCTTTTCTTTTCAGAATGAGGCATTTTCGTAATTACAATTGGGCTATTCTAAAACCATTCCTCATGCATTCCTTTTAAAAACGTTCTTGTAATTGGAAATCCGGAACTCTCCCCTATAACAGAATCAATTCCACAATAAGGACAAACGGCTGTGTCTTCATCATCCCACCACTCCGTAATTTCAGTAGGACTAAAAATTTCCAAACAATAAAAGCAACCACATATCGTATCCTTTTCTAAATCTTTTCTATTATGACTGCTAAAACGGTGTGCTTCTTTAAAGTGTTTTTCCATCACTATATCCCTTCCCTATGCCTGTATTGTATTTTTTCGCTTGGATTATCCTTTCCTTTATTAAACTAAACTGCCTATTAGCCAACCATGAAGCGAGCTTCATCACAGATAATGGAAGTTAACTCGTTCTTCCATAGGAAACAATCATACCATATAGTTGCGACATCATCAGAAGGATGAAAATATTAATTTTTAGGATAGTAAAAGAAACTTAAGTCAAATCTCTTCCCCATAAACTATTTAACAAAAACATATAAAACGTGAACATTATAGAAACGATTATAAAAATCATCGGTATTGATTTGAATTTTTCGACCTTTCTAAAGGTCACAATAAAAATGATAATCGCAAAGAATGTAACAATATAAAATACAGAGAATAAACCGTACTTCGTAAAAGGGCCTAAGAACAAACTAAGAACTGAAAATTGAACAAGAAAGGCCAAAATGGAAATAGAAACCCACTTAAGATTACCCCTAATTTTAATAATGCTTATGATGGATAAAATAGTTGAACTTAAAATTAGTAACGTAAGAAGCCATTCATATAGGAAAAACAAAGATTCATTATAAACTGCAAATAAATAACCAACAACGGAAAGAGGTATGATCGCAAGCAGTAAAAGGGCGTTTATTTTTATATATTTAATTTCTCCCAACCTTCTCCCCCCTCTTATGTATAACCATATTTTAACATATAACCGTTAGAAATTCCATATTTTACAAACAGACCTGTTAGTCAACTATGAAGCGAGCTTCGCCAAAGGTAATGGAGGTTCATTCGTTCTTCCATAGAAGTGAAACAAATTAACCTTTGCTTGGAACTTTACTCGAAACAAGACGTGCAATTCCAATTAATAAACAAGCTACACTAATTGCCCATAAAACACCTGAGATCCCTATCCTCAATGATGCATTTTCCGAACCCATAAAATCATTATGTTCAAAAGTGTTTATCGCTTCTAAAAGTTTGTAACCCGTAAAAGAAAAGAAAACAACATGTCCAATGAACCAGCCGAATGCTTCTTTGCTGAATTTGTATTTAAGCCAAAGAGCAATGAAAGAAATTAATTCAATCCCCATCACTATTGCAAATCCCCAATTCAACATTCCGTACACTTCGGCTTCTAAATACATTTCTCTACCTGGTTACTAACATCTATAAAAATCGACTCATCGCGATGGAACCAGCAAAACTGCTTGCCGCTCGGATTCTCACCGAGTTCCATCAGGAAGGGAATTTCCCTTGTCATTCACCTGCTGTGAAAGACATCCCGTGGCTCGCTGTTAGCGACGGCATCTGTCGTGCACCATTCCTTCCATCGGTCAGTACACGACAACGATTTTAGTAACCAGGTCTACACCTCCTTCAGTTGAATTTGATATTGGTACAGCCAGCAGAATTGGTGCAAGATATTCCATAACGACCATTCATGCTCTTGTTTGAAATTCTCGATTTTGCGTAACATCATCGCGATATATTGGCATTGTTTCTTGCCGCTTTTCGATTGCTTGTAGGATTCTTCCATCGACCCTAACGCCGCAATCAAATGGCGCTTCACTTTCGTTTTTATGATGTGAATGAGTTCTTTTGGCAATCGTTCCTGATACCCTAATCCCCGTCTGCCAATCACCAACGCGGCACTTTCATGGACGGATAAACCGTATGTTTTCATGTATTTGAAACGTCCGATGACGCTGGTATACGCCGGATTCACTTTTTTAATACGAAAGCCGAGCCTTAAGCCCCGACGAATGATGGTGTCAGTCAGCTTTTTCTTTTTGAAATGGTGGGTGAAACGATTGAATCGTTTGTCCGTATCGTGCCGCTGTCTTAGTTGAATGTTTTCGATGACCACTGCGCCCACGTTTTCTTGAAGCAGCCAGTCATACGGTTTCTCCAACAATGTTGTTTCGCTTATTCGCTCTTACGTGTTTGATTTCGACGGTATATGGTTGATATTCGATGATCGGCTTGCCTTTTGCATTCACTCCGACTGGTTCTCCCATGATGAGATCAATGATTTCCTCTTCATATTTTTCAGGAACCAACACAGGCAACCTCAAGCGGGGAGCGCGTTTCCCTTCTTGTTGTCCAAGTGGATTGGCGATTTCTACATAACATTGGTACGTCTTGTCGTCATAGGTGAGGCGAATATTCAAATTCCCTTTTTTGCTTTTATCACCTCTTGCGTACAACTGATTCGAGCGTAATTCTTTCCATTCTTCGTTCGTGATGTTTCCTTTCAAGCGCTTATAAAAGTTTTGTTTTCCACCAAAAATCACACGTGGAATTGTCCCTTGGTCGAGATGGTGCTTTAGCTCATTTTCTTTGGATTTCAGTTTTTCTAATTGTCGCTGTAATCCGGCTAAACATGTTGGAAGATCGACTTTTTTCGGTGTTTTTCTTCCATGTTTTGCGTAAGAGCCAATTTTGCGTGTCGGTTACAGACGCTTCGCATCCTATTATAGTTTCGTGCTTTTTCATTAATTCTTTGATTGTGAACAATACTGTCCTTAGCACCCATACACGCTTCGCTGCACCACAGATGATGGGAGTTTTATGTTCCTTCATGGGAATCGAGGAAGGACTAATTACTGATTACTAACAAAAGCCAGCCAGATGCACGGCACCCGTTAGTTTAGGGGTAACCTACTGTGGAAGGTGTGTAAGTTTAAAGAAACTAGGGTCTGGTTTCATCCATTTTATTCCTTTTTCTGATTGAAAATAAATTTCTTTGTCGTTTTCATAAAGAACTTTTATTTTTATATTCCCAAAGTCAATGACACTTGTTTTTTCACGGGGTAATGCTTCTTCATTCCAATCAATAGCATTATTAATAAAACCAATAATTTCCTCTATTTTAATTTTATCCTTTATTTCAGAACATTTTTCGTCAGTTGGACTTTGATAGACGCAAATACTTTCTGGAACATGATCAATCCAAGTTGTTGAGTTATATATTGGGGTTTTGTCGAAGATGACCTCTGTTTGATCTTCAAGTGGATTGTAACCGGCTGAAATCCACAACACACCGTCAAATCCTTCTTTTCTCCAACGAGAATCAAATCCTGCCCAATCATTTTCTGCATCTTCATCATTAAGCACTGTGTTCATATGCTCCATTTTCCAACCATGCTTGGGCAGTTCCTTTACATAGAAATCATATATATCTTTCCAATAATCGCCTTCGATCACATACTCATGGTCAGTCGGTTCCAATCCATCGAATAAAGGAATGTCTTCGTGTTGTTCGGGAATAATGGACATCCCATCATAAGTATCATCAGTGATTTTTTGATATGCAAACCAGCCCATAGCAATCAAAAACACAATAAATCCAAAAATTAGACGATTTATTTTTTTCATTTAATCCTCCCCTAAAATGTTACATTTTTACGATATCTCCATTTTCCTTAAACATTCTCCCACTCCTTTAACTAAAACCCTTACATTTTATTTTACCAATCCATCAAGATTATTACATAAATTTCTAACATGCCTCGATGATCCTCACCTCCAACAAAAGTTTTGGGGAATGGAGGGAAACCATGGGAAACTCGGTGTTAACGACAACGATATTAAATCGATTACTGCGTTATTCCATTATTTTTAACCTAAAGGGCGAAAGCTATCGATTATGGGAAAAGAGGCTCCAACAAGAAAAACAGAAGGATCAATGAGGTCCTTCTGGGGAATTGCAATTCTCTTTGATTGGATCTAAATTGCAACCGACCAAGCGAGGCGTTAAAACAATTGAGCATGAAATTCGTTTTGGAGAATATACGTTGTTTGTTCGTGTTGGGCCGTGTTCATGGAATTAAGGTTGTAAAAGGTGAAGAAAAGATATTGAATGCCACTCTTTCTGATGAAACTAAATCTTATATAAAACAAAAACATCAACAGTGAAAGCCCTTGTCTTTCGTAAAAAAATAATAGAGCCGATAATGGCTCTTTTTTATAAATATTTCCTACTACCACCGCTTACAAATGAACCACTCATTACAATACTTTCTCCATATCCAGCATTGGGGAGAATCCAATCCTTTCATAGATTCTTCTGCCCTGTGAACTTGCCCATAGTCGAGCCCTTCTTGCTCCTCGCTCTTTTAGCCAAGAACAGACTTCTTCCACCAATTGAGAAGCCAAGCCTTTTTTTCGGTGATTGTTAATTGTATAAACACCAATTACCCAACCAAAAGGAGTTTGCTCTTCACTTAGAGGAGTGGCATACTCCATTCTAATAAGCCCCCCTGCACATGCCACAATATTTCCTTTCTCATCAACCGCAACCCTGAACCTTAGATTGTTCTCCTCGCTCTCCTTAAGAAATAAGTTTCTAACTTCGTTAACACGTTCAATGTTTGGTATAGGTATACCATCCTTTTCCCCCATCTCACATGCCATTTTAAACCAATATTCTGCAAGTAACGGGAGTTCATTTTTTGTTGCCCATCTTGTTATATACATCACATATCCCACCTGTACATTCTTATTTTACTTAAATATTCAATATTCTTTCTTTTAATCCTCCCTCTTCAGCCAGACTGCCCATTAGTTGAATAACCTCCTCAAATATATTAACATCAAATTCCACTTTTGTTCATAAAAGCGGATTGTCATTTCCGATAAGTTTTTCACTCTGTTGTCTAATTGAAAATCATCGTACAATTTTCTTGTCCACACGATTAAGCTTTTGCTTTAGTACGTTAAAAAACAAAAAAGCCAATGCTCTGTATCGTACAAAGCATTGGCTTTAAAGGCTTTTCGTTATGTATGGTGCCGATGGTGGGAGTCGAACCCACACGGGGGGCTACCCCACACGATTTTGAGTCGTGCGCGTCTGCCAATTCCGCCACATCGGCGTAAAACACATATTTGATTATACAATAGCAACAATAGAAAGTCAACAACTTATTTCATGCCGAGGGCCGGACTCGAACCGGCACGGTAGTTACCTACCCCAGGATTTTAAGTCCTGTGCGTCTGCCAATTCCGCCACCCCGGCGCCACACCAATGGAGGCGGCACCCGGATTCGAACCGGGGATAAAGGTTTTGCAGACCTCTGCCTTACCACTTGGCTATGCCGCCACAAAGAGCGGAAGACGGGACTCGAACCCGCGACCCCCACCTTGGCAAGGTGGTGTTCTACCACTGAACTACTTCCGCATTATGGCTGGGGTAGCTGGATTCGAACCAACGCATCACGGAGTCAAAGTCCGTTGCCTTACCGCTTGGCTATACCCCAACAGTAGAAGGAAAGGGCGACTAGTGGGAATCGAACCCACGCATGCCAGAGCCACAATCTGGTGCGTTAACCACTTCGCCATAGTCGCCACAAAATGTTTATTCTTTTATGGCAGGGGCAGTAGGAATCGAACCCACACCGGAGGTTTTGGAGACCTCTGTTCTACCATTAAACTATGCCCCTAAGTGTAAATGGAGGGGGACGGATTCGAACCGCCGAACCCAAAGGGAGCGGATTTACAGTCCGCCGCGTTTAGCCACTTCGCTACCCCTCCATAATGGATGGTGCCGACTGCAGGACTTGAACCCGCAACCTACTGATTACGATTCAGTTGCTCTACCAATTGAGCTAAGTCGGCATATATATCAGAGCCAATCCACATCCAAAATAACACGCAACAGATTCACAGATGTTTAGCTCGTTTCTACTATTGTGATAAGAGTAAGTGGTGGCTCGGGACGGAATCGAACCGCCGACACAAGGATTTTCAGTCCTTTGCTCTACCGACTGAGCTACCGAGCCATATACATTTTTGAAATTAAATATTGTAAATGGCGGTCCCGACGGGACTCGAACCCGCGATCTCCTGCGTGACAGGCAGGCATGTTAACCACTACACTACGGGACCTATATAGATTGCGGGGGCAGGATTTGAACCTGCGACCTTCGGGTTATGAGCCCGACGAGCTACCGGACTGCTCCACCCCGCGACGATAGAAAGAATGATTGATTTAGAGAACTTTAATTAATTTGGTGGTGGAGGATGACGGGATCGAACCGCCGACCCCTTGCTTGTAAGGCAAGTGCTCTCCCAGCTGAGCTAATCCTCCAGCAAAAAGAAAGTGACCCGTACGGGATTCGAACCCGTGTTACCGCCGTGAAAGGGCGGTGTCTTAACCACTTGACCAACGGGCCGTGTGTAGTTAAGTAGTGGCGGAGAGCAAGGGATTCGAACCCTTGAGACGCTATTCGCGCCTACACGATTTCCAATCGTGCTCCTTCGACCACTCGGACAGCTCTCCAAGATGGCTCCGCAGGCAGGATTCGAACCTGCGACCAATCGGTTAACAGCCGATTGCTCTACCACTGAGCTACTGCGGAATAAGATAAAGATTAAGCTATACCCACTTTTATTTTACATTGCCTCTTCCTCTTCTAGCAAATCCAAAGATGCTTGATGCGTCGAGGCAACTCGCAGCGGATTCATGGAAGCATAAGCTCGTTGCTCCCCACTGAGCTACTGCGGAATAATTTGGACAAGTATTATTATAATGATCGATACTGTTGTGTCAAGATTTTTTTATTTCATTCCTTCAAAACTAGATAACCGTTTGGTTGGAAGAAGCTAGTCGCCTGCGCTTTTCGTGGTTAAGTCCTCGATCGATTAGTATCCGTCAGCTGCACGTGTCGCCACGCTTCCACCTCGGACCTATCGACCTCGTCATCTTCGAGGGATCTTACTCGCTTAACGCGATGGGAAATCTCATCTTGAGGGGGGCTTCACGCTTAGATGCTTTCAGCGCTTATCCCTTCCGCACATAGCTACCCAGCGGTGCCCCTGGCGGGACAACTGGTACACCAGCGGTGCGTCCATCCCGGTCCTCTCGTACTAAGGACAG
>NZ_JBXUJJ010000020.1:0-20862 GCF_059115485.1 Parageobacillus sp. NEAU-HV-2
ATTCTCCACAATCTCTACAAGAGAGGATTACAGGAAGTACTTCTTGGTGTATTCGATGGCCTTCCGGGACTGGAGGAAGCCTTTAAAGCCGTTTATCCGAAAGCCGATGTGCAGCGCTGTGTCGTTCACAAAGTACGTAATACCTTAAATCGTGTTCGGAAAAAAGATCAATTTGAAGTGGCAGAGGATCTCAAACTGATTTATCGCGCACCGAATAAGGAGATTGCGTTACAGATGTTTCAACAGTTTGAGTCGAAATGGTCCAGCAAGTATCCGAGAGAAGTTCAATCTTGGGCCAATGAGTTGGATGTCCTCCTTACATTTATGGATTATCCAAGCAGTATTCGAAGTGTGATTTACACGACCAATGCCATTGAACGAACGATCAAAGAGATTCGGAAACGTCTAAAGCCGATGAACAGTTTGAGTAGTTTAGAAGCCGCTGAAAAAGTCGTGTATTTGACCATCCAAGATTTTAATGAGAAATGGGCAGGGCGAAAGTTGCGAGGATTTGCCGAAGCACATGAAGCCCTTCAACGAATGTTTGAAGAACGTTATCATTAACCAAATACTGTAAATAAACAAAATAGGGGGATTCTCCCTTTCCAAACAGGAGACTGAATATTCAGTCTCCTGTTTGGAGGAAACTAGTTCCCTATTCATTCCAAATCCATTTCAGAGAAACCCTACCCCATTACATTACACAAAATTCTTGACGGTACCCTTAAAACGCGGCGCATGTTAAAATTGTTGTTATATTTTCTTACAAATCTATTGTAAAAATTTCTAGTTGAAATATCTAATTATCATAAAGGATTTCACATACAGAAGGGGTTTTTTTTCTATGATGATTCGTCCGGCTAGAGTAGAAGACATTCCTAAAATGTGTAACTTAATGTTCCAATTGACTCAGCATGAAATTTCGCATCGAGACATGGAAAATCGGCTCAACTTCGTAAATGAAAGTCCGTTTGATTTTCTTTATGTATGTGAAGAAAAAAGTAACATAGTGGGAGTTTTAGGCTTCCGCATTCGAGAAAACATTGAAGAAGTTAGTAAATATGGAGAAATATCTGTTATCGTTGTTGATTTGGAAAACCGTGGTAAAGGGATAGGTCGTTATCTCATGAATTACGCAGAACAATTGGCAAAAGAACATGGATGTGTGGGAACTTGGTTAGTTAGCGGTTTTGGGCGTGAAGAAGAGGCGCATAAGTTTTATAAGCAATTAGGTTATGAGATAACAGGATATCGGTTCGTAAAAAGAAATTAAGTTCCGGTATTACTCAACTATGGGCGAGTTAGGAAGAAGACATATAAAAGGGTCAAAAACTGATCCTTTTTCTTTTGGTGAAATATCAACACTAATGTTTAACAGAGCTTTTATAGAAAATCAGCTTTACAGAAAAATGTACCAACATCGGCAGCAAAATTTTTTCGCGGTAAGACAAACAAAAGCCCCCGGAAATCATTTCGATTCCGGGGCTTTTCTATCAATGTTTCCTCACGTTTTCGCTTTCCATTATTGCCATGGTTCGCTCATTCAGCCTCTGAACGCGCCACTTTCACCATCTGTTTCGCCTGTTCGCACGCCCGGACGACTTCATCGAGCGATTTTCCCAATCCTGCTTCTACAGCGGCGATATACGCTCCTTCCACCAACGGAGCATCAGCGATGGCGATATGATCTGTTTTCTCGAGCATCTCGATCGCCAATTCCGCGTTCATCAAAGCGCTGCCAAGGTCAAACAGAATGACAACCCCTTTTTCCGAATAAACGGATTCTATCGCTTCTTTGATGCGGAAAGCGTTCGTCCCGATCTCCCCATCGTTTCCACCGGCAACTGCGATGTTGACATCGGGCTGGACTTGATTTAATAGTTTCTTTAACCCGCTTACAATATCCTCGCTGTGCGAAATTAATACAAGGCTGACATACTTCATGAATCGATCTCTCCTTTATCCTTCCAGCGCTTCCGCTAAAGCGGCAAACAATAAATACGAAGAAGCCGAACCTGGATCGATATGGCCGATCGATCTCTTTCCTAAGTAAGCGGCTCGCCCTTTTTTCGCCTCGAGTTCTTTTGTATGTTCCATTTTTTCTTTCGCTAGAAGCACTGCTTCTTTCGTATGTATGCTTCCCTTCTCCCGCAAAAATTCCAAGACCGGCTCCCATACGTCCACCATCGTTTTCTCGCCGACATTTGCTTTTCCGCGCGCTTTGATTCCGTCTAGCGCCGCTTCTAACGCTGTGATCAGCTCCTTATCATCCGCTTCCTTTTTTCCCGCGAGTGCCATTGACATTTTTAAAAAAGCAGTGCCATATAGCGGCCCTGAAGCTCCTCCAACTTTCGCGATTAGCGTCATGCTTACATCTTTGAAAAGCGAACCGAGGTCTTCGTAATTGGCAGAAGCAATTTTTTCAACTACTTCTTGAAATCCACGCGCCATATTTAGCCCATGGTCGCCGTCGCCGATCGCTTGATCGAGCTCCGTTAAATATTGTTTTTGTTGCTGAATGTTATCGTTTGCGATGCTCATCCATCGTTTTGCCTGTGCCACGCCAAACGCCATGACGATTTCTCCTCTCCTTTTATTTCTTCAACGCGATCGTATCCGCAGGCGCATCTAACCATTCAATCAGGGAATCATCCAATTTTAACAACGATATCGAACAGCCGGCCATTTCCAGCGAGGTCATATATTCTCCGACAAATGTTTCATAGACGTGGATTTGTTTTTCTTCCAACATCTCCGAAACTTTCTTGTTGACAATATATAATTCCATTAACGGTGTCGCGCCAAGCCCGTTAATCATCACCGCGACGCGATCGCCTTTTTCTAGTTTCATGTCATCGAAAATTTTGTCTAGTAGCGTTTCCGCAATTTCGTCCGCTGTTTTGATCGTTGTTTTTTCAATTCCCGGTTCGCCGTGAATGCCGATGCCGACTTCGATTTCATTTTCCCCAAGTTCAAAGCCAGGTTTTCCCGCTGCCGGCACGGTGCACGGAGTAAGTGCCATCCCCATGGAACGAACGTTTTGCACCACCTTCTTCGCTGCCGCCTCGATTTCTTCAAGCGATGCACCGCGCTCCGCCAGGGCTCCCGCGATTTTATGCACGAACACCGTTCCCGCGATGCCACGCCGTCCTGTCGTAAACGTGCTGTCTTCGACGGCAACATCATCATTCACAATCACTTTCGCGACACGAATTCCTTCCGCTTCGGCCAACTCCGCGGCCATTTCAAAATTCATGACGTCTCCCGTATAATTTTTGATAATAAGCAATACGCCTTTCCCGCTATCGACCGCTTTGATGGCCTCTAGCACTTGGTCAGGAGTTGGGGACGTAAACACTTCCCCGCATACTGCCGCATCTAACATTCCTTTGCCGACATAGCCGGCATGCGCCGGTTCATGTCCGCTGCCGCCGCCGCTTACGATTCCGACTTTTCCTTTTACTGGAGCGTCATTTCTTACAATGACATTCGTACCAGGCAGCCGTCTCAACCGATTCTGATAAGCTGCGATCATTCCTTCTAGCATATCGTTGACAACATGGTTCGGATCGTTAATTAGTTTTTTCATCATTCTCTCCCCCTCATTAGTTTGGGTATTATCAAAGGTTGATATAGAATGATAATTCCAGTTTCTAAAATAAAAAACTTGTCACCCCATCGATCTTTAATGGAGGCAGCTCAGAGGGATGACAAGCTTGTCACCTCTATTAATAGCTTATTTTCTTAAAAATATCAAGAATATTCCGATTTATCCATCTGCTGGTTCATCGCAAAAAGATGCACTTGATTTTTACGTTAAAATGGGATAGCGATTTCGAATAACGTTGGGTATTTCTGTATCCATATCCTCAACGTTTAATAAGTTTGATTTAGTTGTCCGTCCCCTCCATCACTCCATTCACGTAAGGAAAAACGGCAAGAAGGCATCATCGTGCCTCTTCGAGTGATGAGCGTCTTAACAATAATGTGTACGGCGGCACAGTCATTAAAAACGAGTTTCGGCTTGGTTTCTTGTTTGGCTTTTGGATACGCAGCGGAAATGTTGAGGTGCTTGTTAGCCATTCACGTAAATAAGCGCTTTCTTGGTTGCCTGCTTTTGCATATGATGATAAACTTTGTAATTTTACGCGAAAAGCCATTGACGTCCCTCTTTTGCTCAATTAAGTTAAAAATAGATTAGATATGTAGGATGGGGATGTTGTGAAACTGTTTATCCTTCGCTCGCTTATGTTTGCGGTTTTATGGACAGGGTACTTATATAAACATGGTCAAGATTTAAATCAACCTGCTCTCCTATGGCTTATTAGCTCACTTGCTATTTTAAGTTATTTTTTACTTCCTATTGTGAAAGAGCCGTTTGTTTTATATATAATCATTCATTTTTTGATTATAGTAGCTGAATTTCGGTATCCGCTTCCTAAAAATATGTATAGTCTTTTGTTATTTTTATATATTTATTTAGAGGCAATTTTTCAACTACCGATAAAAAAATTCCGCCTATTGACCATCATTACGTTTCTGTGTTCAGCAGTGATCGTTATTGGCTTAAAAAGCGGAGAAATGGAATGGCTCATCGCTTTAATGCTTTTTTCTATTATCTCTGCTCTGTTAAACGAATATGTGTTGGAAAGAAAAGAGCAACGGGAAATGTATGAACAGTTATTAGGAGAATATCGGCGTTTAAAGCGTTTACATTATGAAACAGAACGGTCTGCAAGACTGGAAGAACGAACAAGAATTGCCCGTGAAATTCACGATTCCGTAGGACATAAATTAACAGCCCTTCTTATGCAACTAGAAATCTTGTCAATCAAAGAGCCAAAACAAGAATACGAGCAATTAAAACGTTTAGTTCGCGATAGTTTGGAGGAAACAAGACAAGCTGTAAAAGCATTAAAAACAGAAGAAAATGAAGGGATTGCCTCTGTGCTTCAATTGATTCGAAAATTAGAATCGGAAAGCCATATTATGGTTCACTTTACGACGAAACAAGGTGTACTATCTACGAAGATTTCCAATCAACTTAGTGTTGTGTTATATCGCGTCATTCAAGAAGCATTGACAAATGCAATGAGACATGCCCATTCAAGAGAAGTATTTGTCGTATTAGGAAAATCCGCAGTGGGCGATGTTCATTTTTCTATTAAAAACCGCATTTTTGAGCCGAAACCTTTTCAAATGGGATTTGGTTTAACGAGTATGAAAGAACGTGTAGAGGAAGTCGGAGGAACTTTGCACATTTTCCAAACCAATGAGGAATTTATTGTTCAAGGAACGATTCCAGTAAAGGGGGATCATCGTGTTTAACATTTTACTTGTTGAAGATCAAGCGCTTGTCAGACAAGGATTAAAAATGATGATTGAACAGGATCCTCAACTAAAAGTCGTCGCAGAAGCAGAAAACGGATTAGAAGCATTGTACGAAATGCAAAAACATATTATCGATATCGTTATTATGGACATCCGCATGCCTGTGATGAGCGGCTTGGAAGCAACAAGAAAAATAAAAGAGCGATGGCCGGATGTCAAAATTTTAATTTTAACGACTTTCAATGATGATGAATATGCTGTGCAGGCATTGAAAGATGGGGCCAATGGCTTTTTATTGAAAACGGCTGAACAACAAAAACTGATTCAAGCGATATATAGCTGTATGAAAGGTGGAATGACCATTCATGAGGATGTCGCGGCAAAAATGGTGCCAAAACTATTGCAAAAATCGAAACAAGCCCACGTTGACATCCCTTTATCCCCTCGTGAACTCATGATTGCAAAATTAGTAGGAGAAGGAAAAACGAACAAAGAAATTGCAGCAGAGCTTCATTTATCCATCGGAACGGTAAAAAATCATATTACACAAATCCTCCAAAAACTTCAGCTGCGCGATCGCACCCAGCTTGCTATTTATGCCATTAAACATGATATAACCCCGTAAATATCGACCGAAACATACGGTCATTTTTTTATTGGTTCATGAACCCAAGAGCCGAATAAAAAATGACTAAAGTCATGTTTTTTATTTGAAGTAATGACTTGCGATAGTACGATTTTCCCAAGTAATAGCGTAACATGAAAATCAAAGAAGAAGGAGGAGAGAGAATGATATTAGAAGCGGTAGAATTAACGAAACAGTTTAAACAAACGAAAGCGGTGAATGGCGTTAACTTATTTTTAGAAAAAGGTGAAATCGTAGGGTTATTAGGTCCAAACGGAGCTGGGAAATCCACAACGATTTCCATGATCTCTACTTTAATTCCACCCACAAGCGGAGATGTCCGCTTTAACAACGAGAGCGTCCTCAAAAACCCAACGAAATTAAGAAAGGTATTGGGAGTGGTTCCGCAGGAAATTGCTTTATACACTGATTTGTCCGCAAAAGAAAATTTATATTTTTTCGGAAGAATGTATCGCTTATCCGGAGCAAGCTTACGAAAGAAAGTCGATGAAATATTGGAACAAATCGGTTTGACTGAACGGCAAAATGATTTAGTGAAACATTTTTCTGGCGGAATGAAAAGAAGATTGAATATCGGAGTCGCGCTTTTGCATGAACCGGAATTTATTATTATGGACGAACCGACTGTCGGCATTGATCCTCAGTCAAGAAATTATATTTTGGAAACGGTCAAACGATTAAATCAAGAGAAACAAATGACCGTTTTATATACGAGCCATTACATGGAAGAAGTCGAATTTTTATGTGACCGGATTTACATTATGGATAAAGGCAGCATTATCGCATCGGGTACGAAAGAAGAAATCAAAAATATTTTATCATCGGAAAATACCGTTCAAATAAAAGTAGAAAGAGTCAACGAACCATTTATTGACGCGTTGCGCGCGGAACCAATCATTAACCATGTAACCGTCCAAGATCGATTGATTACCATTTTAACTCCTAAAGAAGTAAATGTATTCAATATGTTATTTAAGTTAGCAGAAAAGACTAACACCGTTTTAACTTCGGTGGACATCCAAACCCCTACATTGGAAGATGTGTTCTTGCATCTAACCGGTCGGGCACTACGGGATTAAAGGAGGATCGCGATGATTGGACAATTTATTAAGAAGCAGCTCCTATTGTTTATTCGAAACCGCCATGAATTGCTTGTTCTTCTTGGAATGCCGTTACTTTTAATTACGATATTAGGCTTAGCGCTCGGAAACATTATGAAGAATGACGCTCCTGTCATTCGGGCAAAAATCGCTCTCATTGAGAGAGGAAACGAACAAGCAGATTTACAAAAATTTGTTCATGATTTAGAAAATCTAGGCATACCACCTGAACAGAAGCAAATGATGATAAACGCAGCAAAACAAATGCTTCCCGTTACTGCATTAAAAAACGACGTATTAGGTTCTAAAGAATTAAAACCATATATCACGCTAGTGACGGCAAAGCCATCTGAACTCGAAAAAATTAGGAAAGATAAAAGCTACACAGCGATTATCGAAATTCCTCAACAATTTACGTATTCGGTTCTACAAAGCGTCTTTCTAGGAAAAAAGCAACAACCAACGCTTTCCTTCTACACAAATGAGCAAAAAGAAATCTCAGCGAAAATAGTAGAAGATATAGTCACAACATTTCAAGAGCGCTACTCCACTTTTTTTGCTCTCGGAAAATCAGGCTTGCTAAACAGTTCATTTAGCATGCCCGCCGTCCATGTCCAAGGTAAAGTCGAATCGGTCACAAAGAGAGAACCTATTAATGCCATTACTTATTATATGGTGGGAATGAGTGTCATGTTTGTCTTATATATCGCATCAAATATCGGTTCTTATGCGTTTCGCGAAAAACAACTTCATGTTTTTAATCGAATATTGCTTGCCAATGTATCGAAATGGTCTTACATGATAGGGATTTTTATCTCATCTGTACTTCTTGCGTTTTTACAGCTAAGTTTGCTGTATGGGATCACTTCGATCATTTATCACATTAGATGGCCTCATGTTACTGCCTTTTTTGCGGTCACTCTTGCCCTATGTTTTGCCGTTGGAGGATTATCCGTTTTGTTGACATCCTTAAATTACCGATTGAATTCAGAACATATGTCGAACTTTTTTGCAAGCATTGTTGTTACCATTTTTTCACTTCTCGGAGGAAGTTTTTTTCCTTCGAACCAACTATCAGGCTGGATTCATACACTTGGAAATCTTACCCCTAACGGTTCAGGCATGACGGCGTATTTAAAAATACTACAGGGGTATGATTTGGCAGAAGTCACCCATTCGATTTTGTATTTATGCTTATTTAGCATGGCGATGATAATAGCAGCCGTATTCACCTTCCCAAAAAAGGGGGCATTATCATGACTAGCATTTTAATAGCGAAACTTCGCCTTTTTCTTCGAAAACCATGGATTTTTCTTGCCATGACTGCTGTTTGCGTTTTAATGGCTTTTATCATAGGCACAGCAAATCAAACCAAAGTAAAAGTTCCTGTCTATAGCCATCTTCCTAAAAAGGAAACGAACGAAATATTTCGTTCTCTCCAACATTCTAATTTGTTTGACTTTCAATTGACAGATCAAAACGAAGTCCACAAGCTTGTTAGCGAAGGGAAAGTCGAAGCAGGAGTAGAATTGGAAAAAAATGATTTTCGCTTAATCATTTCATCAGAGACGGCAAATGTAAGCTTTATTCGCCAATATGTTCAAAAAGTATACGTAGATCATATACAAACGAAAGCCATCAGTGAACATGTCTCTACACATTCGAACACGCATGCGGAAGAAGTCAAAAAGATACTAAACGAAGCAAAAAAACATCCCCTTTTTACTTTCGAAAAGAAAAGTTTTCACGGAGAACAACCGATTATGATTGATAATCAATTACAGTCAATATTTGGATTTTCTTTGTTTTTTGTCATTTACACGGTTTCTTTTAACGTTATCCAAATCCTCGTCGAAAAAAGGGAACGAATATGGGACCGCATGATTCTTTCGCCGTTAAAAAAATGGGAAATATATACAAGTAATTTATTATATAGTTTTGTAGTCGGCTATATTCAAGTGGCGCTTATATTCTCTATCTTTCATTTTGGAATCGGTGTCGATTTTCATGGAAAATTCGCAGAAATACTTTTGTTATTAGTTCCTTATGTTTTCGCTCTTGTTGCGTTATCTATTTTTCTAACAGGACTTGTGAACAACGAGCAACAGTTTAGAGCGATTATTTCGATTGTATCGGTTAGCATGGCGATGATCGGCGGAGCATACTGGCCTTTGGAAATCGTCTCCTCTAAAATTTTATTGACTCTCTCTAAATTCGTCCCTGTTACTTACGGCATGGAACTCTTAAAAGGAGCAGCGGTTTATGGAAATTCCATCAGCGATTTATTATATCCAATCAGCATTTTATTTTTTATGGGAGTCGTATTGATGGGGCTTGGCATTAATTTGGTAGAAAGAAGAAATGCGTAGGATTTCCCCCATTCCAACAGGTCGATTACGCGTTTAATCCAAATATAAAACCCTATGTCCGAATCCTCGGAATAGGGTTTTATAATTTATGACAATTTTACTACCGTTCTTCCACGCAGTTTGCCTTTTAAAATATTCGATAACGCTTCAGGAAGCTGTTCGAGAGTAACTTCTTGCGCAATCGATTCTAATAGTTTATCAGGTTTTAAATCACTGGCCATCCGTTCCCAAACTTGTTTCCGTAATTCCATCGGGCAATAAACGGAATCAATGCCTAATAAACTTACGCCGCGCAGAATAAACGGGAAAACGGTGGTTGGAACGTCCGTACCGCCTGTCAGCCCGCTAACCGCCACAGCGCCGTTATATTGGATGCGGCTTAAAACAGTGGCAAGCGTTCTCCCGCCGACAGGGTCAACGGCCGCTGCCCAATATTGTTTGTCTAGCGGGCGGATCTTTTCGGCGCATACATCTTCCCGGGAAAGAATTTCTTTCGCGCCAAGCTCACGCAAATATTCGTGTTCTGTTTCCTTACCTGTGCTCGCGACCACTTCATAGCCCCGTTTTGCGAGCATCGAAACTGCCAAACTGCCGACGCCGCCGGTTGCCCCGGTTACAAGCACTTTCCCTTTTTCCGGGGACAGGCCGTTTTCCTCCAAGCGGTGAATCGACAACGCCGCGGTAAACCCTGCCGTTCCTAGCGCCATTGCTTCTTTTAATGTCAACCCTTTCGGAAGCGGAACAATCCAATCCCCAGGAATACGGGCGTATTCGCTGTATCCTCCGTAATGCGACACCCCAATTTCATAGCCAGTCGCAATGACTTCGTCTCCTTCTTTAAAATGCGGATCGTTTGAAGAAACGACAATACCAGCCAAATCAATCCCCGGGATAAACGGATACGTTTTCACAATTTTGCCATCGGGGATGCACGCCAATCCGTCTTTATAATTTACGCTGGAATATTGGACCTTGATCAAGACATCCCCTTCTGGAAGGTCATTCATCGTAACAGCTTGTACATTGACGGTAAAATCGGTTTCCGTTTTGTTCACTACTAACGCTTTAAATTCACTCACAAGGCATCCCCCTCAAAATCTTCCATATTCTTGTCTATAACGATAACAAAAATATTTTGACTGGTCAAAATATTTTTGGCGCCCAAATCGTGTTGTATCAATGTGAATAGTCTAGTAGCCCATACCTCACACGATATAAGACTGGGCAAGCATGTTTGATGTCGTTTTTTTTTCACAAATCTATCTAATCCTCCCCACAGGAGGTATCGCGCAACCTCTACTTTTATCTGCCTCATTGAAATGGAAGGATTCTCCGTCTCATGCCCTAAAACGTGACAACTTTTCGAACATTGCTCGAAACGGATTATGATTGCCGCGGTTTTGTAGTATAGTGAAATTGAGAAATATTTCACATGTTACTAGGAGGACGCCGGACGATGATTGTGCATGAATTGATTGGCACGGAAACCTTGTTTACCGAACAACTAAAAGAAGGATACTATGTGATTCGGGAAAAATACAACAAGCTGGACGTTCAGCCGCAGGACATCGATTCGTTTCAACAAATCGATTGCGGAACGGAAGAAATCGTCACCGTTATTTTTGACCCAGGCAACGACTATTCGCTCATTTGTTTAGACACATATACATTCGAGACAAAAGCCCCTTCTCTTTCTGAACTGTGGCAAACACTTAAAATAAAGCATAGAGACCTTTTTCAATAACAATCCGTTGACTAGGCTTTGTCCCTAAAGCGGAATGCCTCTTTATATGGCAAACACAATTAACCCCTTCACCTGCATTTACTCCCTCAAAAATTTGGCGAACAGTGCACATACTGTTCGCCATTTTTTCGTGCAAACGCATTACCGTTGCAACGATTTGTTCGAAAGAATATCAGTGCTTCACTATGTTGAGGACAAATTTGATCGCATCGTCCCTTTCATTAAATCAGACTAATCGAATAATAACAGGAACTCCCCTTATTTCCTGCCTGCATTTTTTGTTATTTGTAATTTACTGTTAACCGCAAAATGGTTAAAGCCAAAAATGAATCGGCCTTGACACCATCCGTTATTGAATTTTCCATAATGCATCGGTTAACGTATTTATTAAGAATGAGAGATCTTCGTCCTCAATATTTAGCGGTGGAGATAATGTTAGCACGTTGTTGTATCCAGCAACGGTCGTACCGTTTTTCCCAATAATCAGGCCGTTTTCTTTGCAAATGCCAATCACTTTATTAACAAGCGAAACATCAAGAGGCTCTTTTGTGTCTTTGTCGGCTACTAGTTCAATTCCAATTAGCAAACCTTTCCCGCGCACATCGCCAACGTAAGGGTGGTCTTGCAGTTTATTTTTTAATTCATTTAACAGCCGTTCGCCTGCTTCCTTCGAACGCGCAAATAAATTTTCCCTTTCCATAATTTCAATATTTTTCAATGCTAAAGCGCATGCTGCTGGATGGCCGCCAAACGTATTAACATGGCGGAAATAGTCATATTCTTCTGTTCCTTTAAACGCCTCATAAATCTCCTTTCTAACAGCGGTCGCCGATAACGGCAAGTACGCGCTTGTAATCCCTTTTGCCATCGTAATAATATCTGGCTTTACCCCATAGTGCATGAATCCAAACGGTTTGCCTGTCCGGCCAAATCCACAAATCACTTCATCTACAATTAACAAGGCGCCGTGTTTTTCACACACTTCTTTTACGGCTTTCATATATCCTTCCGGCGGTATTAGCACTCCCCCTCCAGTGATAATCGGTTCCATGATTACCGCCGCAATGGTTTCGCTCAACTCCCATGTCATCACATTGTCGATTACTTTAACGGACCGTAAATCCCGCGGATTTTCCGCTTGATCATTGTCACGATAGCTGTCTGGAGGCGGCACATGAATAAACCCTGGCGCAAGCGGTTCATATTTATATTTCCGTTGTGCCTGTCCTGTTGCGGCAAGAGCCCCCATCGAATTTCCATGGTACGCCCGATAGCGGGAAATAATTTTATATCGGTTATACTCTCCTCTTTGTTGATGATATTGCCTTGCGATTTTAAAGGCGGTTTCATTGGCTTCGGAGCCGCTGTTGGAAAAGAAAATGACATATTCGTCCCCAAGCAGCTCATTTAATTTCTCACCAAGCTGAATGGCCGGTACATGACTTTGAGTAAGCGGAAAATACGCAAGCTTTTTTAGCTGTTCGTAAGCTGCTTCCGCTAATTCCTCACGTCCATATCCTACATTCACACACCATAATCCCGCCATCGCATCTAAATATTTTTTTCCTGTATGGTCGGTAACCCAACATCCTTTCGCTTCTGTCACCACTAATGTCGCATCAGGATTATACGGCTTCATCGAATGCCATATATATTGACTATCTTTCGCAAGCCATTGCTCGTTTTGATGAACCTGAACCATTTCTCTTCCCTTCTTTCTATTGTAAAGTAAACTGCCTTCCGCCTAGACTTCGTTTCAAAGCAGAGGAGTCCCTGAGTAAGTAAATCTGTTCTTGCTCAGCTTAATAAAACTTAGTACAAGATGGTGTTAAAAATCGAATCGAGAAGTAATCATTTTTTTGCGTGTATAGAAGTTTACGCCATCTTTTCCGTTTACATGGAGGTCGCCATAAAACGAATCTTTCCAGCCGGAGAACGGGAAGAAAGCCATCGTTGCCGGCACACCTACATTGATTCCTAGCATTCCCGCATCCGCTTCTTCACGGAATTTACGGACAGCCTTCGCATCTTTCGTATAAATAGTCGCGCCGTTTCCGTACCG
This sequence comes from Parageobacillus sp. NEAU-HV-2, assembly GCF_059115485.1. Classification (NCBI taxonomy): domain Bacteria; kingdom Bacillati; phylum Bacillota; class Bacilli; order Caryophanales; family Anoxybacillaceae; genus Parageobacillus; species Parageobacillus sp. NEAU-HV-2. The sequence goes on from NZ_JBXUJJ010000020.1 coordinate 13,253, forward strand.
AGATTTGCGAATATATTCAAGCGCTTCGTCCAAATCTTTGGCACGCAGCAAGCTAAGAACAGGCGCAAAGATCTCTTCTTTGGCAATCGTCATATCTGGTGTGACATAATCAAAAATCGTTGGACCAAGGAAGTTGCCTTCTGGCATTTCCTCCATTTCTTTGCGTCCGTCCCGAATGAGCACTGCCCCTTCTTCAATCCCTTTTTGAATGTAGCCTAATACTTTTTCACGATGGGATTGGCGAATAACCGGGGTTAAAAGCACTTCCGGATCCATGCCATTTCCAATAATAAGCTCATCTGCCTTTTGCTTTAGCAGTTTTACAAACTGATCATTGTCGCCGACAATCACCACCGCGCTGCAAGCCATGCAACGCTGCCCTGCACTTCCAAAAGCGGAGCTAATTACGTGCTGCACCGCTGTCTCTATATCGGCATCAGGCATGACGATATGATGGTTTTTCGCTCCGGAAAGCGCTTGTACACGTTTGCCTTGTGCAGCGGCACGCTCATATACATACTTGGCGACAGGTTGCGAACCAACAAAAGATATTGCTTTAATATCCTCGTGATCGATGAGGGCGTTAACAACATCATGTGCCCCATGAACGATATTGAGCACTCCTTCTGGCGCCCCGGCCTGTGTAAACAACTCCGCTAGTTTATTGGCTAAAATTGGTGTTCTTTCAGATGGCTTTAATACAAACGTATTCCCGCAAGCAATCGCCAACGGAAACATCCAAAGAGGCACCATCATCGGAAAATTAAATGGCGTAATTCCAGCGACTACTCCTAAAGGATAACGGAACATTTCGGAATCAATACCTTCGGCAATTCCCGATAGTGACTCCCCCATCATTAATGTCGGAGCACCCGCGGCAAATTCTACGCACTCAATTCCTCTTTGAATCTCACCGTACGCTTCTTTATATGCTTTTCCATTCTCTTGAACGACAAGCTTTGCTAATTCTTCGTGATGCTCGTTCAATAAATGGTGAAATGTAAACATAATCCGCGCCCGCTTAGGAACCGGTGTATTTTTCCATGTTTCAAATGCTTTTTTGGCCGCTTGAACAGCTTTGTCTACATCTTCCTTCGTCGAAATGGGAACCCGCACCAACACCTCCCCTGTCGCCGGATTCGGCACTTCCAACGTCTCTGTCCCGCTTGATTCTACCCATTGCCCATTAATAAAGTTTTTCAAAATAGTTGTTTCGTTCTTTGTCACCGTCATCATAAAACCCTCCTTTTTATAAGACTATTTCAAATTATTTAACTTTAAGAAAATTATCTCTTAATTTCCAATATCCTTCATTAGACAAAACGTAAAAATTATAACTATGTTCATTCCACAATATGACCAGTTGCCTTTGCCAAACGATAACAATGTTATATACACAAAAAATAAAACTCCTCTGCTTTTGTAACGAGTTTACTTATACATCACAGACTAAATCTAACCAATTCACATCAAAAATGGGCTTGAAGAAATTTCTCCAAGCCCATTATTTACTACTCGTTATTCAACTATCGCTCCCTTTCATGCAAGGACGAACCCAGCCTCAGCAATTGATAATCATGTCGGCGCATGTTAAAGGACGTACGGATTCCAAATAGTGATCTTCCGCTTTCCAGTACCTATTTCTAAATTTCCTAATGTTGTTCCTAATACTTTCCCCCTCGCGATTAAAGCGTGTTTCCCTAGGACACTCCAAATAAACAACGTAATCAAAAAATTCCCGCCACTCGTGGCGCTGAAGAAATACTCCCTCGATGATAACGACGCACTCATGTGGGATGAAAACTGTCTTTTTGAACTGCATATCAAGTTCAGCGTTGTAGAACTGGAGGTTGACTTCGCTATATTCTCGTACCTTGGCGAACAGATTTTCTTTCAGATACTCAACATCCCATTGCAGGTGATAATACTCATACCATTCTTCATATCCCGTATTGTATCTTTTTCTTCGCTCGACAATGTGGTCATCTAGGTGAAAGATACAAACATCTTTCTGATTTTGAAGCAGCATTTCTCTCAAACTTTCTGTAAATGTCGTCTTACCAGAACGGCTCAAACCGTCAATTCCAAGTATGAACCGATGACTCGTATGCAAACTTAAAATGGCATTCAGCAATTTCGATTGATCACCGTACATGATTCGCCTCCAAAATTACCAAATCATGATCACACAGATTGATGTGTCCAGCACTTCGAAGGACATGTTATATGAATCTGCCCCGTTAGTTATCATTTTGTACATATTGCGTTTCGTTATTTGGCATTAAATATTCGTATGCTTTGATCATAAATTCAATAGCCAACCGTTTTTCCGGATTCATAAAATCGTCACCCAATAACTTTTCTAGTTTTTGGATACGATGATAAAGCGTTTGTCTAACGACAAACAATCTTTTGGCCGTTTCTTTTTTCGACCCGTTGCACGCCAAATACACCTTTAATGTTTCCATCAGCTTTCCATTATATTTTTGATCATATTGAATAACAGGTTCTAAATATTCCTTTACCGCCTCTTGCAAGTCGCTATATTTATGAATAAGCGAAATAATTCGATATATATGTAAGTCCTCGTAAAAATAGCTATTTGCTTTTTCTCCAAGTTGGTTTTGAATTTTAATGGTTTCTAAAGCAGTTCGATAACTTTTGTCCATATGGGAGAGGTTTTCCACAAATTTTCCGACTCCTATGAGGAAGTTCGGTATTCTTTTCTTATTCGCAAAATCGGATTCCATCAAATATTTAATTCCTAACTTCATACGATTTTTCCATGTTTTTATGTCACGCTTATTCACCATAATAAACACAACGCTATTGCGAAAATCAACAGGAAATGTGGAGAATCCCTGTTGTTCAAAAATCGTCCGGCACAATAATTTGAAATAAGTAATGTCTAAGTTGGAGTATTGTTTGGATGATTTGAATCGAAAAATACTTACAAATCCACCTTTTGGTCTTAATTCTGCTTCATGGTATGTTAAGTAGTCGAAAATAGCTTCACTCGTATGCTCCCCTTCTAACCAGCTCTTTAACCATTCATTTTCTTGCACCCGCTTTTTTTCCTCTACATACAAATCCCGCAATAAATGTTGGGCAAGGGCAGTAGCCGTTCGATCCAAAATGAGAAGATCCAATTCACTAATTTCTTTATCGATGGAAACAATGGATAATTCCGCATATTCATTACCGAAGATTCGGATGGATTGGGAGGCTGTCTTTTGCTGTGGACGAAGTGCAGGATCAAACAATTGCTGTTCTTCTTTAGATTGTTTCACATATTTCGGTACTAACTCTACCTCTTTTCCGTTTATCCGAAAAATGACTTGATGGCCTAAATAATCATGCAGAAATTTTAAAATCTCATCATAATGACCAATCGACAACAATTTCTTGTTTAATTCTTGTGAATAGGACTCTAGGCTGGAAATGATTTGATAGTGTTGGTTAATTAAATAGGTGTGGATATCCTGGGTGATTTCGACGAATGGAACTTCTTTGAGAAAGAGAATGATGGGAAAGCGGTGTTCGTTGGCTAAGTCAATAATCTCCTGTGGAATCGAAGAAGCATAAGTTCCTATTTCAATACATAATCCGGATGCATCACATTCAATGAGTTGTTGCACAAAAGATATAAACAACGATTTATTTTCCTTCCATCCTACTCCAGTGGATAAGATCAGTTCTTTTCCCTTCAATAGCTTATTAATTTTTGTCACTTCCACAACGTGCACCCATTTCACCGTGCGATTCAAACCTTGATGACCGGCTGCAATTTGAATGTGTTCAAAATGTTTCCTTTTCAAAATATCGGAAACGGTTAATTTGGAAGTTTTCATACACTTCTCTTTCCCTCCTTTGTGCAACAGATAATTTGAATATAATAATAATATTCAGTATATTGTTATTTTTTCCTTCTTGAAACGAAAAAAAGGAGTGGTTCATCACTTCACCTCGTTAGAAGTTGAATCTGATGATTTCGACGATGAAGTAGATAACCAGTATTGCTGTGATGATTCCGTAGATTAAGTTTTTTCGGGATGAAATGTGACGTCCAAAAGAGGAAGATGGCTGCTGCGATTAGGATAAAAGCGATGACAACGCCTTCTCTTTCATCTTCCAGACCTCCTTCCCTTGTTTGAGAAGGAGGGAATTTTTGTGTGAAGGCGGGTAGAAAGGTGTGGAACGAAGTATCAACCGTCCGAAAGAGCGCAGACCTTTTACGCGCCTAACAAGCAAAAATTATAATGGGGTGAGCGTACTTGGGAAGGAGGCAAAAAATAAAACGCATTTTTGGCCTGTTGCATTTTTTAAAATGCAACGGCCTAAAAATGCGCCAAGACACATTGTCGGCTTTTGTGGCGATGGTAAGCCCTCGCTTTGCCGGTAAAGGGCGAGAACCTCTTCGATCTCTTTGCCTGCCAGATCCGATGGAAACGGCGCCTATTCCAACGCAGCGAGCGCCATTTTTCCGAAAGAAGGAGCTTGAAGCCATAACGATTTTTGTTTTGCTTCTTCGATTCCTTTTCCCATCCAGTCAGGAAAGGATTTAATATCCCCACCGGCGACAAAAACTTTCTCACCTGCACCTGTAAGGATAACTGTTTTCACAGCAGCATTAGCTTTTATTTCATCGACTGCATGAGACAATTGCATCCATTACATTGACAGGAGGATTGTCGATGGTGATTGTAGCAATACTATTCGATATTGACCAAAAAACGACTTGTTTATTTTTCATCGGCTTCCCTCCCCAAGTTCATTCATGCGGCCGTACTGGTTTCGCAAAATATACTTTTGGACCTTTCCGGATGGAGTGCGCGGTAACTCTTCAACAAAAACGACTTTTTTCGGTTTCTTATAGCTGGCAAGATACTTTTTGCAATACTCTATCACTTCCTCTTCCGTCAACTTGGCTCCTTCCTTCCTTACAATGACCGCACATACGGCTTCAATGTATTTCGGGTCGGGAATGCCGATGATTGCCACTTCCTTAACTGCCTCATGCCGGTAAAGTACATCTTCAATTTCAGCTGCGTATATATTTTCACCGCCGCTACGGATCATATCTTTTTTCCGGCCGGCAATCGATAAATACCCATCATGGTCAAACTTCCCCAAATCTCCTGTTTTGCACCAGCCATTTACGAACGTTTTTTTCGTTTCATCTGGCTTCCTCCAATATCCGACGGAAACCGCCGGGCTTTTGATCGCGATTTCCCCGATTTCTCCAGTTGGCAAAGGTGTTCCGTCGTCATCGATGATCATTATTTCAGTCAGCGGCATCGGTTTTCCAACGGTATGTCCTTTCAAAAGTGCATCTTCTGGGTCAAGGGCAGCGGCAATTGGGGTTCCCTCTGTCAACCCATACACTTGGACAACGCCGAGATGCGGAAATTTTTGTTTTAGTGTCTCTAAAGCCCATGGCATGAGCGGGTCGCCTCCGGTGTAGATTGTTCTTAAATGTTTCAACTGATACTGATCAAGTGCGGGTGAGTTGAGCATTTCATAAATCATAAAAGGGAATAAAAAGCAGTCGGTCACTTTTTCTTTTTCGATAACAGAAAGAATTCTCTCAATCTTAAAACCTTTGCTTTTCGTTATGATAACCGTTCCGCCCATCATCAAAATAGGGAGAGCGAGATCTTCCATCGCTCCGACATGATAGAGCGGCCCTGTCGTCATCCCAATTTCCCGTCCTGTAAATTTCCACTTCATCGACTGCATGGCGCAAAACCAAAACGTCGTTTCATGCGTCCAGATGGCTCCTTTAGGTCTTCCCGTTGTCCCCGAAGTATACATAAGCATGAGTGGGTCGCTCAATTTAATATGATCGGTCTTTACCTCGGCTGGATCACCGCTATTTAAAATAGCCCAACTTTCCGCCCAAGGTGGAATGTCTGCTTCGTTATTTGATAGACATATGTAGCGTTCAACCTGAACTTGATCCTTAACTTCTTTAACCTGAGTTGCCAAAGTTGAATGGAAGCATAATATTTTCGTCCCCGAATCATTTAGAGCATATTCCAATTCAGCACTTGCAAGGCGAAAGTTTAGACGAACAGCTATTGCTCCAAGTTTGGCTGCGGCAAAATAAAGACCAAAATATTCAAGGCAGTTGTAAAGTAAAATCCCTATCCGATCACCTTTTTGTATTCCCAGTTCACGAAGCTTATTTGCATAGGCATTCGAAATCAGATGGAGTTCCTTATATGTCCATGACCTTCCGGATTCTTCTTTTATGGCTATTTTTTCATTATTACTCACATTAACGTCATTGGCCATTCGTCTTGTCAGAAAACCGAAATCCAATGAAACCCCTCCTTTAAATATAAACGTATTCAAAATATATGCGATCCTTCTCATTTCGCATCACAAAAATGTGTTCATTCAATACATCTTCTATTTTCATCTCCTTTCTTGGTACTGGCACTTACATAAAAAGCAAGATTTGTGCCAACTATTATTTTATTTAATAATTCTGAATATATTGTATATTAAAGAGGGTGAGTTTCCAGATTTTCAGAAAGATGCCATCAAAAAGTCCTAAACACTCATAAAAAATTGCCTTGCAAGCTTATCTCAATGAAAATTCGAAATAAAGATTTTGATTTTCTCCCATTTTTATCCATAACGAGTGCTTTTTAATCCACTTTTTTTGCATTCACGATATCCGAAAAACGAGACGAGATGTTTCCTCGTCTTATATGTATGAATGAACCTCTCCCACCTACACTCCGTTAAGAGGTGGGAGTTTCTTACCACTCGTCCGAAGAAGGTTGTCTTCTTTGGTTCGATGCACGCATCGGAAGTCTTCCCAGTCGATTCGGTAAGCAACACCGGCTTTTCGGCCGGTGGGGCGGTCCAACCCTTCTACTACTTCTTGCTTACGCAATCCGTAGATACGTCAGCTTCGTTTGCACGTCCCAATGAACAAAGGTGCCATGCAGCGCCTTGCTTAAGATATTTCGCGCTCCATGAACGTCCCGATGCTCCTCATACCCACACCGGCACACAAACTGGCGGGAAGATGCTTTTTTTCTCTTTTGGCAGACAGGACATGTCTGGCTGGTATATGACTCTTCGATTTCATGCAAGCGAATGCCATGTTGAGCCAGCTTATAAGTGAGATACTGCTTTACTTTCCCGAATGACCAATTCGAGAGTCTCTGTGCTTGTTTACGGCTTGCCCGCTTTTTCTTTCGCGTGTGCCGCTCGACTCCTTCGACGTTTCCGATGTACACATCGGAAACCGATTGGGCACGGCACCAGTCGACAAACTGTTTGGTCGTTTTATGGAGCGCATACCGCAGCTGTCTTTCGGATTTGGATAACACGTATTGTTTCGCCCGCTCATACTTTTTCCATCGGCGTGATCCTTTTTGACATTTCGATTGACGACGCTGGATCTCGGCCAGTTTTTTATTCCGCAGCCGATGAAGGGAGCGTATTTTTCTTCCCGTGATAAGGAGGGCTTGACCGTTTTCGCAAAACGCACCTATGGTATGCACTTCCCCAAGATCGACTCCGACCGATGAACCCGGTTGGTACGCTTTGGCCTTTTGTCCATCTTCATACGTCACGGCCAAATAAAGACC
>NZ_JBXUJJ010000021.1:0-20525 GCF_059115485.1 Parageobacillus sp. NEAU-HV-2
AGGGATAAGCGCTGAAAGCATCTAAGCGTGAAGCCCCCCTCAAGATGAGATTTCCCATCGCGTAAGCGAGTAAGATCCCTCGAAGATGACGAGGTCGATAGGTCCGAGGTGGAAGCGTGGCGACACGTGCAGCTGACGGATACTAATCGATCGAGGACTTAACCAAGAAAAGCGCAGGCGACTGGTTAGCCCCGCTGGGCGCTGGAAGACCTGCGAGGAGGCTGTTGCCGCCACAGCAGGTCTGAAGCGACCCAAGGGGCTAGGAGCCGGAGCTAGACATCAGAAAAGCGCAGGACGCCCGCCTATCGGCGAGACGTGCTGGAGGGCCCGTGAGGAGGTTGTTGCCGCCGCAACGGGACCAAAGCGTCGCGAGCCGATGGCGTCCGGAGCTAGACAGCGCACAGGCGCCCGGCTTCTTCCAAACAAACGGTTATCTAGTTTTGAAGGAATGAACAAAATATCACAATATCACCATGTTATCATGCGGAAGTAGTTCAGTGGTAGAACACCACCTTGCCAAGGTGGGGGTCGCGGGTTCGAGTCCCGTCTTCCGCTTCATCGTTATTTTGCGCTCGTAGCTCAATTGGATAGAGCATCTGACTACGGATCAGAAGGTTAGGGGTTCGAATCCTCTCGAGCGCGTTTTCAGTAGTGAAAGTGGTTTTAATACATACATGCCAATGGATATCCAAGATTCCTAGTACATAGTTGCGAGATGAAAATTCGATAAAATTCTTTCGTTTTTCTACCTTTCCGTTTCTAGAATGAGGTTTAGGGGCATAGTTTTAGTGGTAGAACAGCGGTTTTCAAAACCTTAGGTGACGGTTCAATTCCTACTGCCCCTATATAAAGCGAACAATATTTTATGTTATCTTGTCTTTTGTGGCGGCATAGCCAAGTGGTAAGGCAGAGGTCTGCAAAACCTTCATCCCCGGTTCGAATCCGGGTGCCGCCTTCATGTTTCAACCGTGCGGGTGTAGTTTAGTGGCAAAACCTCAGCTTCCCAAGCTGATGTCGTGGGTTCGATTCCCATCACCCGCTTTCCTGTTTCCTATTAATATGTGTCCCAGTAGCTCAGCGACGAGCGATACATCCATGAATCCGCTCCGAGTTGTCTCGACGCATCTCGCTTCTTCGAATCCACTAGTAGAGGAAGAGACAGGATAGAGCAACGAGCGACACATCGTTGAATCCGCTCCGAGTTGTCCCGACGCATCTTACTTCTCTGAATTCGCTAGCAGAGGAAGGGGCAGCGAAGCTAAAGAGTGTATAACACCATGTCCCAGTAGCTCAGCTGGATAGAGCAGCGGCCTTCTAAGCCGTCGGTCGGGAGTTCGAATCTCTCCTGGGACGCTATGTAAAAGCCAGCCTTAACGGCTGGCTTTTTTGCAATTGTTAGAATGACATCATTTGTTGTTCTTTTTGCATCCGTTGTCTTTTCGACTTTTTGAAATGAAGCAGTTCGTAGACGACTGGGATCACCACAAGTGTTAACAGAGTGGCGACGCTTAGTCCCCCGATCACGACGACGGCAAGACTTGCGGAGACGAGGCTTCCTGTTTCCGTTTCCTTGAACAGTAAAGGCAGCATCGCGCAAATGGTTGCCACGGCGGTCATAAAAATTGGTCTCATCCTTGTTGTTGCCGCTTCGACAATTGCCTCGCGAATGGTCATCGACTGTTCGTTTTGCTTTACTCGATCTAGCAGCACAATTGCGTTTGTGACGACAATACCGATCAACATTAAGCCGCCAAGCAGCGCCGTGACCTCAACAGAAATGCCGCTGATTAACAAGCCTAAAACCGCTCCGACCGCCGCAAGAGGTAAAGAGAATAAGATGGCGATAGGGGCACGAATGGTTTTAAATGTAATCACCATAATTAAGAAGACAACCCCGATAGAGACGAGCATTGTCATAAATAAATCCGTGAAATCATCAGATTGTTGCGCGCTTGCCCCGCCTACGTATACATCTACGTCTTTAGGAAGCTTCATCCCTTCGCCAGGCTTTTCACCGAAAATCGCCTTGTTTATTTCTGATGAAATAACCGACAGCTTTTTCGGATTGACCTTTGCTGTTACTCGGATGTATTGATCCCCGTCTTTATGGAAAACGCTTGTCGGTTTTTCTGCTTTTTCTAACGAAGCGAGTTTTGCGACAGGGACGATTCCTGATGGAGTGGCAATTGGGATATTTTTTAGATCTTCCGCTGTTTTTGGTTCAAGAATAGGCTCTAGTAATACAGGAGCTTGTTGCTCATCCACTTTAATCGTGCCGATTGGCGTTTGATTTAACATCACTCCTAATTGCTGTGCCACTTGTTCCGTCTTTGCTTGGGAAGGATCGACGACTAAAGAGTAAACCGTCTTTTTCTCTTCTTCGTTCGTAACAACCGATTCAACACCGTCAATGTCCCGAATTTTTTCTTTTACTTTTGCGGCAGCTTTTTCAATGTCTTCTAACTGGTCACCCATGATGTCAATCGTAATTTCCGTTCCGCTTGCTCCCATCAGCGAAGAAGGATTCGCTTTTAACTCTGCGCCAGGGTATTTTTGTTTTTGTGTTTCTATTTTCTTAATAAATTTTTTGTCATCTGTACCGTCTTTTAAGATAACCATAATGAAAGCGGTTGTCGGCGGCCGAACATCGCCGTATTTCACGGCATCCGGTGTGTTTCCAAGCTGTGTATACGTATATTTAACCCCTTTTTGTTTTAGGACAAATTGCTCCAATTCGATCGTGCTCTCTTTTATTTTATCAATCGGTGTGTCATTCGGATAACTTAATGATATATCAATAAAATCGTTTTGCGATTTATCGACTGTTCCTTTCGGCATAACAAAATAAGCTGTAATGGAGCCAGCGAACATAACAAAGGACAAAAGGAGAACGACCCATTTATGGTTTAATGACCAAGTCAACAGCTTAGGGAAAAACGAAGTCTTTTTATGTTTCGGAAGCTTTTCTTTTTTCAGCAGCCCGGCACTCATGAGGGGAACGACGGTCAGTGCTACGATCAGTGAAGCTAATAAAGAATAAGTGACGGTAAGCGCGAATGGGAGTAAAAATTCTTGCAGTCCTCCGTTTACTAAACCGATCGGCAGGAACACGGCAACCGTTGTTAACGTCGATGAAGTAATTGCAGCTCCGACTTCTTTCGTTGCCTCAATAACCAACTCCGGGGAAATTTTTTCTGTCTGCATTCTTCGGAAAATATTCTCAATCACGACGATGCTGTCATCAACAAGACGACCGACGGCAACAGCTACGCCACCAAGCGTTAAAATGTTCAATGTAATTCCAGATAAAGCTAATAAAAATAATGTGAAGCATAAAGATAACGGAATGGAAACAATCGTAATCAATGTCGAGCGGACGTTTCTTAGAAACAGCATAATGACAATGGTAGCAAACAATGCGCCAAGCAACACTTCTTTCATCATGCTGTAGACGGAATGTTCGATCATGTCTGCGGTTGCGAAAATAACCGTTGCTTTAACATTATCGTATTTTTTATTAATTTCTTTTGCCATTTCTCTTACTTTCTTAGCTATACTTACGGCGTTGGAGCTGCCGTCTTTTGTTACAATGAAGACAAGACCGTCCTGACCATTAATGTGTGTAATGTTGTTGTTCGGTTTTTTTACTTCAATAGTCGAGATATCACCAAGCGTTGTGTTGGGAGCGATGATCAACTTCTTTAAATCTTTGAGATCATTCACATCCCCCATCACTTTAATATTGCTTGTTTTACCATCAATCGTTTTTTCGCCAACGGCTAACGCGATATTTTGCCCTTGAAGAGCGGTCATGACGTTTTGCAGAGCGACTTGCTTTTTCGCCATCGCTTCATTGTCCAGTTTTACAGAAACATAGGAGTCTGCTGTTCCGTATGTTTGGATGCTTGCTACTCCTTTAATGTCTTTGAAGTACGGGACAAGTTTTTCTTTAGCAAATTCGAGATTGCTTGGAGTAACTCCGTCATCAAAGGTAATGGCTACGTCAGCGACTGGAATCATGGAGGTGTTTAATTGGACAACGGTGGGCTTTGTTACGTTTGGTGGGAGCTTTACGTTGTCAAGTGCTTCTTGAATCGCCTGCTTTGCTTCTTTTTTATCAGTTTTTGGTTCAAAATAAACATCAATTTTCGAAAAACCGTCTCCGGTAGTGGAAAAAATGTTTCGCTTTCCTTCTACGGTGACAACGGCATTTTCAATTGGCTCAGTTACTTGATCTTCCATCGTATTAGAATCTACCCCTTGCCCCATCACCACAATAGAGATAAAGGGCTGATCAGCAGGAGGCAAAAATTCCATCGGCAACCGCATATAACTGACGATTCCCATGATGAGTACGAATGCTGCTATCAAAACGATAGCTGCTTTGTTACGAAAAGCCCATTTTGTGACAAAAGACATAAAAAAAATCATCCTTTCTTCATAGACTATTACTCATCATACCATATTTCTGCTAGAAAAATAATCATAAAATACTAAATTTTAATATTTATTTTATAGTCATTCCTTCCTCTAAACGGAATGAAGGCGGGAGAGGTTCATACGGAATTTTTAAGTATAGGTATGATATGGAGTTTCCACGTTTTTAAGTTGGTCCAATCTCGATTCATCAGCGGCTTTTCTAGATTTCGTGGTAATTATTTTTACATAAATTAATAGTTAATTTACCAATATATTAAAAAATTTTAACAATTATTCTGTTAAATAAGAGATAGGACATTTATTCTATCGCAAGGAGGATGACGATGATGAAAAAGAAAGGAATTGCTGTTGCTTTAGCTCTTGGGATGATGGTGCCGGCATTGCATCCCTCTCAAGCCGCGACAAAAGAAGTAAAGATTGAATCGATCTCGTTTAGCGGCTCGAGAGTGCCAACTACCGTTGAAGAAATGAGCAAACCATTTACCACAGCTTCCGTTGTTGTAAAATACACGGATGGAAAAACAAAAAAATTTCCGCTTACATATAAGCAGCTTTTTAAGACAACGGATACGTTTAAAATGTCCAATGGCGAAACTTTCCAAGCAGGTACACCGACGGATTATTATGGCGACCCAATTACAGACAAATCGGTAGATGGAAAACCTGTGCATTATGTATCTGATGCACCTGATGCGAACAGCTTGCTTCGTCCGATGAAAGATGGTTCGTTGTATCTTGTTTCTCATTATGAATATGATTCTCTAGACAACGCAGGAAATCCGGCATGGCGCCGCGTGCCAGCTTCAATGACGCTAACGAAACTTTATCAAAACATGAAAACAGGGGAGTTAAAGGTTTCCACTGTTGACAAAATTGACTTTTCCACGGTAAACGGTTTATGGGTGCCATGCAACGGCTCGTTAACACCTTGGAATACGCACTTAGGTTCAGAGGAATATGAGCCTGATGCCCGTTCATTTGAATTTGACACACCAGATAAGCTCAGTGAATCAACAGCTCATTTAAAAGATTTTGCAAAGCTATATTTTGATGACGAGAAAAAAGCAAATCCTTATTATTACGGATTTATTCCTGAAGTGATTGTTAGTTCTGACGGAATGACGCGCGTTGTGAAACATTATAGTACCGGACGCCGTTCCAATGAATTGATGGTCGTAATGCCGGATGAGCGCACCGCTTACTTTGGAGACGACGGTGAATATACAACGCTGTTTATGTACGTGGCTGATAAACCGCGTGATTTGTCTGCCGGCACCTTATATGCGGCGAAATTTACGCAAACAAGCGCAGAAAACGGCGGGGCGGGCAAGTTAGAATGGATTAAACTTGGACATGCTACGGATAAAGAAATTAAACGCATGATTGATAAAGGCATTAAATTCAGCGATATTTTTGAAGTGTCCGATGTGCCGAAAGAAGGTTTTATCCCTGTTAAGCAATACTCAGGACAGAATGCTAACTATGGCAAAGTAGAATACTTGAAACTGAAGCCAGGAATGGAAAAAGCTGCGGCATTCTTAGAGACGCGCCGTTACGCAGCGATGTTGGGAGCAACAAGCGAGTTCAATAAGATGGAAGGATTAGCAGTCAATGCGAAAGACAAAAAAGTATATGTAGCGATTTCTGATATTGGGAAAGGCATGGAGAAAAACAGCCAAGACCCGACGGACCACATTCAATTACCGAAAGTGAAAGCCGGTGCCGTTTATGAGTTAAGCTTAAAGCCAGGACAAAAGAATACAGCTGGTGAGCCGATTAACAGCGGATATGTAGCTGCTTCTATGAAGGCGATTCTTGTCGGCGAAGATTTGGCGAAGCCGGATGCTTACGGCAATAAAGCGAATGTGGATAAAATTGCCGGTCCGGACAACTTAAGCTTCTCCGAGGATTACCGCACATTGTTTATCGGGGAAGACAGCAGCCAACATATTAACAATTTTGTATGGGCGTATAACGTCGATACGAAACAGTTATCCCGCATTTTATCCGTTCCGGCTGGTGCGGAGGCAACGGGACTTCAAGCGGCCGATGACCGAAATGGATTTAGCTATATTATGAGCAATTTCCAGCATCCAGGGGACGAATTAGACAATTTTGCGCCGACAGCGGTAAACATCGATGATGTGAAAAAGGCTATCGACGCAACATATGGAATTAATCAAGCCGGTGCTGTTGGTTATATCCAAGGACTGCCGAACGTCGAAAAACTGCAGGAAGAATTAAAGAAGCAGCAAAAAGCTCAACAGAGCAAAAATAAAAGATAACAGAAAGTCTATCCCTGCACATAACCTGTCAAGTAGACAATGAAAAAAGGGTATATTAACTACGGCCTTTTCTCGATATTCAATCGGGGAAAGGCCGTTCAGTTTTTCTTGAAAACGATTGTGAGTGTAAAAATGAATATACTCTTAAATAGCCTGATACGCCTGTTCGATCGTTTTGGGTATACTAAATACATTTAAATCAAAATATCGAGGTTATGTTGAAATAATCACGGAAAAACCAAAAAATCGCTTTAAAAAGAAGCCAAATGAGGTAAATCGAAAGAATTCTCGGTAAACCCATCCAGCGCGAATCGAAGCTGCACTATTCTCCGAGGGATTGTGCAGCCTTTTTACATTTAAATCCAATTAATTACATAATTTAGTTTAAATTTTACACGATGATAAAAATCTGTATTATAAATGAAAACAATTTGAAACTTTATTGCAAAAGTAAGTCTGCTAGAATATTAAAGATGGAAACAAGAAAGTTTTAATAGGTATGTAAAATATACTGATTAAATATATAGGTCGGGTGATAGACATGGTGTTAGAGAATCAACTGATCAAAAAAACATTTTATGAAACATTGATGGAAGCGGATGAAAAAAATCCTGTCCGTGTGCTTGGAGAAGCTTTTCTTGCCGGGCGTAAAGAGGAGACAGCTGACATTTCCACCATCCGTTTTGCCCAAGGAGAAGTATATTTTCATAACAAAGATTATGAAGCAGCTATTTTCAAATGGGAAAACGTTCATAATGATTTAGAACCGTGGGCGAAGAAAAATATAGCGGATTGTTTTTATGAACTAGGGCAATTATCAACAGCTGAAGAAATTTATAAATCCATTGATACGGAAAGCAGTGTCTTACAATCAGAAGTTGCACTGCAATTATTTTCGCTTTACATAGACCAAGGCAGGCTTGAAAATGCAGATCAAGTGATCAAAAAAGCAGTATCCTTTAATCCGGACTATCCAAACGTGACTAACATTGCTCGCGCCTTTTTCGAAAAACACAAGGATTGGAAGAGCGCAATTGAACTGGCAGTAAGTGAAGCGATCCGGACAGAGTCCCATCAATGGTTTGATATTTTAAAAACATACGCAGAACAAGGATTAACGAAAACCTTTGAACCGCATTATTTTTCAAAATGCTTAGTCGTGTTATACAGAGTGGATCAGGCAAGATTTGAACAGATCGTTCAGGCATTATGGAATGGTTACAAAAACGAGCATTCCTATTTTTCATGGCTGAGGGAATTTAACCATCTTTTCTTCAATTTGGATGCAAACCGGGAGCAGTCTTGGAAAGAGCTGTCAGGACTTTATCAGGAAACTTATTTCGAATTGATCGATGGAAAGTATTTAATTAAAGAACTACAGGAGATTATTCCAAATATCTTAACGAACTGGCTCAAAATAGCCGATGATTCTCATGCTTTATTTGCTTCTGCAGCAGTATTGGCATGGAGCGAGAAATTTCCATCCAGTATTAGTCCAGAGGTTGTCAATGATGCCGAAAATCTTATTTTCCATTCCCGCAATGAGACAGACGGTTTGGAGTACAGCCTTACATTATTCGATTCCATCGTAAAATGGGCGGAAGCGCAGCATGTTGATCCAGGCCACCGCTTCAGATGGATCATCCGAGAACTGGTTGATTTTGAAACACATCATTTAATGGTAGCCGGAACTTCTGGAAATGGAAAGTCTGCTTTTATCAATTCAGTCCTCGGAGAAAATATCCTAACTGCTCCGACATCTTCCGTTATTGTATTTAAGGGGGATGATGAGACGGAGATTAGAAAAATATCCGATGAAGAATTAACAACATTTTCAAGTTTCCATGAATTCCAGGAGGCAGCCGATAGACGGCTGAATAAGGCTTTTGACAATGCGATTATTGAGTTCTCTCTTCCATCGCGAATTTTGCAGGAAAACAGACTAGTTCTTATGGATACGCCGGGATTTAGCGACCATAATTGTTTGGAAGAAGCATTAAAATATTTGCATTTTGCCGACAGTTTATTATTTGTTCTTGATGCGAACGATCCTTTTAACGAAAAAGAACAAGAGATTTTAATGCAGATTCGGGAATATGCTCCTAATCTTCCAATTCATTTTCTGCTCAATAAAATCGATGAAATTTATGATGAACATGAAGCCGCCAAGATTATTGAAGATACTCGTTCGAGAGTTCGGGTATATGTTCCGCAGGCTAAAGTGTTTGCCTATTCATCACGTTTAAGAAGCAGAAAACAACAAAATGATCTGACAGGGTTCTTGAAAAACTTTAACCGACAAATTGCTGAAGAGGATCGAATTGAAAAAATATTAATCTTTATTCGTCGATTGATTGGGCATTTATTAGATAAATGGGTAGAAATGGAAAACAAATTGACCGATTCGATTAAATGGAACGAAGAAATGGCCACAAAGCTAAGTGGTGCCATCCATCAATTAACGGATTTGAAAGAAGAAAAAGCGCGAATTATCACGAGAACGTTCCATAAAGTCGTGGAGGAAATCAGATCGGATCTATCAGAAAATATTCCGAAAATTTTACGAGAAAGTTCTGATATGATTCGAGAAGACAGTGATTTCCGTAATATTCATCTTGTACTAAATGATGAGATGAACCGGAGAGTACATGCTTATGTAAATGATAAGGTCTTGCCAAAGCTTTATCGTTCTCTTCAGGAATGGATTGTTACGGCAAATGATGAACTGAATCACTGTCAATCTTTCCTAGATGAAATAAGCGAAGGGTTTAATGCGATGTATGGGGAAGAGCGGCTTAAGCTGAATTGCGACTTTAAAGTGCTTGATGACTGGCGTCGGGATGCAGACCGGATGACGAGCGGGGTGCAAATGGAGAAGGTAAATATTGTTCTCCGCCGCACACCGTATCAAATTTTATTGAAAAGTGCCGGCAAGCTATTTGGAGCTTTCCAGCAAAACAATGCGATGTTATATAACAAATACAAGCAGTTTGTTGAAAATCAGGATTATTTAGAGGTTGTTGAATCAATTGTGAACAAGTTGCTTCTGCAATTCGAATTATTTGAGAAATCACTGGAACGAGATATTTCGATCTTCTTCCGAAATCCGTTTGCCGTATTGAATCAAACGGTGGAAGAAACGAAAAAAGAAATCAATGAAAAAGAAGAAGAACTGGAAAAAATGAGATCGAATCCGGAAACGTACCGCGATCCGCTAACATTGTTTGAAGTAAAACTCCGTCAATACGAGTGGATTACCATTTCTACAAAAAGAGTTCTTCAAGTATAATGAGATTGAACGAAAAAATCGGTCCATGGGGCCGATTTTTTCGTTGTAAAAATGTTTTTTAAAAACAGTGAGGTGAGTAATTTTGTTACATATAAGAAACTTAGAAGAAAATGATTTTGAATTTTTATTGGATATGATGTATGAAGCTATTTATATTCCGCAAAATAAGCCACCCAAAGAGGAACTGCTAAATTCACCACATATTAAAAAATATCATGAAGGATGGGGGAGAAAAGGGGATAGAGCTTTAATTGCTTTTCGCGATAATCAGCCTGTTGGTGCTGCATGGTATCGCTTATTCAAAGAAAATCAAAAAGGATATGGATATGTTGATGATAATACTCCTGAACTCGGGATAGCTGTTATTGATGCTGAAAGAGGTAAAGGTATAGGTACTCTACTTATGAAAAAGTTATTTGAACAAGCTTTGAAAGATGGCTATACATCCGTATCTTTGAGTGTTGACCCAAATAACATTAAGGCTGTACAACTTTATAAGAAACTCGGATTTAAACAATGTGGTTCATCGGGAACATCTTGGACAATGGTATATAACATTAAATAAAAAAGGTTCAAGAGAAGTTTTTATCGAAATAAAAAAGGGGGGAGGGAATTTATATGAAAAATGATCAAGTAAGAACAGTATATGTAATATCAGGACCCGCTGGGATTGGTAAATCAACGATTTCAAAAGAACTGGCAAATAAATTAAGTCATAGTGCTTATATTTCTGGCGATTACATCAGTCATATGCACATTAATGGGCGGAAAAAACCTTGGGAAAGTAAAGAAGAACTCTCATTAATTTGGGATAATATTTTAAGCCTTGTTAGAAATTTTGTAAAATATGGGAATAATGTCGTGGTGGATTATGTTACCTTTCCACAAGAAGCAATTTGGCTTTATGAAAATCTAAAGGATTTAAACGTAAGTGTTGTTTATGTAGTTTTATGGGCTGATAATGAAACGTTAATCAAAAGGGACGAAATGAGAAAACCAGAGCATAGAATGGGTGAACGCTGCTTAATTTTAGCTGATGAATTTAATGAATGTGGATTAGATAAAAAATATATTTTCGATACCAGTGAAAAAACTACTGATGATATTGATAATATCATTTATGAAATTATGAACAATCAAAAGTTTAAAATTAGTTAAACTCCCATGGAAGAACGAATTAACTTCCATCATCTGTGGTGAAGCTCGTTTCATGATTGGTTAGAGGGTGCTTTAACTGATATAGGTGTAGCATTGAATGAAATAATGATTTTATTTAGAAGTTGAGGAAATCTAAACGTCTTTTTCGTTTTCATGTACATGTGAAACTCTTTCAGCCACTCCCTACAAAAATTTCCGATGTGATTACACTTAACCGAAAAAGAAAAATAAGAACATTTTTGCTTGATGAATATACATTTCCATTGAAAATAAATAACGATGTAACAAAATGTGAATGCAAAAGTAATATCAGAACGATTGGGACACTCTTCAACCCACATCACATTGAATCAATATAGCCACGTCCTTCCAAGTATGCAGAAAGACGTGGCTAATAGGTTAGACAAACTGTTTAAATAAGCGGTAAACTTTGACTTTGTGACCAATATGTGACCACTAAGCGTGAATAAAAGAGGAAAAACATTGTCACTTACATTATTTCAATTCAAACGCCCAATTTCCGTTGCGGAAAATTGGTTCGCGCTTGCCATCTTTGGTGACACCGTCAATGTTTAATTCGGCAGAGCCAATCATAAAATCTACATGGGTGAGGCTATCGTTGACCCCATGTTTGTCGAGTTCTTCTTTGGACATGGCGGTGCCGTTTTGAATGTTCGTCGGATAGGCCTTTCCAAGCGCCAGGTGGCATGCGGCGTTTTCATCGAACAACGTGTTATAAAAAATTAGATTGGACATGGAAATTGGCGACTGATGCGGCACTAACGCGACTTCCCCTAAGCGGCGTGCGCCTTCATCCGTGTCTAATAAATGTTTTAATGTTTCGTTCCCTTTTTCCGCGGTAAAGTCGACGACTTTGCCATCTTTGAATGTCAAAGTAAATCCGTCGATCAAGTTGCCGTTATAATTAAGCGGTTTGGTATTGCGTACCTTGCCATTGACGCCGTCTTTATGCGGCATCGTAAACACTTCTTCTGTCGGGATGTTCGGGTTGAAACGAACGCCTTTCTGGCTGACGGTCGCACCGCCATGCCATACATGGTTTTCAACCAGTTCGATCGTTAAGTTCGTTCCCGGCGCTTCATAGATGAGCTGTTTATATTGTTTATTGTTTAAATAATCAACGATTTTGGCGAGTTGGTCGTTGTGCTGTTGCCACGCTTGGATCGGATCGTCCTGGTCGACGCGGGTAATGCGGAATATCGCCTCCCATAGCTTGTCGATCGCTTCTTCTTCGCTGAGGTCTGGAAATATTTTTTTCGCCCAAGCTGACGTTGGGACGGAAATAAGCGACCAGCAGTTTTGATCGGCCATTAGTGCGCTGCGATAGTTGCTTAATGCTTGAGATGCGGTTTTATTTGCCGTTGCGATCCGTTTTGGATCCACATCTTTCAATAAATCAGGATTTGGCGAATAAATCGATAAAAACGCTGCCCCTTCCTCGACAAGCTGTTCCATGCCTTTCGCCCGCCACATTGGATATTCCAAAAACGCTTCGTCGGGAGCATATTTGAATTTAATGTATGTAAGATCTTCGTCATTCCATTCGACATAGACGTGTTTGGCGCCGACTTCATATGCTTTTTTCGCGATTTTCCGCACGAGCGGCGCGGCTTCAAGCGGGGCGTTCACAAAAAGCGTTTGCCCTTTTTGGACGTTGACGCCGACTTGAACAGCAAGCGCGGCATATTTTTCTAAATTTTGCTCCCTATTGCTCACGTTTTTCACTCCTCGCTTTTCATATTATTTATGCAGAATTTTATTATATATGAAGAACTCGGAACATTCAAATATTTGGATGAATTGGTATTGTTAAAAAGACGAGAAACAATTGGTCAGAAAGTATAAGACGAAGGTACAACCATTGATGTTAGTTTAACGTTTTTCTCAAGAAGTTTCTCACCTCTAGATGGAATGTAGGTAGAAGAGGTTCATTCAATGGATTTCAACTCGAATATTATTTTACTTTCTATTCATCATTCTCTAAAACAGTTACGGTTGCCAAAATAACGAATCAATTGCTTTGCTTAATAAAGACGCATAATGATTATAAATGCGGAATAATTTGAATAATAACCATGTTTCGTCGGAGAAAAGGAAATCGAAATACTGCGTAGTCTATTTGGCATCGTCCTTACCGACGATGCGTCCAATAGACATCGGCCAGTATAGTCATTGTTGTGTGATGATTTATACTGGCTTTTTGTTTTGCCGTGATGAGTTTCGTTTACAAAAGGAGGAAGCATCGTCGCGAGTTATTTTTATTGTTGAAGGGCGTGCAACGAATGAGCGGAAGTAATGATAGGCAGACAGGGCTGATATGTCTATGAAGGGGGAGAAATTGGATGAAAACGGCGGATATTATCATTGTCGGCGGAGGAGTAATGGGATCGAGTGTAGCTTTCCATCTTCGGAAAATTGGCTTTGATGGCAGAATTGTTGTCTTTGAAAAAGATCCTTTGTACGAGTTCTCGTCTACGCCAAGAAGCGCGGGAGGAATTCGGCAGTTGTACACAACGCCGATTAACATTCAATTAAGTCGATATAGCTTGCAAATATATAAGCAATTTCCTGAAACGATGGCGGTGGATGGCGAACCGGCGGAGATTCATTTTCGTCAAAACGGATATCTCTTTTTAGCTACAAAAGAAATGCTTCCATCGTTGAAAAAACAATGCTTGCTGCAAAACCAATACGGTGTTCCGTCACAGGTATTATCAGCCCAAGAGTTATTGGACATCATTCCCGAACTAAATATCAATGATTTAGCGGGCGGGCTTTATTGCCATGAAGATGGCTATTTAGATCCTTATTCGGTGATGCAAGGGTATAAGAAAAATGCGCAGCGATTAGGAGTGGAATATATTTATAAAGAGGTAGAAACGATCACCACCGATGAAAACAAAGTGAGCGGAGTTCGGCTCGTAGATGGAACCGTGTATCACTCTTCGATCGTGATCAACTGTGCTGGGGCATGGGGAGTATATCTTAGTGAAAAAATCGGCATTCCGTTACCGGTTCATCCGTTAAAACGACAGATTTTCCAATTTGATATAGCAACACCGTTAAAAAAGGAATTGCCGCTGACCATTGATCCAACCGGCGTGTATTTTCGCCATGAAGGAAGTAAAATTTTATCGGGCTTTTCCGAAGATACAAAGCCGGGAATTGATTTCACCGTGACACGTTCCTTGTTTTATGAACAAATGTGGCCGATTTTGGCGCATCGCATTCCAAACTTTGAAGCGGTGAAGGTAACAGCGGCGTGGGCAGGACTGTATAGCTTTAATACGGCAGACCATAACGCCATTATCGGAAAACACCCGTCACTTCATGGGTATTATATGGCGCTCGGATTTAGCGGGCATGGCATGCAACAGGCGCCGGGAGTCGGTATAGGATTGGCCGAATTAATTCATTACGGAAAGTACAAAACAATCGATCTCACACCTTTGCGTTTCGAACGATTCGCGGAAAATGACTTAGTGTTGGAAGATGCCGTTGTGTAAGAGCAAGTTTCCATAAGCAGAGGAACGGAGGATACGCAATGTTAGTGCTTGATGAAAAAGCAATGCTCGAAACCGTTTCGATGAACGATGTCATGGAAGCGATGAAGTGAGCTTACCGTCTCTATGAGAATAAACAGTACGAAATGCCGCTAAGAACTCAGCTCCAAGACAATGAAAACACATTTTTGTTAATGCCTTCGATTGCCCATCAATCGTTCAGTCTGAAAGTTGTAAGCGTTTTCCCTAATAATCAACAGCATCCTGTAACGCAAGGAATAGTTATATTAATAGACCGTCAAACCGGAAGCGCAAAAGCGTTACTCAAATGATTGCTTTTTCTAAAGTCGTCACGAACAAGGTGAACTATACTTTTCAATCGGATTGTCCGACTATCTTCAAGTCTACTGGTATGGCGCTGTTTGACCTTGCTGTTGCGGAAATGATGTATGAAAGTGCGATTGCCAAACAGACGGGCACGTACGTCCATTTGTAAACCAGTCATATTGATCCTGTGATTGGAATGATTGTCAGCACAATCATCGTGGTTAATTTTATCGTATGCAGGAGGATTTATAAGTGTTGTATGGACAGATATGGTTCAAAGCTTAATTTAGTCTTCTTTTCCCTGACAAACAGGAAACAGAGAAGGCAGCGGGAATGGTATAATATATGGCATAATATAAAAAATCACCTCCTTTCTTTCGGGGAAGGAGGTTAAAAAATGCTGAAAACCCTGAAGTTCGACTTAGTGTATTTGTGGGAAACCCTGCTATTAAAATTTATGAGAAAATGGGTTTTCATTCAAGAAACATTACTATGAGTTTACCATTGTAAAAGATAATGAGGCTGAACCTATCCTTTCAACTCCCAAAGAAGAACAAAATTTCTTCCTTAACCTGTGATGCCATGAAACGTGGCATAGATGACTAAAAAGAGAAAAGGGAAGGAGAAAATCACATGGAATACCGGATATATGAGGGATTTCCTCCGTATGACATACTTGAATCGGTCATGCATCTATATGAAACAATTTTTCAAACATCGTCGGAGAATATTCGCAGCAAAATGCAGAAAGTGGACAGGCTGCTTGTTCTTGTCGCTTTGGATAACGGCAAAGTTGTTGGTTTCAAAGTGGGGTATGAACAAGATGCAAATGAGTTTTACAGCTGGATTGGCGGGGTCGACAGCGCGTATCGCCGGCAGGGAATTGGCTCGACATTAATGACGATGCAGCACGACTGGCTGAAACAGCACGGCTATTCGGTAGTGACGACAAAGACAAAGAATAAATGGCGGAACATGCTCATTTTAAATTTACGGCATGGATTTGATATCATCGGCACGTATACGGACGAAAAGGGAGAGCCGAAAATTATCTTAAAAAAACAGCTATAATGATTAAGCGAAACATTATTGTCGAAAAACTGCTGCGCCATCCCCATATACTTTGTTTTATCATAGTTATTATAGAAGAATACGGGAGTCTTGTTTATCACTCATCCATATGTTAGACCGTAATCGATCTATTCTTTCTATACCAAAAATAAGAGCACGGAGTCCTTAACGTTATTGTATGTAAAAAAGCTGTACGATTACCATTATTTATACGATAAAAATGTTATGTTAACAACACCGGAAGGAGAAAACACCATGACGCAAAAGAGCCAAAAGTTACTGCTTATTGACGGGATGGCGCTCTTATTTCGTTCGTTTTTTGCGACCGCACTTCATGGGAATTTTATGTTTACAAGTCAAGGAATTCCGACAAACGCGGTTTATGGATTTGTCAAGCACTTCATCGCTGCCGTTCATCATATAAAGCCAACACACGTTGTTTGCTGCTGGGATATGGGGAGCACGACGTTTCGAACGGAAATGTTTCCGATGTATAAGGCGAACCGAGGGGAGCCGCCATTAGAGCTTGTCCCGCAGTTTGAACTAGTAAAGCATGTTGTTTCCGCGTTTGATGTTCCGAACATTGGCGTACTGGGAGCGGAGGCGGATGATTGTATTGGCACGCTCACAAAGCAATGGAAAGACGAAATGGACATTGCCATTTTGACAGGGGATCAAGATTTGCTGCAGCTTCTTTCCGAAACGGTAACGGTATATTTATTGGACAAAGGGATTGGCAATTATCATATTTATACGCTGGAGCGGTTTCGAAAGGAGATGGAAATCCTGCCATCACAATGGGTCGATGTCAAAGCGTTAATGGGCGACGCAAGCGACAACTATCCAGGGGTGCGCGGCATCGGCGAAAAAACAGCGCTAAAATTAGTGCGCCAGTACGGTTCGATTGAAGGAATTCTCGAACATCTTCCCCTTTTGACAAAGTCGCAGCGGCAAAAATTGCAAGAACATGAAGAGATGCTGCATCTTTCTAGAAAACTAGCAAAAATTTATTGCGATCTTCCGATAGCCCTGCGAATCGAGGAGGCGGAGTGGAACGTAGACAAAGAAAAAGTGGAGCAGGCTTTCCGTGCTTTAGAATTTAAAGGGTTAGATCGCTTGTTGACATATAAGTAAAAGCCAGTCTGAAACTGGCTTTTACTTATATGCCATCTTATGTAACCGCTATCTTTCAGCATCCATCCACATTTGCCCCCACTGCTTAATCGCTTCCATTACCGTTTGCAGAACACGCCTTTTTTCGATCAACGTATATTTAATCCGCAGTGGCGTTTCCGGATATACGTTGCGGTTCACAAATCCTTCTTATTCTAATTCTTTTAGCCGCTCGGAAAGCAGGACGACTTGGCTGGTAGGATCGATTATTTTGGTTTCATCGTAAGTACTTTCCGCTCTATATACTCATTGTATTTTTGAATATAGAAAAAGTAGTTGTCAATAGACGAAAAGCCGTTATAGAGAATGTTGCGAATGTTGTAATAAATTTATTAACAAATTGTGAAATAGTGAGCAAAATCATTTCAGTTCCTGTAAAAAGTAGTACGATAAAAGTGTAAGGGACAATAAAAAATAAAAGGGGAGAGAGGATATGGTTAAATGGCTTCGCGAACATACGAGTGCCTCTGTCATCATGGTGCTGTTCCGTTTGTATCTCGGCTATGCTTGGATCACCGCAGGATGGCATAAAATAGTAGATGGATTTGACGCATCGGGATTTTTGAAAGGAGCCCTCGCTAAAGCAACAGGAGAACATCCAGCGGTGCAAAGCTGGTGGGCTGCCTTTATCGAACATTTCGCTTTGCCAAACGTTGGATTGTTTAACGTGTTAGTGCCTTGGGGAGAATTTCTAGTCGGCATCGCACTTATTCTCGGCATTTTCACAACGTTTGCAGCACTAATGGGCGCTGTCATGAACTTTGCGTTTATGTTCTCGGGAACGACGAGCACAAACCCGCAAATGGTATTGTTAACGGTGTTCATCCTTGTAGCGGGCGCCAACGCCGGCAGATATGGCCTTGACCATTGGGTCCTCCCTTACATTCGTCAGTTTACGCATAAAATTCACCGTCCACATCGTCCGGTAATATCTCATAAATAAATGTGGCTAACCTAATCTTAACCCAACGGCCGTGTACTTCTCTTTTCGGAAGTGTGCGGCCGTATTCAGTTATTAGAGGCATTTTTTATAGGAATGAACTTTTTGGTTACTTCATTGATTATGGAAAAAATGTTAAAAAAACTTTGTATCGCAGGGGTTATCCCATCCTTTCTTTATATTCTGACCACATTTTGACTTAGCAATGCTTTCAACTCCTCTTTTTCAAGAAATTTTTTTCTCCTCCTTGTTTTCTACACGTCCACAGTCTCTTTCTACTTGGGGCTTTTTGTATATTCAGTTGGGTTGGATTTAATTCGACTCTAATTCTACGGCTTTTCTTAAAAACCATTTTTCCAGTTATCACCTAATCCTTTTATTAAATATTAATTCTCAGAGTCTAAACAATACTAAATGATTAAACCAAAGGCTATTCATTTCCTGAGAAAAATGGTAATATTTTTTATTGAAATTCTGCATATTGGTGGTGTACATATGTTTTCATCGTTAAAACGATTCTTAATCGGCAGACCGTTGAAATCAACCGAACTGGGAGAGCAAAAATTGAGTAAATTAAAGGCATTAGCCGTTTTATCTTCGGATGCTCTGTCTTCGGTTGCGTACGGTACGGAACAGATTTTGCTGGTTCTCGCAACGATTGGAGCTATTGCATTTTGGTATTCCATTCCTATTGCGATTGGCGTTCTTATTCTACTGGTGGCACTTATTTTATCGTATCGCCAAATCATTTACTCTTATCCGCATGGAGGCGGAGCTTACGTCGTTTCTAAAACGAACTTGGGTGTAAACCCGGGTCTCATTGCCGGAGGCTCTTTACTGGTCGACTATATTCTCACCGTGGCAGTAAGTGTGTCCGCGGGAACAGATGCCATTACATCGGCGTTTCCCACTTTACATCCATACACAGTTGGAATTGCTATCACACTGGTTGTGTTGATCACTATTCTTAATCTGAGAGGCGTCACCGAATCCGCTACCGTTTTGGCCTATCCCGTTTATTTGTTTGTGTTGGCGCTCGTTACTCTCATTATTGTCGGGATTTTTCGTATTATTAATGGACAAGCACCGTCTACTTTACATACACCGATCGGTACTGCGGTGCCTGGAATTACCTTATTCTTGTTGCTGCGGGCATTTGCCTCTGGCTGCTCTGCGTTGACAGGGGTAGAAGCGATCTCCAACGCCGTTCCCAATTTTAAGGAGCCGGCGGCAAAAAATGCTGCCAAAACGTTAGTGATGATGGGGTTCATTCTCGCAGTTTTATTTACAGGAGTCACTTTTTTAGCATACTGGTATGGAATTGCTCCGAAAGCAGAAGAGACGGTTGTTTCCCAGCTCGCTTCCGAGGTGTTTGGAAGAGGCGTGATATATTACTTTATCCAAGGAACCACTGCCCTTATTTTAGTGTTGGCGGCCAATACGGGATTTTCTGCATTTCCTTTGCTGGCCTATAATATGGCATCCGATAAATACATGCCAAGAATGTATCTGATACGCGGTGACCGTTTAGGATATTCCAACGGAATCATCACGCTTGGTTTTGCCTCCATTTTGTTGATTATCGCTTTTAAAGGGCAAACGGAACAGCTCATTCCTTTGTATGCGGTTGGCGTATTCATTCCTTTCACGTTGTCCCAAACAGGCATGATTGTCAAATGGGTGCGCGAAAAACCAGCGGGGTGGGTCCCGAAGCTGCTTACGAACTTGCTGGGAGCGATCATAACACTAACCGTACTGTGCATTTTCTTTATTACAAAATTTGCTCAAGTATGGTCTGTGCTTGTATTTCTTCCGATCATCGTATTTATTTTTCATCAAATCCATAAGCACTATGATGCGGTGGCGGAACAACTGCGGGTCAATCCCAATAAGATTCCAGACAAAATAGAGGGAAATGTCGTCATTGTACCTGTTGCGGGAATCACAAAGGTAGTAGAGCAATCCTTAAATTACGCCCAGGCCATTGGCGATTATGTATTGGCGGTATATGTGGCATTTGACCGGGAAAGCATGGTCCGGATGGAAGAGAAGTGGGAGAAGTGGAGGCCGGATATTCGCCTTGTTACACTCATTTCTCATTATCGTGATCTGATCACACCAATTTCCAAGCTAGTGGATACCATTGAAAGCAAGGCAGAGGAAAGAAACTATACAGTAACGGTTTTGATTCCTCAATTTATACCCAAAAAGGGCTGGCATAACATTTTGCATAACCAATCGAGCGTTTTGTTGAGATTGCACCTTCTATATAAGAAAAATGTGATTGTCTCCACAGTTCCTTATCGGCTTCAGAAGTA
>NZ_JBXUJJ010000022.1:0-15951 GCF_059115485.1 Parageobacillus sp. NEAU-HV-2
ACACGTGCAGCTGACGGATACTAATCGATCGAGGACTTAACCACGAAAAGCGCAGGCGACTGGCTTCTTCCAAGCAGACGGTTATCTAGTTTTGAAGGAATGAACTCCTTCTTGACAAAATCGGTTAGATGAATATAATTATTTATGTCAATTGAACAACTTGCCTAGTGACAATGGCGGAGAGGAAACACCCGTTCCCATCCCGAACACGGAAGTTAAGCTCTCCAGCGCCGATGGTAGTTGGGGCCAGCGCCCCTGCAAGAGTAGGTCGTCGCTAGGCAATTATGTTTATAAAGCATCCTGCCTATTTAAGAGGTAGGATGCTTTTTCATTTCTTAAGAGTCAAGGGAATGAAATTTTTTTATTAAGTATTGGTAAAGCAATAACGGTACTTTCTCTGCGGTTAAAGATAAAAATTGAACGATCAATATATATGCTTTGCTTGGATAGGAGTGCAATAACTCGCTCCACCACTCCGTTTCGTACCGGGAGATCATGCTTAAATTGTATAGTAATAAATAATGGGCAATGATTTCGGGAAGCATAAATATTTTTTCCCTTTTAGTAGGAATGTAATATGTTCCGTTTAAATGAAATAAAAATGGTTCACAACCAATTGGCTGTAACGGTGATTCTACATGGAAATGAAGGAAACGCTCTTCCTCTTTGGCAAATGTTATGTTTAAAAAATGCCATTCTTGCTCTATGTAATCAATAAATCGATTTAACGTCATATGATAATAATCTAAAATTTCTTTTGGAATGGCGATGGAATGATTCGAAGAGCTATGTATTACTTTTAAAGAAAATATTTTTTTATTGCCGCTCAATAGCGAAAACATATCATGTAGCTCACATATTCGTTGCAGCAGTATGCCCATGCGAAATTTTTCCCCTGTTAGCTGTTTCACATGAAACATTTTTTCAGAAAAATGAGTAAACAATCCGTTCTTTTGCACTTTTACTTCATCATCTAAAAATTCATATCCTTGTTTTTTTCGCTTTCTTGTTGATACTCCGTGTGCCAGGACAGAAGTTGATTCAGGATAATCCGCGTCAACGGTAAGCAAGCAAGCCTTTAAAAGCTGCACCATTCCGTAAAATAGAAGAACAGGTTTGACCGATAATGGTGCGTGGCGTGCCGTTGCATAAAAGTTTTGCCCGTGCTCTAAATAATAAAGGAATGGATAACAGTTTGTATAGCTTTTTTGTACAGCATCTTCCCTTTCTTGTTTTACATAGCACTGGTAAAGAAGCTGCTGGGCTATATCAGCCGAATGAAAGACAATAAATTTGTTTGATATGTTTCCGTAATCAAACATTTCCATCCCCCTTGATTATCATAATTTTGGTTTTAAATAACTGAAAAGTTGAACATTTTCTATATTCCTTGACAGTAGTTTAACCAGTTGATAAGCTACTAATAATAATTTCGGGACAAGGGGGAGAAAACATGTGGGAATCGAAATTTGTAAAAGAAGGATTAACGTTTGACGACGTGCTTCTCATTCCTGCCAAATCCGATGTATTGCCTCGTGATGTCGATGTGAAGACGAAATTAAGCGAAACGCTGCAATTGAATATTCCGATCATTAGCGCAGGAATGGATACGGTCACGGAAGCAGAAATGGCGATTGCCATGGCAAGACAAGGCGGTCTTGGTATTATTCATAAAAACATGTCCATTGAGCAACAAGCCGAGCAAGTCGATAAAGTGAAACGTTCGGAACGGGGAGTTATTACCGACCCATTTTTCTTGACCCCTGAGCATCAAGTGTATGATGCAGAACATTTAATGAGCAAATACCGAATTTCCGGTGTACCAATTGTGAATAATGAGAAAGAACAAAAGCTTGTCGGCATTATTACAAACCGTGATTTGCGTTTTATCCAAGATTATTCCATTAAAATCGCCGATGTAATGACAAAGGAAAATTTAATCACTGCGCCTGTCGGGACAACGCTGGAAGAAGCGGAAAAGATTTTGCAAAAGTATAAAGTTGAAAAACTGCCGCTCGTTGATGAAAATGGGGTATTGAAGGGACTTATTACCATTAAAGATATTGAAAAAGTCATTGAATTTCCAAACTCCGCTAAGGATGCCCAAGGACGTCTTCTTGTCGGGGCTGCTGTCGGCGTGACCGCTGATACGATGGTCCGCGTGAAAAAGCTGGTCGAGGCAAACGTGGACGTCATTGTCGTGGACACGGCGCACGGCCATTCGAAAGGTGTCCTCGAGACCGTCCGTAAAATTCGCGAGCAATATCCAGATTTAAATATTATCGCGGGCAATGTCGCGACAGCGGAGGCGACACGCGACTTGATCGAGGCAGGCGCCAACATTGTTAAAGTCGGGATCGGACCTGGGTCCATCTGTACGACACGTGTCGTCGCCGGGGTCGGGGTGCCGCAAATTACGGCGATATACGACTGTGCGACAGAGGCACGCAAATATGGTGTCCCGATTATCGCCGATGGCGGAATTAAATATTCCGGCGACATCGTGAAGGCGATAGCGGCGGGAGCCCATGCCGTCATGTTGGGCAGCCTTTTGGCCGGCGTATCGGAAAGCCCTGGGGAAACGGAAATTTATCAAGGAAGACGGTTTAAAGTGTACCGTGGAATGGGTTCGGTCGCTGCCATGGAACGAGGCAGCAAAGACCGTTATTTCCAAGAAGACAACAAAAAATTTGTCCCGGAAGGAATCGAAGGACGCGTTCCGTACAAAGGACCGTTAGCGGACACTATTTATCAGCTTGTCGGCGGCCTGCGCTCAGGAATGGGATATTGCGGAACAAGAAATTTAGAAGAACTGCGCGAAAAAACGCAATTTATCCGAATGACGGGTGCCGGATTGCGTGAAAGCCATCCACATGACGTGCAAATTACGAAAGAAGCGCCAAACTATTCTATTTCTTAACAAACTCCTATTTCTAACGAAGTTTATCGGTAGGTAGTTCATTCATGCGTCTATTTACCTAACTTAGGCGGAGAAATTTTCTCCGTCTATTTTTTTGTGAGCGGGTATGTTACAATAACGTTTGTGTGAGGAGGGTTCGAAAGTGAAGAGAATCAGACAAAAAATGATGATTGGTTTCCTTATTGTTTGCTTATGTTTAGGTTTATTGCCGTTTCAGGTAGCAAAAGCAGAAAGCGATGCATTGGATATTAATGCCGATGCGGCGATTTTGGTGGATGCCGAAACAGGGAGAATTTTGTATCAAAAAAACATTGACACTGTTCTTGGTATTGCCAGCATGACAAAAATGATGACCGAATACTTACTGCTAGATGCCATTAAGGAAAAACGGGTAAAATGGGATCAACAATATACGCCAAGTGATTACGTTTACCGCCTTTCACAAGATCGTGATTTGTCGAACGTTCCGTTGCGGAAAGATGGAAAATATACGGTTCGCGAACTTTACGAAGCAATGGCCATTTATTCAGCCAACGGGGCCACAGTAGCGATTGCTGAGATTGTCGGCGGTTCCGAGAAAAATTTCGTGAAAATGATGAACGAAAAAGCGAAACAATTAGGATTGAAAGACTATAAGTTTGTCAATTCTACTGGATTAAGCAATAACGATTTAAAAGGTTTCCACTCAGAGGGAACGGATGTAAATGATGAAAATGTGATGTCGGCGCGGGCAATGGCAACATTGGCCTACTATTTGCTGAAGGATCATCCGGAAGTGCTGAAAACAGCAAGTATCGCCCATAAAACATTCCGTGAAGGAACAGACGATGAAATTAAGATGGATAACTGGAACTGGATGCTGCCGGGATTGGTTTATGCCTATCCAGGAGTCGATGGTTTAAAGACAGGATATACGGAATTTGCAGGAAATTGCTTTACAGGGACAGTGAAGCGCGACGGCGTCCGTTTCATCACGGTGGTGATGAACGCAAAAGACAAAAGTGGAAAATCAACGAGGGAGGCTCGCTTCGAAGAGACGCAGAAACTGTTTGACTATGGATTCAGCAATTACTCTAAGAAAGAACTATACCCGAAAGGATATCAACTGAAAGGAAATAAAACCCTTCCGGTCGTAAAGGGGAAAGAAAAGACTGTATCGATCGTAACGGACAAGCCGCTCTCCGTATTAGTGAAAAGCAGCGAAGAAAAAAATTATCGCCCTGTTTATGTTTTCGATAAGAAAAAATTAACCGATCAAGGCGAGTTAACGGCTCCGATAAAAAAAGGAGAAAAAGTTGGATATATGACATTGCAATACAAAGGCGATGATTCATATAGCTTCTTAAGTCCGGAAATGAAGAAAAATGTGAGCGTAAATATCGTGACAAAAGAGAGTGTCGAAAAGGCGAACTGGTTTGTGCTTACGATGAGAGGAATCGGCGGATTGTTTGGCGATCTATGGACAAGTGTAGCAAAAACAGTCAAAGGCTGGTTTTAAGAGCTTCTTCCTTTGGAGGGAGCTTTTTCTATTGTGATTTTTAAAAAAATTGAGGTAAAATAAAAAAATGTAATCATCTAATCTGTGATATTTTAACCCAGCTATCACAGTATTAAGATAGAAATAAGGGGGAATAAAAGATGGCAACTACGGGTACGGACCGTGTCAAACGAGGAATGGCAGAAATGCAAAAGGGCGGCGTCATCATGGATGTTGTCAATGCGGAACAAGCGAAAATTGCTGAGGCAGCCGGCGCAGTAGCGGTAATGGCGTTAGAACGTGTTCCCGCTGATATTCGCGCTGCTGGCGGCGTAGCGCGCATGGCGGATCCAACGGTCGTTGAGGAAGTGATGAAAGCCGTATCGATCCCTGTGATGGCAAAGGTACGCATCGGTCATTACGTAGAGGCACGCGTGTTGGAAGCGCTAGGGGTAGACTATATTGACGAAAGCGAAGTATTAACGCCAGCCGATGAAGAGTTTCATATTGATAAACGACAATTTACCGTTCCTTTTGTATGCGGCTGCCGTGATTTAGGGGAGGCGGCGCGCCGCATTGCGGAAGGCGCATCGATGCTGCGGACAAAAGGAGAACCAGGAACGGGAAACATTGTCGAAGCGGTACGGCATATGCGTAAAGTCAATGCACAAATACGCAAAGTGGTCAGCATGAGCGAAGACGAATTAGTGACGGAGGCCAAAAATTTAGGGGCACCTGTCGAAGTATTGCGCGAAATTAAGCGGTTAGGTCGTCTTCCAGTTGTCAACTTTGCCGCTGGCGGGGTCGCGACTCCAGCGGACGCGGCGCTGATGATGCACTTAGGGGCAGACGGCGTATTTGTCGGCTCTGGTATTTTCAAATCGGAAAATCCAGAAAAATATGCACGAGCAATTGTTGAAGCTACCACCCATTACGAAGACTACGAGTTAATTGCCCATTTATCGAAAGGGTTGGGCGGCGCAATGCGAGGCATTGATGTCGCATCATTATTGCCAGAACAACGGATGCAAGAGCGCGGTTGGTAAGTGAAGGAGCAATGGGACGATGAAAATTGGTGTACTTGGCTTACAAGGTGCGGTGCAAGAACATGTTCGCTCTATTGAAGCATGTGGGGCGGAAGCAGTTGTCGTAAAAAAACCAGACCAGCTTGCAGAATTGGATGGTCTAATTCTTCCTGGCGGCGAGAGTACAACGATGCGCCGGCTTATAGATAAATACGGATTTATGGAGCCGTTAAAACAGTTTGCGGCGGCAGGAAAACCGATGTTCGGCACGTGTGCAGGGTTAATTTTGCTGGCGAAACGAATTGTCGGCTACGATGAACCACATTTAGGGCTGATGGATATTACCGTTGAGCGAAATTCTTTCGGTCGTCAGCGCGAAAGTTTTGAAGCGGAACTTTCGATTGCTGGGGTTGCCGATGATTTTATCGGTGTATTTATCCGTGCTCCACATATCGTGGAAGTAGGCGAAGACGTCGAAATTTTAGCCAAATATGAGGACCGCATTGTCGCAGCAAGACAAGGACAGTTTCTCGGGTGTTCATTCCATCCTGAATTGACGGATGACCACCGCATGACGCACTATTTTCTTAATATGGTGAAAGAAGCAAAAGCATAAAACGGGTTGCGTTTGAGAAAAACTTATAGTACATTATTGATACAAGTAATCGGCAAAAGTGTATAACGCGAAAGCGATGAAAGGAACTAGTAGCAAGACTGTTTCTCTTCAGAGAGTCGGTGGGTGGTGCGAACCGATGGGGAACGCTTGTGAATCCGTCCTTGAGTAAAATGCCGAATGCGTAAGCTAGTAAGCATTTTCGGTTTTTCGCCGTTATCGATGCAAGCGGAAGACAACCTTGTCTTCAATAAGGGTGGCAACGCGGGATCACTCTCGTCCCTTTTTGGGACGAGAGTTTTTATTTTATATAATAATAAACGAAGGAGGTATTGTTCATGCTCGATATCAAATTTATACGCAACCATTTCCAAGAAGTAAAAGAAAAACTGCAACAGCGCGGCGAAGATTTAGCGAATATGGATCGCTTTGAAGAGCTTGACAAAAAGCGGCGCGAACTGATTACAAAAGCAGAAGAACTAAAAAATACAAGAAATGAAGTATCACAACAAATCGCCGTGCTAAAACGCGAGAAAAAAGATGCGGAACATCTGATTACGCAAATGCGCGAAGTTGGTGAGCGCATTAAAGCGATGGATGAAGAAATCCGACAAGTGGAAGAGGAGCTAAATGCCCTGTTGTTGTCTATTCCAAACGTTCCGCATGAATCAGTGCCTGTTGGCAAGTCAGAAGAAGACAATGTGGAAATCCGCAAATGGGGAGAACCGCGGTCGTTTTCGTTTGAACCAAAGCCACATTGGGAAATTGCTGATCAACTTGGCATTCTTGATTTTGAGCGGGCTGCGAAAGTCACAGGAAGCCGATTTGTCTTTTACAAAGGGCTAGGTGCCCGTTTGGAGCGCGCGTTGATTAACTTTATGCTTGATGTGCATATTGAAGAGTTCGGTTATCAGGAAGTGTTGCCGCCATATTTGGTCAACCGGGCCAGCATGACAGGCACAGGACAACTGCCAAAATTTGAAGAGGATGCATTTCGTATCGAAACAGAAGATTACTTCCTCATTCCAACGGCAGAAGTGCCAGTGACAAATCTTCATCGCGATGAAATTTTATCGGCTGAAGATTTACCGATTTACTATGCGGCTTACAGTGCGTGTTTCCGTGCTGAGGCTGGCTCTGCCGGACGCGACACGAGAGGGCTGATTCGCCAGCATCAGTTCAATAAAGTGGAGCTGGTAAAGTTTGTTAAGCCGGAAGATTCGTATGATGAATTAGAAAAGCTGACGAATCAGGCGGAGAGAATTTTGCAGCTGCTCGGACTGCCATATCGCGTTGTTTGTTTGTGCACTGGCGATTTAGGTTTTTCAGCAGCGAAAACTTACGATATCGAAGTATGGCTGCCAAGCTACGGAACGTATCGCGAGATTTCTTCTTGCAGCAACTTTGAAGCGTTTCAGGCGCGCCGTGCCAATATCCGTTTCCGCCGCGACCCGAAAGCAAAGCCGGAATATGTGCATACGCTCAATGGTTCAGGATTGGCTATCGGCCGTACAGTTGCGGCTATTTTAGAAAACTATCAGCAAGAAGACGGAACGGTCGTTATTCCGGAAGTGTTACGTCCATATATGGGAAATAGGGAAGTGATCCGCTAGCCAAAAAACGAAGCGGGGTTGCCCCCCGCTTTCGCTATACAAAGATGTTGACTTTTATCGGTGATAATGTTATATTGAATGACGTCGGCATGGAGGAGTACCCAAGTCTGGCTGAAGGGGTCGGTCTTGAAAACCGAGAGGCGCCGCAAGGCGCGCGGGGGTTCGAATCCCTCCTCCTCCGCCATGAAAGCAAATGAAGAGTACCAACGCGCATAAGTGGAGATTGTTATCCGAAACAATTCGTTACGTTATCGTAACGAATTTTTATTTTCAAGAAAATAACCGCCTAACGATGGCGGTTATTTTTTATGCGTTCATATTCATGAATAATGGCTGCTGCTTTTTGAATAATTGGTTCGATCGATCGCTCATCTTCGATAATGTCGTATTCGTTAATATTTATACGCAACACAGGGCAGATGTTAAATTCGTTAATCCACGCCTCGTAGCGTTCGTACATCTCTTTCCAATAGGATACGGGGGTTTTTTGCTCCATTGGACGCCCACGTTCACGAATGCGTTTCATCACTTCTTCGAAACTTCCTTCCAAATAAATAAGCAAATCGGGATGAGGAAAATACGGTGTCATCACCATTGCCTGGAATAAGCTTGTATATGTTTCGTAATCAACAGCTGTCATTGTCCCGTTTTCAAAGTGCATTTTCGCAAAAATATGGGCGTCTTCATAAATAGAGCGGTCTTGGACAAACCCGCCGCCGTATTCAAACATCCGCTTTTGTTCTTTAAACCGCTCAGCTAGGAAATAAATTTGCAAATGGAAACTCCAGCGCTGAAAATCGCCGTAAAACTTCTCCAAGTAAGGATTCGTATCTACTTTTTCCAATGAAGTGCGGAAGTTCAATGCTTTTGCCAATGCCTTTGTCATCGTCGATTTACCAACGCCGACCGTGCCGGCAATCGTAATGACTGCATGATCTGGAATGCGGTATTTTTCACGTAAATTCATCATGATGAAACTCCTTTTACGACATGGTTTATTTGTTCGAATATGTAATGTAAATCTTCTTTTCGTTGAACGAAGTCAAGCTCATCTCCGTTAAGGCGGAGGACAGGGACGTGCGGATGTTCCCGCTCAAATAGGGAAAAGATTTCTTCATAGTCGGTGCAAAGCTGCTGTAAATAGAGCGGATCGATGTTTTTTTCAAAATCACGACCTCGTTGTTGAATGCGTGTTAACAAGGTGTCAAGGCTGGCATGTAAGTAAATGATGATATTGGGCTGCGGCAAACCTTCGGTTAAAATATTGTATATTTTCTCATATTTTTGATAATGGTGATCTTTTAACGTTTTTTTCGCGAAAATTAAGTTTTTCATCATATGATAATCCGCGACGACTGGGACTTTTTGTTGGAGAAAACGGTGCTGAATCTCTTCTAATTGTTTGTAGCGATGACAAAGGAAAAACATTTCCGTTTGGAAGCTCCATTCCTCCATATTTTCATAAAATTTCCCGAGAAATGGATTTTCCTCGACAATCTCTTTTACTAAATGGTAATGAAACTGTTTAGCAATTGCTGCTGCTAACGAGGTTTTTCCCACCCCAATCGGACCTTCCACCGCCACAAATGGAACGTTCCTCATGTTCTATTTCCCCTTTCTTCGTAAGCAAACAAATTTTATTCTAACATAAAAAAACGCACTTGGGCATGTTTCCAAGTGCGAGAGGAAAAGGATTTATCTTTTTACGACATTAAAATTATCGGTTAGAAGCAGCCAGTTTTGCGGGAAATCTAATCCTAATTTCCAATAGCTCATTCCCCGTAAGCCAAGCTCTTTAACTAAATTAAATTTTGCTTGAATAGAGCGGGCGTCTTCGAACCAAACTTCGTGTTCTTTTCCGTTTTCATCGCGATAGCGGAAATGTGGAGCTTGCGCATTTGTATCGTATTGAATGGCAACGTTGTATTGGGCGGCAAGACGGATTGCTTGCTGCGGACTGATCGCCCGCGCATACGGTCCGCCAGGAACATACGGAAGAGTCCAGTCATAACCATATAAGTTTTGTCCCATTAAAATTTTCCTTGCAGGCATTTCGGAAATCGCATATTCGAGCACCTTGCGGACGGGGCCGATTGGAGAAACCGGCATCGGCGGGCCGCCGCTATATCCCCATTCGTATGTCATAATGACGACAAAATCGACAATTTGACCGTGGGCACGGTAGTCGTGTGCTTCATACCAACGGCCTTTTTGCGTGGCGCTCGTTTTCGGTGCCAACGCCGTAGACATTAGCCATCCTTCTTGCTCGAATCGCCGCTTCGCTTTTCGTAAAAACGAATTGTACGCCTCGCGGTCTTGAGGGCGCAAGTATTCCATGTCAAAGTGGATATCGCGGAATCCGTATCTTTTGGCGGTCGTGACGATATTCTCTAAAAGCCGGTTTTGCAGTGATTCGTTGTTTAAAATAATCGCTCCTAGTTCATCGCTAAATTGATCGTTTTCGATATTGGTGACGACCATGACTAAAGTAACACGGTTGTCGCGGGCGATAGATGGGAAATTGTTTAACGGAGGCGCTTTCAGTGTTGCGTTGCGCTGGATTTGAAAATGAAATGGGGCTAAATAAGTCAAATATGGAGCGGCTTGACGAGCGCTTTCCTCCAAAGCTGGGCTGACAGTCGTTCCTCGAGGCTCGATATATCCGTTAAATTCAGCCCTGTTCTTCGTTCCTGGAGGGATATATAACCGCTGTCCAACCTGTAAAGGACTGTTAAGAGAAATACGGTTTACTTCGGCAAGCCGCTGCATTGGAATGGAAAATTTGCGGGAAATCGACCATAAACTATCGCCGCGCTGCACCCAGTAAAAACGTCCAACGATTGGAATCACTATTGCTTGGCCGACGACAAGATCGTTAGGATTTGGCAACTCGTTTGCGCGAATGATGTCTTCCGGAGTCGTATTATACGCTTGCGCGATTCCACTTAACGTTTGTCCTCTTTGTACAACGTGGATTTGCATACGTTACCTCCTAGTTGCGTCTTCGTTCTTCATATTTTATGATGAAAAAAGAGCAGAAATGACCGTTTTTACGAGGAGTTTAGCAATGGTAAACGATGAATACTATATGCGTTTAGCTATAGAAGAAGCGAAAAAAGCGGAGCAAATAGGAGAAGTTCCAATTGGTGCGATCATTGTCCAAGGTGGCCATATTATTGCTCGCGCCCATAATTTGCGGGAAACGGAACAGCGTGCCATTGCCCATGCAGAAATTTTGGCGATTGATGAAGCGTGCAAGGCAACACGTTCATGGCGCCTAGAAGATGCGACATTATATGTCACGCTGGAGCCGTGTGCGATGTGTGCCGGCGCCATTGTCCTTGCCCGCATCAAGCGCGTTGTGTTCGGCGCTAGCGACCCAAAGGGGGGCTGTGCTGGGACGTTGATGAATTTACTTCAAGAAGAGCGGTTTAATCATCAGACTGAAGTAACAAGCGGGGTATTAGGCGAAGAATGTGGGCAAATGTTAAGCCATTTTTTCCGCAAGCTTCGTGAGAAAAAGAAAAATGTTGGGCAAAGTTCCAATTAAATTACAACGCGCAGTCATTGCATTTTTTTCGCAAAACCGCTATACTTATATTGCCGTGCTAAGCGGGGAGGTAGCGGTGCCCTGTACTCGCAATCCGCTCTAGCGAGGCTGAATCCCTTCTCGAGGTTAGTCTGCTGTAAGGTCTGTCTCAAGTAAGTGGTGTTGACGTCTGGGTCCCGCGCAATGGGATTCCGTGAACCCTGTCAGGTCCGGAAGGAAGCAGCAGTAAGCGGATGCTCCCATGTGCCGCGGGGGTGCCTGGGCTGAGCTAACTGCTTGAGCAACGCTTGGGGCAGCTAATCGACAGAAGGTGCACGGCCTACATAAAGAGGACATGAACTCACTCCTTGCGAGTGAGTTTTTTTATTTCTTGTTTTGAAAAAAGGCGAAGACATTATATAATAAATGAGACGAGAAAAAGAGGAGGGCCATTTCGTGACGTATCAAGCTTTATATCGTGTTTTTCGGCCGCAGCGGTTTGCGGATGTAGTCGGTCAAGAACACGTAACGAAAACATTGCAAAGTGCCCTGCTTCAAAATAAAATATCTCATGCCTATTTGTTTTCTGGTCCGCGCGGTACAGGAAAAACAAGCGCTGCCAAAATTTTTGCCAAAGCGGTAAATTGTGAGCATGCCCCGACGGCGGAACCGTGCAACGAATGTCCGGCGTGCATTGGCATTACGAACGGCGCCATTCCAGATGTGCTGGAAATTGACGCGGCTTCGAATAACCGGGTGGATGAAATCCGCGATATTCGCGATAAAGTGAAATTTGCACCGACATCGGTCCGGTATAAAGTGTATATTATCGATGAGGTGCATATGCTTTCGATCGGTGCTTTCAACGCGTTGTTAAAGACGCTAGAGGAGCCGCCGAAGCATGTTATTTTTATATTAGCAACAACAGAGCCTCATAAAATTCCGCTTACGATTATTTCCCGTTGTCAGCGCTTTGATTTTCGGAGAATTCCGTTGCCTTCGATCGTTGCAAGGTTAAGACATGTCGTCAGTCAGCAAGGCATTGAAGCTGCCGATGAGGCGTTGTCAGCAATCGCGCGCGCGGCCGATGGTGGGATGCGCGACGCGCTAAGTTTGCTTGATCAAGCGATTTCCTTTAGTGACGGACAGTTGTTGCTTGAAGACGTCCTTGCTATGACCGGAGCTGTATCCTCTGCGACATTAGCTTCGCTAGTGCAGGCGATATATGAGAAAGATACGGCAACGGTATTGCAGTTGCTTGAAAAAATGATGGATCAAGGGAAAGATCCGAACCGTCTTATCGAAGATTTAATTTTTTATTATCGCGATCTTTTGCTCTACAAAACAGCTCCCCATGTAGATGGGGCGATAAAAGGCGCGATAGTAGACGACGCATTTAAACATCTGGCGGAGGCTGTACCGGTCTCTGACCTATATGAAACGATTGAAGTGTTAAATAAAAGCCAGCAGGAGATGAAATGGACGAATCATCCGCGCATTTTTTTGGAAGTTGCGTTAGTAAAGCTTTGCCATCAACAAGCTTCACACGCATTGCCGCCTTCCGAAGAACTTCAATCGTTAATAAAAAGGGTAGAATATTTGGAAGCGGAACTGCGCCGTCTTAAAGAGCAAAATGTATCTGCGATAGCAGCAGCTTCCGCGCCAGCAAAAAAACAAACAAAAGCTCTAAAAACAGGAGGATATAAAACACCAGTCGGCCGGATTTATGAAATATTAAAGCAAGCGACCCATCAAGATTTGTCGCTGATCAAAAGCCATTGGGCCGAGATGCTGGATACGCTGAAAAAGCAACATAAAGTATCTCACGCGGCCTTACTGCAGGAAAGCGAGCCAGTTGCCGCGAGTCCAACTGCGTTTGTGTTAAAGTTTAAGTATGAGATTCACTGCAAAATGGCTGCTGATAACACGAATTATGTGAAAGACAATTTAGAGGCCATTTTATTTGAACTAACGAAAAAACGCTTTGAAATGGTAGCTGTTCCCGAAGAAGAATGGAGCAAGATAAGAGAAGAATTTATTCGTGGAAAAGGAGCCAAACAGGAACAGGAGGAAGAAGATCTTCTAATAGCGGAAGCAAAGCGGCTGTTTGGCGAGGAATTAATTGAAATTAAAGAATGAAGGAGGAAAACACGATGATGCGTGGTGGAATGGGAAATATGCAAAAAATGTTAAAGCAAATGCAAAAAATGCAAAAGGAAATGCAGAAAGCACAAGAGCAGTTAGGTGAAAAAACAGTAGAAGGTACCGCAGGAGGCGGTATGGTGACGGTGATTGCGAACGGCCATAAACAAATTTTGGAAGTAAAAATTAAAGAGGAAGTAGTGGATCCGGAAGATATCGAAATGCTTCAAGATTTAGTGTTAGCAGCAACCAATGATGCGTTGAAAAAAGCGGATGAGCTTGCAAACGAAATGATGGGACAATTTACAAAAGGATTGAATATTCCGGGATTATTCTAGGAGGAGTTTTATGCATTATCCTGAGCCGATATCTAAACTGATTGACAGTTTTATGAAGCTTCCCGGAATCGGGCCCAAAACGGCGGTTCGTCTTGCCTTTTTTGTTTTAACGATGAAAGAAGATACGGTGCTGGAATTTGCTAAAGCGCTTGTAGACGTCAAACGCAATATTAAGTATTGTACGATTTGCGGCCATATTACGGATACAGACCCTTGCTATATTTGCAAAGATGAAAGGCGCGACAAAACGACAATATGTGTCGTGCAAGATCCGAAAGACGTCATTGCTATGGAAAAAATGAAAGAGTATAATGGACTTTACCATGTGCTGCACGGGGCGATCTCACCGATGGAGGGCATCGGCCCAGAAGATATAAAAATTGCCGAGTTGTTAAAAAGGCTGCAAGACGAAACGGTACAAGAAGTGATTTTAGCGACAAACCCGAACATTGAAGGGGAAGCGACGGCGATGTATATATCGCGGTTATTAAAGCCGACGGGAATTAAGATAACAAGAATTGCCCATGGTCTCCCAGTGGGAGGCGATTTGGAATATGCTGATGAAGTAACGCTTTCAAAAGCCTTAGAAGGACGCCGCGAGTTATAGAAAGAGGTGGGGGTCACTTGTTATGGCGACGGAAAGGCTGGTTGAAAAAAGAGTTTGATTTAAAGCTAGTAAGGGAATTACAGACGATGAGAGACGAATGGTATGAGCAGAAACGGCTCATTGAAAAGAGCGTAGATCCTTCGGAGGACGTATTAGTAGCGCTTCATATCACAGAAGCAAAATACTTTTTTCTCATTCGTGAGGCAAAGCATCGACGTATATCACTAAAGGGAGTGAATTAAACTTCCTTTATTTTTTTGTTCTTTTTTCCCCCGTTCATCATACCTTTGTAGTACAAGCAATAAAAGGGGGTTAGAGAATGGAACCAAAGGTTGTTATTCTTCTATTATTGTCGATGATTGCAGTTTTGTTATTAGTAGGCGCGCGATTAAAAGCGCTTCGGTTTATAGGATATGGGGCGATCAGGCTGATCATTGGCACGTTGGCATTATTTGTAATTAATGCAATCGGGGGGAATTTTAGTATTCATATACCGATCAATCTTGTAACGTCGTTCATATGCGGATTTCTAGGAGTGCCGGGAGCCGCGGCGTTAATCATTATCGATAAGTATATTGTAATGTAGAAAGATAAAGAATAATGCTAGGAGCGGAATTTTTCGATGAAAGGCGTTATATTTTAAAGACGCCTTTTTAATATTTTTTAGAAAAACTTATTGACTTTCATTTTTATATGTATTATATTAATAAACGTCGCTGTTAAATAAATATAAAAAATATATTGACAGCATATAAATTGATATGTATAATATATAAAGTGTGTTAAAGTTCCTTGAAAACTAAACAAAACGCAAGCGTCAATCCAGAAAAGCGAAGGCGACTGATTAGCCCCGGCAGGCGCTGGAGGGCTCGCGAGGAGGCTGTTGCCGCCACAGCGAGACCGAAGTGCCCCGAGGGGCTAGGAGCCGGAGCTGGACAATAAGAAAAGCGAAGGCGACAAGACACCTTACGGTGTCGGTGCTGAAGCTGAAAAGAAGCCAATCAACTTTCTATGGAGAGTTTGATCCTGGCTCAGGACGAACGCTGGCGGCGTGCCTAATACATGCAAGTCGAGCGAACCGAACAGGAGCTTGCTCTTGTTTGGTTAGCGGCGGACGGGTGAGTAACACGTGGGCAACCTACCCGTAAGACCGGGATAACTCCGGGAAACCGGAGCTAATACCGGATAACACCGAAGACCGCATGGTCTTTGGTTGAAAGGCGGCTTTGGCTGTCACTTACGGATGGGCCCGCGGCGCATTAGCTAGTTGGTGAGGTAACGGCTCACCAAGGCGACGATGCGTAGCCGGCCTGAGAGGGTGACCGGCCACACTGGGACTGAGACACGGCCCAGACTCCTACGGGAGGCAGCAGTAGGGAATCTTCCGCAATGGACGAAAGTCTGACGGAGCGACGCCGCGTGAGCGAAGAAGGTCTTCGGATCGTAAAGCTCTGTTGTTAGGGAAGAAGAAGTACCGTTCGAATAGGGCGGTACGGTGACGGTACCTAACGAGAAAGCCCCGGCTAACTACGTGCCAGCAGCCGCGGTAATACGTAGGGGGCGAGCGTTGTCCGGAATTATTGGGCGTAAAGCGCGCGCAGGCGGTCCCTTAAGTCTGATGTGAAAGCCCACGGCTCAACCGTGGAGGGTCATTGGAAACTGGGGGACTTGAGTGCAGAAGAGGAGA
>NZ_JBXUJJ010000023.1:0-13750 GCF_059115485.1 Parageobacillus sp. NEAU-HV-2
ATTCTCCACAATCTCTACAAGAGAGGATTACAGGAAGTACTTCTTGGTGTATTCGATGGCCTTCCGGGACTG
Organism: Parageobacillus sp. NEAU-HV-2; assembly: GCF_059115485.1. Classification (NCBI taxonomy): domain Bacteria; kingdom Bacillati; phylum Bacillota; class Bacilli; order Caryophanales; family Anoxybacillaceae; genus Parageobacillus; species Parageobacillus sp. NEAU-HV-2. Next base: position 73 of record NZ_JBXUJJ010000023.1, read on the forward strand.
GAGGAAGCCTTTAAAGCCGTTTATCCGAAAGCCGATGTGCAGCGCTGTGTCGTTCACAAAGTACGTAATACCTTAAATCGTGTTCGGAAAAAAGATCAATTTGAAGTGGCAGAGGATCTCAAACTGATTTATCGCGCACCGAATAAGGAGATTGCGTTACAGATGTTTCAACAGTTTGAGTCGAAATGGTCCAGCAAGTATCCGAGAGAAGTTCAATCTTGGGCCAATGAGTTGGATGTCCTCCTTACATTTATGGATTATCCAAGCAGTATTCGAAGTGTGATTTACACGACCAATGCCATTGAACGAACGATCAAAGAGATTCGGAAACGTCTAAAGCCGATGAACAGTTTGAGTAGTTTAGAAGCCGCTGAAAAAGTCGTGTATTTGACCATCCAAGATTTTAATGAGAAATGGGCAGGGCGAAAGTTGCGAGGATTTGCCGAAGCACATGAAGCCCTTCAACGAATGTTTGAAGAACGTTATTATTAACAAAATACTGTAAATGAACAAAATAGGGGGATTCTCCCTTTCCACACAGGAGACTGAATATTCAGTCTCCTGTGTGGAGAAAACCAGTTCCCTATTCATTCCAAATCCAATTCAGAGAAACCCTACTCCATTACATTACACAAAATTCTTGACGGTACCCAAGGCAAAATAAGAGGCGGGTAAAAAATATGTTCAATTTCTTTAAGAGAAAATGCAACTATACTTCTTATAGAAACTTTATAATGTATATGAATGACTCGAAACATCGATCTTAGGAGTGGTTATCATTTGAAAACGATCATTTCTCAATTACAAAGCTATATGAATAAATTGGAAGAAAATGGTTATTTTAATGGATCTATACTAGTAGGCTATAAAGGAGATATTTTACTAAGCCGTGGTTATGGTTGGAGCAATAGAGAACATGCTGTAAAGAATACACCCCAAACTAAATATCGAATTGGCTCTATCACTAAAGGTTTTACAGCTATGGCTATTCTCCAGTTACAAGAACAGGGACTGCTTTCAGTACTAGAACCAATTAACAATTATCTTCCTGACTATCCTAACGGTGGCCAAATCACGATCCATCACTTGCTTACACACACTTCTGGTATTCCTGATTTTGTGAAGTTTCCGGATTACTGGGAACGGATTATGCGATTGCCTTCTACTTTGGATCAAACGATCGATTTATTTAAGAACCTTCCCCTAGAGTTTACACCTGGAGAACGCTTTTCTTATTGTACATCGTCCTATATTTTACTAACTAAAATTATTGAACTACTTTCTAAGCAATCCTATGCCAATTTTTTAAATCAGTATATTTTTAACCCGCTTAAAATGAATGATACGGGAGTAGATAATGGGCGTACCATAGTCAATAATCTTGCATCGGGATATTCTGTGTGGAAAGAGATAATTCATACAGAACCCGTGGATATGTCAATTCCTGTTGGAGGATATGGGTTGTATTCTACCGTTGAGGACTTATATCGTTGGGATCAAGCTTTATATACCAATAAACTTGTATCTTATAAATCACTCCAATCTATCTTTACCCCTTATCAAGAAAACTATGGTTACGGATGGGCTATTCAACAGATGAAGATCGGTGACAGCAGCCATACCTGTATTAGTCATTATGGCGATATCAATGGTTTTTGCGGAAATATTTTTCGATTCGTAAACGATCATCTTACAGTTATTGTATTGAGCAACCTTAATATTACTCCTGTATCTTGGATCGGCAAAAATCTAGCTAGTTTATTTTTCGGTGTACCGATCTCATTTCCTGAATTAGCGGCATCAATTGATTTAAATGACAGTAAAGTTCAGCGCTTAATTGGAACATATCAGATAGAAAACTCTGAAAGAAAATTAATGATTACCTATGAAGATGGACAATTATATGTTAGTGTAACTAAAATGCATGGAGCACCTTTTAAATATCCAATACACCCTGTTTCGATCACTAAAGATTATGTCCGGTGTCAAGCTGAATATGTTGATGAAACACTATTATTTAATATTAACCAAGCCTCCACTTTATTAATGTATAGAGAGATGGGACAGACACATTTGGCCTTTCAGTTAAATTAAGTCTAATCTTCAAGCTTAAGCCGATTTCTATCTTTTAGGAAAATTGACGGAGAGAGCCCTATATATAGTGCAATACAGCCTTCTAAGAATATAAATCTAAAAACTAATGTAACTCAGGATTTATAGAAACACTTTGTCATTCAGCCTAATTGGTTCTGAACACAGGTCAACGCAATCTGCCAACGATTTATGCTCATATGACTAAAAACTTAGAAGAAAAAGCTTCCCAAAAGTTCAGCGAACGAATGGGAAGCTTCATAAAAAATTTATGATTTTTCCGCGGTCAAAAAAGAAAGGAACACCAGGGGAACCCCAGTGCTCCAAGGCTTTTGGGCAATTATTACATCATGCCACCCATGTCAGGCATTCCTGGGTTGCCGCCTTTGTTTTCTTCTGGTTTGTCAGCGACAACTGCTTCTGTTGTTAAGAACATAGCGGCAACAGAAGCTGCGTTTTGAAGCGCAGAACGAGTTACTTTTGTTGGGTCTACGATACCAGCTTCAATCATGTCTACCCATTCACCAGTAGCCGCGTTGAAGCCGATGCCAGGTTTTTCTGTTTTTAAGCGTTCAACAATGATAGAGCCTTCCAAACCAGCGTTTTGCGCGATTTGACGAACTGGCTCTTCGATTGCGCGAAGAACGATTTTCACACCAGTTGCTTCGTCGCCTTCCGCTTCGATCGCAGCCACTTTGCTGTATACGTTCATTAATGCCGTACCACCGCCGGCTACGATACCTTCTTCGACAGCCGCACGAGTAGAGTTGAGCGCGTCTTCAATGCGCAATTTGCGTTCTTTCAATTCTGTTTCTGTCGCCGCACCAACTTTGATTACCGCTACGCCGCCAGCTAGTTTTGCAAGGCGTTCTTGTAATTTTTCGCGGTCGAATTCCGAAGTAGTTTCTTCTAATTGCGCACGGATTTGGTTGATGCGAGCTTTAATGCGTTCAGAATCGCCAGCGCCTTCTACGATTGTTGTATTTTCTTTCGTTACAACTACTTTCGAAGCGCGGCCAAGCGATGCAATTGTTGCAGATTTTAATTCACGTCCTAGTTCTTCGGAGATAACTTCACCGCCAGTTAAAATCGCGATATCTTCAAGCATCGCTTTGCGACGATCGCCGAAGCCAGGCGCTTTTACCGCTACCGCATTGAATGTACCGCGAAGTTTGTTGACGACTAATGTTGCAAGCGCTTCGCCTTCGACATCTTCTGCGATAATTAATAGCGGTCTTCCTTGTTGAACTACTTGTTCTAAGATAGGCAAGATTTCTTGGATGCTAGAAACTTTTTTATCTGTAATTAAGATGTATGGATTTTCAAGCACTGCTTCCATTTTTTCTGTATCTGTGATCATGTATGGAGATACATAACCACGGTCAAATTGCATACCTTCGACAACATCTAATTCCGTTGCGAAGCCTTTCGATTCTTCTAATGTGATAACACCATCGTTGCCGACGCGTTCCATTGCTTCTGCGATTAATTGACCAACTTCTTCGTCAGCTGCAGAGATCGCTGCAACTTGAGCAATGGATTCTTTACCTTGAATTGGTTTGGAGATTGCTTTTAATTCTTCTACTGCCACAGCGACCGCTTTTTCAATACCTTTACGGATGCCCATTGGGTTAGCGCCAGCTGTAACGTTTTTCAATCCTTCGCGGATCATTGCTTGCGCTAAAACTGTTGCCGTTGTTGTACCGTCCCCAGCAACATCATTTGTTTTGCTTGCTACTTCCGCAACAAGTTTTGCACCCATGTTTTCAAATGGGTCTTCCAATTCGATTTCTTTCGCGATCGTTACACCGTCGTTTGTAATTAATGGCGAACCGAATTTTTTCTCTAATACGACGTTACGGCCTTTTGGACCTAATGTTACTTTTACCGCATCTGCTAGTTTATCCACACCGCGTAACATCGCGCGACGAGCTTCTTCGCTGAATTTAATTTCTTTTGCCATACCCCGTTACCTCCTTATAAAATGGAATGTTGTTAAGTATTTTTTGCATATCTATGTTATAAACGCTGTCTATTAGCCAATAACAGCTAAAATATCGCTTTCACGTAAGATTAAGTATTCTTTGCCATCATATTTTACTTCTGTGCCAGCATATTTCGAGAAGATAATGCGATCGCCAACTTCTACTTCCGGAGCTACGCGCTCACCGCTGTCAAGCACGCGTCCTTTGCCGACAGCAACTACTCTACCTTCTTGTGGCTTTTCTTTCGCAGTGTCTGGCAATACGATACCGCTTGCAGTTTTTTCTTCTGTTTCGATCACTTCAATGACAACGCGATCACCTAATGGCTTTAACACGGAAAACAACCTCCTTAACATAATTTTCGCCGTTCTTATTAGCACTCATCTCAATCGAGTGCTAACACACTTATAATATTAATGAACTTCTCTTTTTTTTGCAAGTATGAAATACAAAATTTCTAAATCCTTTTCAATTATTTCATACTTCCATGATCTATAAACAGCGGCAGTCAATTTTTTTATATTTTTGTAAAAGATGTGCTAAAATACGGGAAGCATCACTATTTTGTTGGTAAAGGGGTAAGTTTTCTTGAAACGACAATATTGGTATGTCATTATTACGTATATCATCATGCAGCTGTCCGGTATTATAGGGGTTCCGCTTTTGCGCTTTCTCGGCGTGGGGAAACATGCCGAAAACAAGCTCGTTGCCGCACAGCTCACTTCTGGCTATTGGGCGGTCATTAGCTTTGCGATTGCGTTTTTGATTATTCTCTTTTTCTTGCGCGAGGATATAAAACAGCGGCATACTCGTTATCGCGTTTCCTTGCCTGTCGCCTGGATGTGGGCGATCGGCGGCGTCTTTTTAGCCCTGTTTGCCCAGAGCATTGCCGCTAATATTGAATGGCGTCTGCTTGGCATCGAACCGGGCTCGGAAAACACGAGACGAATTGTCGAAATCATTCAAGTCACCCCGATATTGATCATCGTTACTTCCATTATCGGCCCGATTTTAGAAGAAATTATTTTTCGCAAAATTATTTTCGGGACGCTATATCAAAAATACAACTTCTTCATTGCCGCGCTCATCAGTTCGCTATTATTTTCGGTAGTCCATATGGAATTGGAGCATCTGCTTTTATATGCGGCAATGGGTTTTACGTTTGCCTTTCTTTATGCGAAAACGGGGCGCATTTTCGTTCCGATATTCGCTCATGTTACGATGAATACGTTCGTAGTCTTGGTGCAAACATTGTTTGCTGATGAAATTGAAAAAATGATGCGGCAGGCAGAACATATACAACTCATTATTGGGGGCTTTTAATACAATGAGAAGGACACCATTGCAATTCGCTTTTGCCTATTTTCTGATGGGAGTACTATTTACTTACTTGTCCATTCAAAGTGCAAAAGATACGATTTGGAACTTTTTCACCATCTTCCTTGCCATCCTGGCTACGCTTGATTTTGGAGCAGCCATACGTCTCTTCGCATTCCACTTTCGCAATAAACCTCCCGTTTGATATCACGGGAGGTTTTCTTGTTCCTGTTGCGCCAATAATACTTTGCGGTAAGCCATTTTGGAGATCCAAATGCTTGCTTCATATAAAATCGAAAGCGGAATCATCACAATCACTTGTGATAATACATCCGGCGGCGTAATGGCCGCAGCTAAAATCAGCAAGGCCAAATAAGCGTATTTTCGTACTTTGCTCAATAACATCGGTGTAATCAAACCAAGTCTTGTTAAAAACATCACAACTACCGGCAGCTGAAAGACAATGCCAAACGGCAAGACGAGCTGAAGCAAAAATTCGAAATATTCATTAATACCGATGACTTGATGAATACCGAGGCGTTCCGCCAAATTTTGCATAAAACGAACGACAAACGGAAATAAGACAAAATACGCAAAACTAACGCCTGCTAAAAAGAGAAAAATCGAAAGCGGAATATAGCTTAACGTCACTTTTCGCTCTTTTTCATATAACCCTGGGCTGACAAACGCCCAAATTTGATAAAGCAAAACCGGGGCAGTAAGAATAAAGGCGATGACAAAGGCAAACTGAAAGTAAATTTTGATCGGGTCTGTCAAACGAAATGCATTCATCGTCAATTCTTTTGCTTCATCCGTATGCTGCAAATATAAAATGATCGGTTCGACAAAAAAGAAGCTCCCTATCAAGGCAATGCCAAAAAAAACAAGAACAATGATAAGCCGTTTTCGCAACTCTCCTAGGTGCTCATACACCGACATTTCTTTATCATTCATGTCTCAACCATCCTAACTCATCATTGGTCGGCTTTTTTTTCATCTTCATCGGCTAATCCTTTCGTCGCATCCTTAAACTCGCGGAGCGATTGACCGAGCGACTTGCCCAATTCCGGAAGTTTTTTTGTTCCAAACAATAATAAAATGACAAGCACGATTAATAAATATTTCATGTTTTATTCTCTCCTTTATTCAAGCGGATAGTTTTTCAAAAAATAAACGAGCGACTGCAATTCGACCGCTAAGTCGATATGGTGGACGCGAATATGCTTCGGTACGTTCAAGCGCGCCGGCGTAAAATTTAAAATCCCTTTAATTCCTTTTTGGACAAGACGGTCGGTAATCCATTGGGCGACATGGGCAGGCACCGTTAAAATCGCTACTGGAATTCCCTCGTGAAGACGGTCTTCTAATTCATCCAAATGATAGACGGGCACCCCGCCGACTTCTGTACCGACTTTCCTTTCATCTACGTCAAATGCCATCACAATTTTCGTATTATTGTTTTTCGAGAAATTATAGTTTAAAAATGCGGTGCCTAAGTTCCCGACTCCAAATAACGCAACTTCCGTTATCTCGTCTTGATCGAGCGTTTTCCGGAAAAATGACAACAAATAGTTGACATTATATCCGTATCCCTTTTTGCCAAGCGCGCCAAAATAAGAAAAATCGCGGCGGATCGTCGCAGGATCGACTTTAACCGCCTCGCTCAGCTCGGCAGAAGAAACGCGTTGTTTTCCGGAAGCGTGTAAATTTTTTAAAAAACGATAGTATAACGGCAAACGTTTGGCCGTTGCTTGCGGAATTTTTGGCTGTTCATTGCTCATCGATAAATCCCCCAGCACTTCTCTTTTTGCGTTGATAATGTCCTGACTTTCCACCCATTTTCTCTACTAAATAGGTTGGGCCAATCACCATTCCTTTATCAAGCGCCTTGCACATATCATATACTGTCAGCGCACATACAGAGGCGGCCGTTAGCGCTTCCATCTCTACCCCTGTGCTTCCTTTTGTTTTCACTGTTACGGTAATCAACAATTGATACAACGCTTTTTCTTCTTCGACATGCCAGGCAAACTGAATGTCGACACCTTTTAGCATAAGCGGATGGCACATCGGAATGAGATCGGCTGTTTTTTTCGCCGCCATAATGCCCGCCACTTGCGCAACGGCAAGCACATCCCCTTTTTCGATCGTCTTGTTTGTCATTTTTTCATAAATTTCCTTATTGACGGTCACACTTGTTTGCGCGGTCGCCATGCGGACCGTATCCTCTTTGTCCGTAATATCGACCATTTTTGCTCGGCCTTGTTCATTGAAATGGGTAAATGTTGACAACGTAATCTCCTCCACTTATAAACTATACACTATTTTTCGTCATCTGTCTTTTATCGTTTTATTGCGATAGGAAAGTAACTTACGCTACACTATTATTGTTAAACGCGAGGTGAAAAACAATGATCATTTTACAAGTGAATCAACTGACAAAATATTTTGGCGCTGACCTTATTTTATCGAATATAAAATTAGAAATACAATCCAAAGACCGAATTGCGCTCGTCGGAAGAAACGGAGCAGGAAAATCGACGCTATTAAAGATCATTGCCGGTGAAATGTCTTACGATAGCGGAGAGATTATGAAACCAAAAGAAGTAACGATCGGCTATCTCGCTCAGGACAGCGGTCTTCACTCTTCGTTGTCGATTTGGGAAGAAATGATGACAGTATTCGCCCCATTAAAGGCCATGGAAAAGCAATTGCGCGCGCTGGAAATGCAAATGGGCGATCCTGATTTGCTCGCAGATGCATCCCGTTATGAAAAATTATTAAAAGAATACGACACGCTACAAGAGCGTTATAAAGAACAAGGCGGTTACCAATACGAAGCCGATATCCGCTCCATTTTACACGGTTTGCAGTTTTCTAAGTACGATTATATGACAACTCCTGTCCAATCGTTAAGCGGCGGACAGCGAACGCGGCTGGCGCTCGGAAAATTGCTTTTAACGAAACCCGATTTGCTTATTTTGGACGAGCCGACCAACCATTTAGACCTCGAAACATTAACATGGCTTGAGCAATATTTACAAACGTATCCTGGCGCTATTTTAATCGTCTCCCATGACCGCTACTTTCTCGATAAGGTCGTCACTCAAGTATTCGAGCTATCGCGCTCGACATTAAAGCGGTATAGCGGAAATTACAGCCGCTACTTAGAGAAACGGGCAGAGGAATACGAACGGGAACGAAAACTATATGAAAAACAGCAAGAAGAAATTGCAAAGCTGCAAGACTTTATTCAACGCAATATCGCCCGCGCTTCGACAACCAAGCGCGCGCAAAGCAGAAGAAAACGGCTAGAAAAAATGGAAAGAATGGAGAAGCCAGTTGGGGATGAAAAAGCTGCCTCATTTTCCTTCGAAATCGAGCGGGAAAGCGGCAATGACGTGTTAATCGCTGAAGATGTCGCAGTGGGATATGATGCAGATCAGCCAATTATTCATAATGTTCGCTTTCGCATCACGCGCGGGGAAAGCATCGCTCTGATTGGTCCGAACGGAATCGGCAAATCCACGTTGTTAAAAGCGATTGTCAACAAACTCCCGCTGCAAGCAGGGCGTTTCCGCTACGGCTCAAACGTGCAAATCGGCTACTATGACCAAAACCAGGCCGACTTGTCCTCGAATAAGCGTGTGCTCGATGAACTTTGGGATGAATATCCCGATAAAACGGAAAAAGAAATCCGCACCGTGCTCGGGAACTTCTTATTCTCCGGGGACGATGTACTAAAGCCTGTATCGGCGCTCAGCGGTGGCGAAAAAGCAAGACTGGCGCTCGCCAAATTGATGATGCAAAAAGCAAACTTCCTTATTTTAGACGAACCGACCAACCATCTTGATTTAGACAGCAAAGAAGTGCTTGAGAATGCCTTAATTGAATACCCTGGAACGATTTTGTTCGTTTCCCATGACCGCTACTTTATCAACCGCATCGCCACGAAAATATACGAACTTTCTAGCGATGGAATTACTGAATATTTAGGTGACTATGACTACTATATCGCCAAAAAAGAAGAAATGCTGGAACTCGAACGCCTCATCGCTGCGGAGCAACCGCAAACAAACGTGAACCTTCCTGATGGGGAATCAAAGAAAAAATCGAGTTATGAGCAAGAAAAAGAAGCAAAAAAGCTAGAACGGCAGCGCAAGCGCCGCATTGAAGAAATCGAAGCGGAAATTAGCGAATTAGAACAACAAATTGCGCACGTTGAAGAACAATTATGTGATCCTGATATTTATCAAGATCACGAAAAAGTGCAACAGCTGACAAAAGAGAACGAGGAAATGAAACAAAAACTAGATCTATTACTAGCAGAATGGGAAGAACTTCATACACTAAAATAATAAAATACACAAACATCCACCGGTTATGAACAGGTGGATGTTTTTTTAGTTAATCACATACCCACAAACTTATCCCCAATTTTCTTCCCGTTATTCAAGTTATTCACCGGTTTTTCCACATTATCCACAAAAAGCATCTGTTTTATGTGAAAAAAACTGTGATTATTTTCTCCTTAATATAATGAGTTTTTTTTCTCATTTTCCACAATATCCACAAATTGTGGATAAATATATGCACAACCTTTATTTTTTTAATAAAAAAATGGACTTCCTTCAAGATTAAATCTTGAAAAAAGCCCGTTTGATTTCCGTTATTCTAACTCCAAGCTTGGGTCGGCATTTAATGCCATGTCCGCCCGTTTTCCTTGCGTATACAACACGGTTCCTGCTGCTGCGATCATTGCTGCATTGTCAGTGCATAACGATAATGGCGGTATCACTAACTCAACATTGTCTAATTTCGCCATTTGCTTTTGCAATTCCGCCCTTAATCCTCGATTAGCGGCGACCCCGCCCGCAAGCAACACTTGGCGAACGTGATATTCTTTTGCCGCCTGGATCGTTTTGGTCACTAGCACATCGATAACGCTGGCCTGAAAGCTGGCCGCCATATCTTTTGGATCTATTTCTTCACCGCGTTGTTTAGCATTATGCAGCGTATTTAATACGGCCGATTTCAAACCACTGAAGCTGAAATCATACGATCCTTCTTCGAGCCAAGCCCGTGGCAGATCGATTGTCGCCTTTCCTTCCTGGGCAAGACGGTCAATATGCGGCCCGCCTGGATAAGGAAGGTTTAACGCCCTCGCCACTTTGTCATACGCTTCTCCCGCCGCATCGTCTCTCGTTTCGCCAATCACTTGAAACTTGCCGTGTTCCTCCATGTATACAAGTTCCGTATGTCCGCCAGAAACAACAAGGGATAATAACGGAAATTTCATTTCCGTAACAAGCCGATTCGCGTAAATATGCCCTGCGATGTGATGAACGCCAACCAGCGGAATATTATAGGCAAACGATAACGCTTTTGCCGCGCTGACCCCAATTAACAGCGCGCCGACCAGTCCTGGACCTTTCGTTACCGCAATCGCGTGTAATTGTGAAAAGGAAACGCCTGCCTTATTCAGCGCTTCTTCAATCACAAGCGTAATTTGCTCGACATGATGACGCGAAGCGATTTCCGGTACGACGCCGCCGAATCGTTTATGGCTTTCCATTTGCGAAGCGACGATATTGGAGAGAATTTCTTTGCCGTTTTTCACTACTGCTGCTGCTGTTTCGTCGCAGCTCGTTTCAATTCCAAGCACATATATGTCATGATTCATGATAAATTCACCCACATTACTAGCGCGTCTTCTAAATTATCTGGATAATACTGTCTGCGAATGCCGCCATTGCGAAACCCTAATTTTCGATATAACGACTGGGCCACATGATTAGAAACTCGAACTTCCAACGTCATCGTTACAGCCCCTAACTGTTTGGCCGTTTCCATCAATTTGCGCATGAGCGCTTCTCCTAACTTTTTGCCGCGAAATTCCGGCAATACTGCCACATTCGTAATATGCGCCTCATCGATCACTACCCACATTCCGCCATAGCCGATGATGCGGCCTTTATGCACCATAACGATATATTTCGCGTAACGATTGTGGACAAGTTCATTATAAAATGCCTCCCTGCTCCAAGGAGTGGTAAATGAGGCACGCTCTACTCGCAACACATCATCAATGTCATTTAATGTCATGAACCGAAATTGAATATCCATCCCCATTGTTATTTTCCCCTTTTTGTTTGGCAAGCCATTTCGCTTCTGCCTCCGCCAAACGGATGTAATTCGGTACGAATGTATGGACGTCTTCCCGCTCTTTTTTCTTTCCAAGGAGCGCTAGTTCGCTCGGCCGCGGCAATTGTAATGCAGCGGGAGCAAAATGAGCCAATTCCCCAAGTTGCGCTTGAAACAGATCGTTTAAAGCAACACCTGTTCCAATAAATAACACCTCTTCTTTTCTTGCCTTGAGTTGGTTGGCCCATTCTTCCGCTAGAACGATGCGATCACTTTCTATACATACGAGCTCTGACCCATTATAACGGTATAGCCCCGTATAAATTTGCCCCCTTCTGGCATCAAAAAACGGAGAAATCACGCCAGAAAAATATCGACCATTAGCCGCCAGCACCTCTAAACTAGATACTCCGACGATTGGAATGTTTAATGACCACGCTAGCGTTTTCGCAATCGTCACACCGATGCGCACACCTGTATATGAACCAGGACCTCTTGCGACAGCGATTAAATCGAGCTCCTGAGGGGTAACGCCGCAATGTTTCATCAATGATTGGACCGCTGGCATGACACGTGTAGAATGGTCTTTCTTGATGTTGGTTGTTATTTCTCCTTTTACGAGGTCATCCTCAACTAACGCGATTCCCATTACGACATTGGATGTATCAATCGCTAATATTTTCATGCTTCTAAAATCTCCTTACATAACTGTTCATACCGTTTTCCTACTGGTTCCATCACTAATTTACGCTGATGATCTCCATGATGAAACAAATAAATATTTAATCTTTCTTTTGGCAATTGTGCCTTAATAAGGTGTGCCCATTCAATAACAGTAACGCCATCTCCCTCAAAGTATTCATCAAAGCCAAGGTCCTCCATCTCATCCTCTAGGCGGTACACATCCATATGATAAAGAGGAAGGCGCCCTTTATATTCTTTTACGATCGTAAAGGTAGGACTATTAATCGTTTTTTCGATTCCCAGTCCTTTCGCCAATCCTTTTGTAAAAGTCGTCTTTCCTGCCCCTAAATCTCCTTCTAGCGTAACGACAGATCCGGCTTCTAATTTTTCCCCCAATTTGTGAGCAAAGCTCATCGTTTCTTCTGGGGAATGCATTATCAGTTCATAACGTTTCATCGATTGTCACCTTAACACATTTTATCATGATAATCTTCGCTGTTGAAATTTTACCATATTTTCGCCATGTGTTACCACTTTATATAGAGGAAAGATAGCGGCTGCTTTATTATCAAGAGAAAAAATGCTTCCACTATGGAAACAGACTGCGTCTCCGCACCGGTTTGCGGTTAGGGAAAATATAACACATAAAAATAAAAAACCTTAGGAAATTTTACATTTCCTAAGGTTAAATGGATTGCGGGGGCAGGATTTGAACCTGCGACCTTCGGGTTATGAGCCCGACGAGCTACCGGACTGCTCCACCCCGCGACGATAAAAAGAACAATTAATTTAGAAAGCTTTCATTAAATTCGTTGTCCCTTCCTCTTCTAGCTTATTCAACGATGTTAGATGCGTCGGGACAACTCGCAGCGGATTCAAGGAAGCTTAGGCTCGTTGCTCCACCCCGCGGCGATATAAATAAAAAGGTAAAGGGAATTTAGGCGTGTTTCACTCCCTGGTATAATAGAAACTGCCTAGCGACGACCTACTCTTGCAGGGGCGCTGGCCCCAACTACCATCGGCGCTGGAGAGCTTAACTTCCGTGTTCGGGATGGGAACGGGTGTTTCCTCTCCGCCATTGTCACTAGGCAAGTTGTTCAATTGACATAAATAATTATATTCATCTAATCGATTTTATCAAGAAAGAGTTCATTCCTTCAAAACTAGATAACCGTCTGTTGGGAAGAAGCCGGGCGCATGCGCTTTTCGTGCTGTCTAGCTCCGGACGCCATCGGCTCGCGACGCTTCGGTCCCGTTGCGGCGGCGACAGCCTCCTCACGGGCCCTCCAGCGCGTCTCGCCGATAGGCGGGCGTCCTCCGCTTTTCTGATTGGTTAAGTCCTCGATCGATTAGTATCCGTCAGCTGCACGTGTCGCCACGCTTCCACCTCGGACCTATCGACCTCGTCATCTTCGAGGGATCTTACTCGCTTAACGCGATGGGAAATCTCATCTTGA
>NZ_JBXUJJ010000024.1:0-13280 GCF_059115485.1 Parageobacillus sp. NEAU-HV-2
TTCCTTCATGATCAACTCTAATTTTTCCTTTACAAACTGACGAATGGCGTTTTCCAGTTGATTGAGCCAGTCTAAATTCGGTATACTTTTAGACATAGGTAGGGTTCTCCTTTCTCTAAGATTTTTGGCCAAATCAGAGAATACCCTACCTTTTTCTTTTGGTCTAGCCAAATGCTTGACACAAAATTTTATACATCATCCCCCCTGGAATGGATCTATCAAGCAATCTTTTCTCTCCCTATAGTTACTACATACTTATGAAAGGGGTAAAATGGATGAATACTATGCACCGAAAGATGGGAACTTTCGCGCTTACGATGACGGGGTTCGGATCCATCATAGGATCTGGTTGGCTGTTTGGTGCGTGGAAGGCCGCCGAAATCGCTGGTCCAGCGGCTATTTTTTCTTGGATTATTGGGATGGTTGTTATCCTATGTATTGCTCTTTCTTATAGTGAATTGGGAGCCATGTTTCCCGAAGCAGGGGGAATGGTGAAGTATACGCAGTACTCTCATGGATCTTTTGTGGGATTTCTCGCTGCCTGGGCGAACTGGATTGCTATTGTTTCCGTTATTCCGGTGGAGGCAATCGCTTCTGTGCAATATATGAGCTCGTGGCCATGGGATTGGGCGAAGTGGACACACAGTTTAGTAGAAAACGGAATGCTTACGCCAAAAGGTCTTGCTATTGCTTCTGTGTTAATTCTTATTTACTTTTTCCTCAATTACTGGACCGTAAGTTTGTTTGCAAAAGCAAACTCGCTTATAACCATATTTAAAATTATCATCCCCGGAGCGACAATTGGTGCGCTCTTGTTCGTTGGTTTTCACGGGGAAAACTTTACCTACGGACATAGCGTAGCACCTTATGGATGGTCAAGCGTGTTGACAGCGGTGGCTACGTCCGGCATTGTGTTTGCGTTTAATGGATTTCAAAGTCCGATTAATATGGCGGGAGAAGCTAAAAAACCAAGCCGATCCATTCCTATTGCAGTAGTGGGTTCTGTTTTGATTGCAACGGTTATATATACCCTGTTGCAGGTTGCCTTTATCGGTTCTGTTGATCCTTCCATGCTTGTACACGGTTGGCATCATTTAAACTTTAACTCTCCGTTTGCTGATTTAGCAATTGCTTTAAATATCAATTGGTTAGTGATCTTATTATACGTTGATGCTTTTGTTTCTCCTTCCGGTACAGGAACAACTTATACCGCTACAACAGCGCGTATGATTTACGGTATGCAAAAGAATGGATATTTACCGGGGGTTTTAGGTAAGCTGCATCCTATTTACGGGGTTCCACGTCCAGCTATGTTTTTTAATTTGGCCGTATGTTTTATTTTTTTGTTTTTGTTTAAAGGCTGGGGCGTATTGGCAGAGGTAATTTCCGTTGCTACCTTAATTTCTTATATTACTGGTCCTATTACCGTAATGACATTAAGAAGAACAGGAAAGCATCTGTATCGTCCTCTTCGCCTCAAGGGGCTGCATATTATTGCGCCGTGCGGATTTATCTTTGCTTCTTTAACACTATATTGGGCGCGTTGGCCGCTTACAGGGCAAGTATTGTTCATTATGATCATCGGACTTCCTGTTTATTTCTACTATCAAGCAAAAATGAAATGGAAAGGTTTTCGCCAAGATCTTCGGGCAGGTATTTGGATGGTTGTCTACTTGTTATCCATGATGTGCATCTCCTATTTAGGAAGTGAAAAGTTCGGGGGTATAAACATCATCCCATATGGTTGGGATATGATTATTATTGCATGCATATCTCTTGGTTTTTATGTTTGGGCCGTAAAAAGTGGATTTGAAACAGAATACCTGCAAGAAGCTAATAAAGTAAATGAAGAGATGAGAGACAGAGACGTGGTTATGGTGGCTGATTCCAAACAGAAAGTAGCTTTGTAAAAAAGTCCTTAATCCATAGTTGTGACGAATCATGGTACCAATGCTTCGGATATTTCAGGGTATGGAAAGAAAAGCCAGTGTTCAGCCGGCTTTTTCCTATAGAATAAGCAAGATTCCACCAGCAATGAACAAAAGCGAGAAGAAAAGCAAGAAAGGCAAGCTGTCTAGCGGATCGACCGCTAAAAACAGCAGCTCCAACAGCGCAATGCACTTTTTATTTTCGTTTTCTTTCCATTGCCTCCACTCTTCGCGCAGTTCGTAAACAGCGAAGATCAATAATCCAACTCCAAGCACAAGCAGGATGACCCCTAAAACAATCATTATCTTTTCTTCCTTTATATCACTGTCGTGAAACAAAATTTAGATATTAATCATTATAAAATTTTTCCGACGAAATGCATACCGTAATATATGCATCAATGGGCGGCCGCTGATGACCTCGATGATGCCGACGAAGCAAGGAGAAACATGCTTTCTCCTCGGCTTTCATTTAGAAGTAAGTTTACTTTTGGCGGAATAGGTATAAAACATAATAGGCGATGAAAATGGCAAAGGGGGATTTATGTTTATGCACGAAAGAATCGAGCGCGACTCGTTAGGAGAGGTGAGAGTGCCGGCCGATAAATATTGGGGCGCACAGACGGAGCGAAGCCGCAATAATTTTAAAATCGGCACGGAAAAAATGCCGCTGGAGCTGATTTACGCCTATGCCCAGCTCAAAAAGGCGGCGGCGATCGTTAACTATGAGTGCGGCAAATTAAGCGAGGCGAAAAAGAATGCCATTTGCAATGCATGTGACGAGATACTAGCTGGAAAGTGGGATGAACATTTTCCGCTCGTCGTTTGGCAGACGGGAAGCGGGACGCAAACGAATATGAATGTAAACGAAGTCATCGCCAGAAGAGCAAATGAGCTGCTGCCAGAAGGAGAAGACCGCATTCATCCAAACGACGATGTCAATATGTCGCAAAGCTCGAACGATACGTTTCCGACGGCGATGCACATTGCCGTCTATATGAAATTGCATGAGCATCTATTGCCGGCGCTGGACGGCCTGATCAGCACCTTTTTCGAAAAAGAAGTGAAATACAAGAACACGATAAAAATCGGACGGACGCATTTGCAAGATGCCACACCACTGACTTTCGCCCAAGAGATTTCCGGGTGGCGGACGATGCTTGAAAAAAGCAGGGACATGATCAAGCAGGCAAGTGAGCAGCTGTTAAATTTGGCGATCGGCGGGACAGCGGTCGGCACGGGATTGAATGCGCCGGCTTCGTTTGGCGATAAAGTGGCCGAGCAGCTGCATAAACAAACAGGTTATCCGTTTCGTTCAGCGTCTAATAAATTTCATGCCTTAACTAGCCATGATGAAATTGTTTACGTTCACGGCGCCGTGAAAGCGCTGGCGGCCGATATGATGAAAATCGCAAATGATGTGCGCTGGTTGGCGAGCGGCCCACGCTCTGGTCTAGGCGAGATTACGATTCCGGCGAATGAGCCGGGAAGCTCGATTATGCCGGGGAAAGTGAATCCGACGCAAAGCGAGGCAGTGACGATGGTGGCGGTGCAAGTATTTGGCAATGACGCGGCGATCGGATTTGCCGCCAGCCAAGGCAATTTTCAATTAAACGTATTTAAACCGGTCATTCTGTATAATGCGATGCAGTCGCTGCAACTGTTAGGCGACGCCATTCATTCTTTTGACATTCACTGCGTGAAAGGCCTTGAAGCGAATGAAGGCAAAATGAAGGAATATGTCGACCGCTCGCTCATGCTGGTGACCGCCTTAAGCCTGCACATTGGCTATGATCGAGCGGCTGAAATAGCGAAACTGGCGTTTAACGAGGGATTGACGCTAAAAGAAGCGGCACTGAAAACGGGATATGTCACCGCTGAGCAGTACGATCAGTGGGTGAGAGCGGAGAACATGGTGTGACAATAGAAAAAATCATCCTAGCGACCCTAGGATGATTTTTTATTTAGGCAAATGCCCTTCTTCTGGCAGCTCTTTTTTTGAATATGAACCTCTCCCACCTACACTCTGTTTAGAGGTGGGAGACTTCTCGGTGGACATGTTAAAAGCCACAGCAGCGTAATCGCCAAAAACGGCATAAACAATGCAATTTATAAAAATTATTCCAAAAATTATGTATATTAGTTATTATATTAATAGTAGAAACGCGAAATGTCTACGTCTAAAAGTTTCAATTTGATCACCATCCTAAATGCAAAGGAGTTTCATTCATGACGGCAAAAGAAATGTTACAGCCTTCGATAGAACAGGTTGTAGAAAATATAGAGAAAGTGATTGTGGGAAAAAGAAATGTGGCAATATTAAGCCTTGTCGCGCTGCTGGCTAAAGGACATGTGCTTTTGGAAGACGTTCCCGGCGTCGGCAAAACGATGTTGGTGCGAGCGCTGGCCAAATCGATCAACGCACAGTTTAAGCGGATTCAATTCACCCCTGACTTGCTTCCGAGCGATGTGACAGGCGTGTCTATTTATAACCCGAGAGAGAGGCAATTTGAATACAAGCCTGGGCCGATTATGGGGAACATCGTGCTGGCCGATGAAATCAACCGCACGTCGCCGAAAACGCAAGCGGCGCTTTTGGAAGCGATGGAAGAGGGAAGTGTTACAGTGGATGGGGCGACAAGACCATTGCCGCGTCCGTTTTTTGTCATGGCAACGCAAAACCCGATTGAATATGAAGGAACATATCCGCTCCCGGAAGCCCAACTGGACCGCTTTTTATTAAAGCTAAACATGGGATATCCATCCCCTGAGGAAGAGGTAGAAATATTAAGCCGTGTGGAAAAAGTGCCGCCTATTGAGGAAATTCGCCCTGTAATGGCTTTGGATGAGCTGCTGGAGCTACAGCGGAAGGTGGCGGAAGTATACGTCAGCGATCCTATTAAGCGTTACATCGTTAACATTGTGCAGCGAAGCCGTTCGAACGCGTCCGTTTACCTAGGGGTAAGCCCGCGCGGTTCGGTGGCGCTGATGAAGGCGTCTCAAGCCTATGCGTTTATCCACGGACGTGAATTTGTCATTCCTGATGATGTCCAATTTTTAGCTCCGTATGTGTTATCCCATCGCATTATTATGAAATCGGAGGCAAAATTTGATGGGCTTACTGCAGAAGCCATTGTCGGACAAATGATCGCCCGAACTCCGGTGCCGATTCAAAGGTAGTGGAAAAATGAAAAAGAAAAAGCGGTTAACGATACAAATATTCGAATTATGTAGTTTGCTTTTTGTTCTTTTCGCCTACGCCATGTTTCAAGGCGGGTTTGTGAGCTGGTTTTTGTTTTATAGTTTTTTGCCGTTTTCGTTTTATTCCTTTGCGATTGCCTTATATCCATGGCAGCGTGTCGTGGTGAGACGCATCATTCCGCAACGGCAATATCATGCTGGCGAACGGCTCACTGTTACCA
This sequence comes from Parageobacillus sp. NEAU-HV-2, assembly GCF_059115485.1. Lineage (NCBI taxonomy): Bacteria > Bacillati > Bacillota > Bacilli > Caryophanales > Anoxybacillaceae > Parageobacillus > Parageobacillus sp. NEAU-HV-2. Next base: position 5,351 of record NZ_JBXUJJ010000024.1, read on the forward strand.
TTGAAGTGCAGCTCCCAATTTGGTTTCCATTTGTCGCTATCATGATTGGCGAAGAAGATATTGTGACGCTGAACATGCGGCCGTCAAAAAGGATCATCTCCTTCATTTGGAAAAAGAAATTTTCTTATACGTATGAGTTGGAATATTTACCGCGCGGTGAACATACGTTTTCCTCTGTTTGTTTGACGGCAAGCGATTTTTTCGGCCTCATTGAAAAACAGTCCGTTCATGCCGTTGAAGATACTATTGTCGTATATCCGCGCTATATCGCTATGACGTATCGCCAGGTGCGGGAACTTTTTGAGCAAGGAACGGCCGCTTCCACGCTGCAGCTTCATCGTGATCAAACGATGGCGGTCGGAGTTCGTGAGTATGTGCCGGGAGACAGGTTTTCGTGGGTGCATTGGAAGGCATCGGCGCGCAAGCAGCAATTAATGACGAAGGAATTTGAAGAGCAACGGAGCGACGACTTCATCATGGTGCTCGACCGCACGCCGACGCCGTTGTTTGAAGAGCTTGTCACCTTTACCGCTTCGCTATTGCGGGCGGCGATTCACACAGGAGTGCGGACGGGGTTGGTTTCTGTCGGCCGTGACCGCTTTGTTTTTCCGGCGCGCAATAGCGAGGAGCATTTACAGCATTTATTTTCGCATTTGGCGAGGGTCGTTTGTGACAGCCATGAGCCATTCGCCCGCGTCATTGCCAATGAAAAAAGGAGCGGAGCGGCCTCCGCCACCCTTTGTTACATCACGTCGTCGTTGCAGGAGGAATTCGTTTTTCTGCTTCGGGAGATGGCGATGCGGCGCCGTGGGATGTTGTTTTTGCTTAAAGAAGAGATGACAAAAGAAGAATACCGTTTAGCGGACATGTTGCGCCAAAGCGGCGTCAGCGTGTCGGTCCTATCCCCGCGCACGATGCGGGCGACTTTGCAAGGCAGGGATGAGCGATGAAGACAATGAGGCATATCGCCATAAACGCGCTTATATACGGATTAGCCTGCTGGCTGCTAATCGAATGGCTGCTTCCGCTCGAAACGATATCCGATACCGGGAGTGTGGAAGTGTTCATTTGGTTTATCGTGCTCTGCTTTCTGTTTTATTTTTGGCGTCTTCCTTTTTGGCTATCCGCTGTTGTGAAAAGCACCTACATTTTATGGGCGCTAAACAAGTGGTTCTATCATGTTTCCCTTTTTACCGTGCCGACGCGGATATGGCAAGAGATTTGCGACCATGTTGCTATCTTATTTATAGCCCGCCTGATAGAGCTTAGCAATTCTTTGCGCAGTTTTCTATTTTTCGGTTTGTTGTGGCTAGGTGCTTATGTCTGGCACCATTGGATTGTTGTGCGAAAACGGCTATTTTTCTTTTACGTGTTGACGGTGATATACGTTACTGTGCTTGATACATTTACGCTGTTCCGCGGAAACGGCGCCATCGTTCGCTTAGTCGTTTTTGGCTTTTTCTTTTTAAGCCTGCTTCATATCGAACGGCTTCGCGAACAGTCGCCAGCAGTAGGCGGAATAAGACGATGGTGGGGAGCTTGTTTATCTTTCGTGGGACTAGCTGTCCTTGTCGGCTATTTTAGTCCGAAGCTTCCACCGCAATGGCCAGACCCAGTGGCATTTGTGAAAAGCTATGCCGCCGCGCCGGAAAAGAAACAGATAGATCCTGCCGCTCTAAAGGTCAAAAAAGTCGGCTATGGACAAAATGACTCCCGTCTTGGCGGCCCGTTTATTGCCGATGATACTGTCGTGTTCACGGCGGAGGATGAGCGCCGTCATTATTGGCGGGTCGAAACGAAAGACATTTATACCGGAAAGGGATGGGAAAGTTTCCAAAGCGAGCAGATGCGATCATTGGAAAACGACATGGATATTAATTATTCGTGGTGGTCTCCAGCACTGAAAAAACAGCAAATAACGGCTAGCGTTCATATGAAAGAGACATACTTCCACCTCGTTTATCCGCTTGGCTTAAAAAAAGTGAAGGCACAGGAAGATGTCGTATATCGAATGGAGGCAGCGACAGAGAAAATTTATACGACGGACCGCTCTGCATATACGCTGCCGTTAACGTCCTATGACCTCGTTTATGAATATCCAAGCTTTTCGGTTGACGCGTTAAAAGCGGCTCCGCCTGTCGAGGATGCGGAATTGCTTGAACGTTATACGCAGCTTCCGGAAGATTTGCCAAAACGAGTGCGTGACCTGGCCAAGCAGATTACGAACGGGAAGCCAACACAATATGAACAAGTAAAAGCGGTGGAACAATACTTCCATGTTAACGGCTATACGTATGAAACGACTGATGTAGCTGTTCCTGGAAAAAATGACGATTACGTCGACCAATTTTTATTTGAAACAAAAAGAGGGTATTGCGATAATTTTTCTACTTCCATGGTAGTCATGCTTCGTTCGCTTGGCATACCGGCACGCTGGGTAAAAGGCTATACATCCGGACGGCTGATCGAAGAAAAGGACGGAAAAAGCATCTATGAAATTACGAACAATGATGCTCACTCATGGGTAGAAGTATACTTTTCCGGAATCGGCTGGGTTCCATTTGAACCGACACAAGGATTCACAAATCCTTACGTATTTACTGCTTCTTCGCCGGATTCGGAGACAGCGCCGCTTCCAGAACAGCGTACGCCGGAACAAAACCGCGTTCCTTTAGACGAGGTGAGAAAACAGTCACCTTCTTTGCTATCGCAAGACAGCAGGATATTGGACAACTTTTTGGCTGCGTGGTCATGGAAACGTATCGCTATTGCTTTGGTTGTGTTTTTCGCCTTTGTATGGGCGGTATATAAGACAAGAAGAAAATGGTGGCCATATGTGACGATTCTCCGCTTTCAATATAAGCGGAAAAGAGGGGATAACCCGTTTGCGGCAGCGTACTTATCTTTGCTGCGCCATTTGGATGATTACGGCTTAAAACGGAAGTCGCATCAAACGCTGCGGGAGTATGCAGCCTACGTCGACGATTGGTTTGAAACAAAAGAAATGACGCGGCTGACGATGTTATATGAAAAGTCGGTTTATCTACCAAAAAATAACTCAATTGATTGGGATGAAGTGCGAGAATTATGGGAAAATTTAATTAAAAAGACAGTGTCTTGACCGTTTGGCGGAGAAGTTGATAGAATGAATTAAAATTTGCATAGCGTAATTAGTTGTTCCCTTCATATATGCTTGGAAATATGGTCCAAGTGTCTCTACCGGGTCGCCGTAAACGACCTGACTATGAAGGCAGAATGAGCTAGAATTCTGCCTTCATAGTCGTTTTTGAAGGCGATTCTAGTTTTTTATTTTTTAATGAGGTGATGGCATGAAACCAGAAATGATTGTCGTATTGGACTTTGGCAGTCAATACAATCAATTAATTACCCGCCGCATTCGTGAGTTTGGCGTATACAGCGAGCTACATCCGCATACGATTACGGCGGAACAAATTCGCGCCATGAATGCCAAAGGCATCATTTTTTCCGGCGGTCCAAACAGCGTTTATGACGACAATGCGTTTACATGCGACCCGCAAATTTTTCAGCTCGGTTTGCCGATTTTGGGAATTTGCTATGGCATGCAGCTGATGACCCATCATTTAGGTGGCAAGGTGGAAGGAGCAACCCACCGCGAGTACGGAAAAGCGATGATTCAAGTGAAAAACGCTTCCGCACTGTTTAAGCAGCTCCCAGATGAACAAGTCGTTTGGATGAGCCATGGCGATTTAGTGACCGCCCCTCCAGCAGGGTTTACGGTCGATGCGACGAGCGCTTCTTGCCCGATTGCGGCAATGAGTGATGAAACGCGGAAGTTTTACGCGGTTCAGTTTCACCCGGAAGTGCGTCATTCCGTTTACGGAAATGATATCTTAAAACGTTTCGTTTTTGATGTGTGCGGGTGCAAAGGCGATTGGACGATGGAAAACTTTATTGAAAGCGAAGTGCGCAAAATTCGCGAACTGGTCGGGGATAAAAAAGTGCTTTGCGCGTTAAGTGGCGGCGTTGATTCTTCGGTGGCGGCCGTGCTTGTCCATCGCGCGATTGGCGATCAGCTCACCTGCATTTTTGTCGACCACGGCCTCCTGCGCAAAGGCGAGGCAGAAAGCGTCATGAAAACGTTCCGCGAAGGATTCCATATGAATGTCATCAAAGTCGATGCGAAAGAGCGCTTTCTGTCGAAATTAAAAGGGGTAACGGACCCGGAACAAAAGCGGAAAATCATCGGGAACGAATTTATTTATGTGTTTGACGATGAAGCGGCCAAATTAGAAGGCATCGAATTTTTAGTGCAAGGCACGTTATATACCGATATTATTGAAAGCGGCACGGCAACGGCGCAGACGATTAAGTCCCACCATAACGTCGGCGGACTGCCGGAAGATATGAAATTTAAATTGATTGAACCGCTGAATACGCTTTTTAAAGATGAAGTGCGTGCGCTTGGCACGGAATTGGGCCTTCCGGACGAAATCGTTTGGCGGCAGCCGTTCCCAGGCCCTGGCTTGGGCATCCGCGTGCTTGGTGAGGTCACAGAGGAAAAATTGGAAATCGTCCGCGAATCGGATGCAATTTTGCGCGAAGAAATCAAAAAAGCAGGGTTAGACCGTGAAATTTGGCAATACTTTACAGTACTACCGGACATCCGCAGCGTCGGTGTCATGGGCGATGCCCGTACCTATGACTATACGGTTGCCATTCGCGCTGTGACATCTGTCGATGGTATGACTGCCGATTGGGCCCGCATTCCATGGGAAGTACTCGAGAAAATTTCTACACGCATCGTCAACGAGGTGCCGCATGTGAACCGGGTCGTTTATGACATTACGAGCAAACCGCCGGCAACGATTGAATGGGAATAATTTCTATAAAACGAACAAAAGACGGACATTTGGCCTAAAATGTTCGTCTTTTTTATTGACATTCAGTGATCGTGCTGATACAATGTACCTAGATCGCGAATATTGTCAAAATACGTCGTATAATCCCGGGAATATGGCTCGGGAGTTTCTACCAAGCTACCGTAAATAGCTTGACTACGAGGTATAATGGGATAGAGAGCGTGTTTTTGGCTTGCGCGTCCTCTCTATGTTCATTATTCCTTCTTAGTCAACGCTTCTGGTAGCTTACTAGAAGCGTTTTTATTTTAGTAGGGGGGACAAGAAGTGAAAAAATATTTTCAATTTGAAGAGCTCGGCACGAATTACCGTACAGAGATCATCGCTGGGCTGACAACCTTTTTGTCGATGGCGTACATTTTATTCGTCAACCCGTTCACGCTTTCCTTAGGAGCGGTAAAAGATTTTCCAAACGAATTGCGGATTGACCAAGGTGCAGTGTTTGTAGCGACGGCGCTCGCTGCCGCATATGGCTGTATTTTAATGGGCGTTTTGGCGCGTTACCCGATCGCGCTCGCTCCGGGAATGGGGTTGAACGCGTTTTTTGCGTTTACTGTTGTGCTCCACATGCATATTCCGTGGCAGACGGCGTTAGCGGGGGTATTTGTATCCGGTGTGATTTTTACGATTTTGTCGTTAACAGGTATTCGTGAGAAAATCATTGATGCGATCCCAGTTGAATTGAAATATGCGGTCGGCGCGGGGATCGGGCTGTTTATTACATTTATCGGTCTGCAAAATGCGAAAATCATCGTCGATAACCCAGCAACATTAGTAGGGTTAAGCGATTTGAGAGATGGCGACACGCTATTGGCGATTTTCGGTTTGTTCGTGACCGTCATTTTAATGGTAAGAAGAGTCAATGGCGGCGTGTTTTACGGCATGGTCATTACAGCGATTGTCGGCATGATTTTCGGCCTAATCGACGTGCCGCATAAAGTCGTTGGCGCTATTCCTGACATTTCGCCAACGTTCGGCGTTGCGATTAAACATTTGCCAGACATTTTCTCGCTAAAAATGCTTGGTGTTGTCTTAACTTTCTTCATCGTCGACTTTTTTGACGCCACGGGCACATTGCTTGCGGTGGCCAACCAAGCGGGGCTGTTAAAAGATAATAAGCTGCCGCGCGCAGGAAAAGCATTGCTTGTCGATGCGACGGCGGTCATGGTTGGATCCGTGCTTGGAACATCTACGACGACTTCTTATATCGAATCATCGGCAGGTGTCGCAGCTGGTGGACGTTCCGGTTTCTCTGCGGTCGTGACAGGGATTTTGTTTTTGCTGTCGTTATTTTTCTCGCCGCTGTTAAGTGTGATTACTGCGCCTGTCACCGCACCAGCACTCATTATCGTTGGCGTGCTGATGGTATCTTCGATCGGTGAAATCGATTGGAAAAAATTCGAGGTGGCGGTTCCAGCGTTTTTCACGCTGATTACAATGCCGCTTTCCTACAGCATCGCCACAGGCATCGCGGTTGGATTCATCTTTTACCCAATTACGATGGTTTTAAAAGGACGAGGCAAAGAAGTTCATCCGCTTTTATATGCGTTATTTGTCATCTTTATCTTATACTTTGTCTTTTTAAGAGAATAGAAAAGGTCCGCCGAAAGGGCGGGCTTTTTTTGTTGGAATTTGCTATAATAGTAGGAAAAATTTGTGGAGGAGGGAGAGGATTGCTATGTTTATCCACCGCTTGGATGACGAATCATGGTTGAGGTTGCTCACAGCTGAAGATGCAGAACGATTATTTGCGTTAGTCGATTCGTGCCGTCCGCATTTGCGGAAGTGGCTTCCGTGGGTGGACTCGACAAAAACAGTAGAGGATTCGAAAGCGTTTATCACCGGAGGATTGCAGAAATTTGCCGCTGGAAACGGCTTTGAAGCCGGAATTTGGCATAAAGGACAACTGGCGGGGGTCATCGGGGTTCATTATATCGATCGCGCCAATCGAAAAACGAGCATCGGCTACTGGCTCGGAGAGCAGTTTCAAGGGTTGGGGTTGATGACAAAGGCGTGTAAAGCGTGTATCGATTATTTATTTGATGAACAGCATTTGCATCGAGTCGAAATCCGCTGTGCAGTGGAAAATAAACGAAGCAGGGCCATTCCTGAACGATTAGGATTTACAAACGAAGGAACAATCCGCGAGGCAGAATGGCTTTACGACCATTTCGTTGACCACGTTGTTTATGGAATGTTGGAGAGAGAATGGAAACGTTAAAGCAAACTAGAGGATGCCATACGAATGATCTTTTGTGGCATCTTTCTTTTTGTTTACCAGAGATTTGACGGCTAAACATATTGCAGTTTGGACATACAGCAACTCAATCGTGTCGTTTGTAGATGGAAGTATTGCCACTAATATTGTACTTCTTTAGAAAAATGACGGCATATAAATAAAGGTTAGAACACATATGCTGTTTGTTTGGTGGTATGTGTGGATCGCGGCGAATGTAGAGTGCAGAAAGAGGTATTTGACGGATAAAAATACCTATGATAAATGGTTGACATTTAATTAACGATGATGTTATATTAATAAAGCCGCTTTGATGCGGTGAAAAAAATTAAAAAAACATATTGACAGGTTAAATTCAAAGTGATATATTATAAAAGTCGCTTTTAGAGAACAAAATAAATGTTCCTTGAAAACTGAACAAAACGAAGCGTCCACAACGAAAAGCGAAGGCGAGCGCCTAACGCCGGAAGGAAAATGTTCTTCCGACGAGACATGCTTGCATGTCGACGGAGGAAGGTTATTTTCCGCAAGGCGTTGCGAGCCGGAGCTGGACAATAAGAAAAGCGAAGGCGACAAGACACCATGTGGTGTCGGTGCTGAAGCTGAAAAGAAGCCAATCAACTTTCTATGGAGAGTTTGATCCTGGCTCAGGACGAACGCTGGCGGCGTGCCTAATACATGCAAGTCGAGCGGACCGAATGAGAGCTTGCTCTTGTTTGGTTAGCGGCGGACGGGTGAGTAACACGTGGGCAACCTACCCGTAAGACCGGGATAACTCCGGGAAACCGGAGCTAAT
>NZ_JBXUJJ010000025.1:0-1219 GCF_059115485.1 Parageobacillus sp. NEAU-HV-2
GCGCCAGATCCTAAGTCTGGTGCGTCTGCCAATTCCGCCACACCCGCAAAGTGGTGAGCCATGGAGGACTCGAACCTCCGACCCTCTGATTAAAAGTCAGATGCTCTACCTACTGAGCTAATGGCTCATATCAAATCAAGACACTCGTTGTTTTTCGTTGCCTCTTCCTCTACCAGCAAATTCGAAGATGCGGAATGCGTCGAGACAACTCGTAGCGAATTCGTCGAAGCTTAGGCTCGTTGTTCCCCTGCTGAGCTAATGGCTCGTACATTATAGGGATGCCGGCTGCAGGACTTGAACCCGCAACCTACTGATTACAAGTCAGTTGCTCTACCAATTGAGCTAAGCCGGCATATGAGGATTGATATACACCCTTGATATATTTTACTTAGAAGTAAGTGGTGGCTCGGGACGGAATCGAACCGCCGACACAAGGATTTTCAGTCCTTTGCTCTACCGACTGAGCTACCGAGCCAAAACAGTCATATAAACAATTTTATGTAAACCTTCCTGTATTTCCTATGCTAAATGATTCATGGCTGCTCAATGTAAACAAATATACATGTGGTGGAGGATGACGGGATCGAACCGCCGACCCCTTGCTTGTAAGGCAAGTGCTCTCCCAGCTGAGCTAATCCTCCACAATACCTGCCTAGCGACGACCTACTCTTGCAGGGGCGCTGGCCCCAACTACCATCGGCGCTGGAGAGCTTAACTTCCGTGTTCGGGATGGGAACGGGTGTTTCCTCTCCGCCATTGTCACTAGGCAAGTGATAGACAAGTTTTATTATAATGGAACTATACTCATTGTCAAGAGGGTTTCATTCCTTCAAAACTAGATAACCGTCTGTTGGGAAGAAGCCGTGCGTCCTGCGCTTTTCGTGCTGTCTAGCTCCGGACGCCATCGGCTCGCGACGCTTCGGTCCCGTTGCGGCGGCGACAGCCTCCTCACGGGCCCTCCAGCGCACCTCGCCGATAGGCGGGCGTCCTGCGCTTTTCTGATGTCTAGCTCCGGCTCCTAGCCCCTTGGGTCGCTTCAGACCTGCTGTGGCGGCAACAGCCTCCTCGCAGGTCTTCCAGCGCCCATCGGGGCTAACCAGTCGCCTGCGCTTTTCGTGGTTAAGTCCTCGATCGATTAGTATCCGTCAGCTGCACGTGTCGCCACGCTTCCACCTCGGACCTATCGACCTCGTCATCTTCGAGGGATCTTACTCGCTTA